>CAIUTG010000032.1 GCA_903902035.1 uncultured Curvibacter sp. | reverse complement strand
GTGCAAAGCCCAAACAGAGCTTTGTCGCATTGTAGAATCCGGCCGTTTAGCGCTCCGTTCAACTACTCGAGACGTCCTATGAAGCTGCTTGCCACTCTCGCCTCTTTGCTGATCAGCACCGTGTTGATGCTGACACTCTCCCCCGCCCAAGCCGAGGAAAAAGCCGCAGAGGCGCCCAAGTCGGCCAAGCCCGATCTGGCTGCCGGCGAGGCAAGTTACACGGCGGTCTGTGCTGCTTGCCATGGTGCGGATGGCAACTCGGCTTCCCCCGCCTACCCCAAGCTGGCCCACCAGCACCCTGAGTATTTGGTCAAACAACTGAGCGAGTTCAAGTCGGGCCAGCGCGCCAACCCCGTGATGACGGGCATGGTGGCCTCGCTGAGCGAGGCGGACATGAAGAACATTGCCTACTGGTTGGCCAGCCAAAAACAAAAAGCCGGTTTCGCCAAGGACAAAGACACCTTGGCCTTGGGCCAAGCCCTGTACCGGGGTGGCAGCAGCGATAAGAAAATGGCCGCCTGTGCGGGCTGCCACAGCCCCAATGGCGCAGGCATTCCCGCCCAATACCCTCGACTGGCGGGTCAGCAAAGTGACTACACCGTGGCCCAGCTGACCGCCTTTCGCGATGGGGTTCGCCAAAACAGCGTGCAAATGACCGGCGTGGCCGCCAAGCTCAGCGACAAAGAAATCAAGGCCCTGGCCGATTACATCGCTGGTTTGCACTGACCTCGTGTGCTTGAAGCCGTCATGTGAAAAGGGCCTTTGCGGGCCCTTTTTTTATGGGGTTCGTGTGCACTGTTAAATTGCGCATCTCAAAGCAAATGGAGCAGGCCATGTTGATTCACACCTCAAAATCCGGGTTTGTGCACCCCCTTGCCAGCGAAATCACCCCGCAGGCCGTTTGGAATGAGCGGCGGCAGTGGATGGGGCAAGCCGCCACCCTGAGCGCGGGCTCGGTGTTGGCGGCTGGCCTGCCCGGCCTGGCTGGGGCGGCCGAGTCTTTGCCGGACAAAATCACCCCCTTCAAAGACGCCACGGGGTACAACAATTTCTATGAATTTGGCACCGACAAGGCCGACCCTGCGCGCAATGCCCACTCCCTGGTCACGCACCCATGGCGCGTGAAGGTCGATGGTCTGGTCAAAAAACCCATCGAATTTGCTTTGGAAGACTTGCAAAAGCTGGCCCCCCAAGAAGAACGGGTTTACCGCTTGCGATGCGTCGAAGGCTGGTCCATGGTCTTGCCTTGGCAGGGCTATTCCCTGGCCGAGTTGATTCGCCGGGTCGAGCCCCTGGGCAGCGCCAAGTACGTGGAGTTTCAGTCTTTGGCCGACCCCAAAACCATGCCCTATGTGGGCTCGCGTCTGCTGGACTGGCCTTATGTGGAGGGCTTGCGGCTGGACGAGGCCATGCACCCCCTCACCTTGCTGACCTTTGGCATGTATGGCCAGCCCCTGGCGAACCAAAACGGCGCTCCGGTGCGTCTGGTCGTGCCGTGGAAATATGGCTTCAAAAGCACCAAAAGTCTGGTGCGCATCCGCTTCACTGACCATCAGCCCGCGACCGCCTGGAACAAGGCGGCCCCCGATGAGTATGGCTTCTATTCCAATGTGAACCCCGAGGTCGATCACCCCCGCTGGAGCCAGGCCACCGAACGGCGCTTGGGTGAGGGCGGTTTGTTGACCAAGAAACGCAAAACCCTGATGTTCAATGGCTACGCTGAACAAGTGGCTTCGCTCTATGCGGGCATGGATTTGCGGCGCAACTTCTAAGCCATGGCGCGTTTTTTGTCCGCTTCTCAGTCCCGTCGCGAGCGTTGGATTTTGTGGGGCAAGTGCGGGCTATTGGTCTTGGGCTTGAGCCCCTTGGCCTTCCTGGTGCTGGGGGTGCTCAACGACAGCCTGGGGCCCAACCCGGCCGAGCATTTGATTCGCTCCCTGGGGGACTGGACCCTGCGAGCCCTTTGGTTGACTCTGGCGGTGACCCCCCTACGTCAATTGTTGTCTTGGCCCTGGTTGCTGCGTTTTCGGCGTCAATTGGGGCTGTTTGCTTTCTTTTATGCCTGCTGCCATTTGCTCAGCTATGCCGTTTTTGACATGGACCTGGACTGGGCTGACATCGTTCACGACCTGGCCAAGCGGCCCTTTATCCTGGTGGGTTTTGGCGCCTGGTTGTTGATGATTCCTTTGGCGTTGACTTCCTTCAATGCCGCCATCAAACGCTTGGGGGCCAAGGCCTGGCAAGGCTTGCACCGCCTGGTTTACGGCATTGCCTTGCTGGCGTTGCTGCATTTTTTCTGGATGCGGGCAGCCAAGCACAACTTCAACGAAGTGGCCGTCTATGGCCTGCTTTTAGCGCTCTTGCTGGGCTGGCGCTTGGTGCGTTACTGGCGCGAGCAAAGGGCCCGGATTCGGGCCCGGATTTGAAGCCACCGGCCCCGCCGTGTTCGGGCCAGCGGTGGCTTAAAGCAGGGATTCCAGTGCCAGTTGGTCGGCGCTGCTTTCGCGGCGTCGAATGAGGCGGGCTTGGTCGCCGTCCACCAGCACCTCGGCCGCGCGGCCCCGGGTGTTGTAGTTGCTGGCCATGCTCATGCAATAGGCCCCGGCCGACAACACCGCCAGCACCTCGCCGGGGGCAACCTGCAATGCGCGGTCGCGGCCCAGCCAATCCCCGCTTTCACAGACCGGCCCGACCACGTCATAGACGGTGAGGTCGTCCGGGTTTGACGGTTCTTGTGAACCCTCTTTTAAGGGCACGATGCCATGAAAAGCCTGGTACATGGCAGGCCGTGGCAGGTCGTTCATGGCCGCATCGACGATGCAAAAATTCTTTTGTTCGCCTGTTTTGAGGTAGAGCACTTCGGTCAGACAGACCCCGGCATTGCCCACCAAAGAGCGGCCGGGTTCGATCATCAATTGACGCTGGCCATGGCCCCGCGCGTCCAGTTTGGCCAGAAGCAAGGCCCAGAGTTGGTCGGCTGCAGGGGGCGTGTCGCCGTTGTAGTCGATGCCCAAGCCCCCACCAAAGTCAATGTGGTGCAAGGCAATGCCGGCGGCTTCAATTTGATCGACCAAATCCAGCACCCGGTCCATGGCCTCCAGATAGGGCGCCACTTCGGTGATTTGGGAGCCAATGTGGCAGTCAATGCCCACCACCTGCAAGCCGGGCAAGGCCGCAGCACGTTGGTAGACCGCCAAGGCTTCTTCATGGGCAATGCCGAATTTGTTGTCTTTCAAACCCGTGGAAATATAGGGGTGGGTTTGCGCGTCCACATTGGGATTGACGCGCAAGCTGACGCGGGCGCGCCGACCCAGACTCAAGCTCACTTCATTGAGCACGGTCAGTTCGGCTTCGCTCTCGACGTTGAAGCAGGCAATGTCGGCCTCCAAGGCCGCGCGCATCTCGGCGCGGGTTTTGCCCACGCCCGAAAAAATGACCTTGCGCAAATCACCCCCGGCGGCCTGGACCCGGGCCAATTCACCGCCCGAAACAATGTCAAAACCACAGCCCTCCTGGGCGAAAAACTGCAAAATGGCCAGCGAAGAATTGGCCTTCATGGCATAGCAGATTTGGGCCTTGCGTCCTGCAAACCCCCGTTGGTAGGCCGCCAAGGCTTCGCGCATGGCCGCCTTGGAGTACACGAACAACGGGGTGCCATGGCGGGCGGCCAAATCATTCAGATCACAGCCCTCGATGAAGAGCTGGCCGTCCAGGCGGTGCAGGTGGGGATGGCCAGGTAGAGCGGCAAGGGGGGCATTCGGTGCAGAGGGGGCGGTCATGGTCGGGGCGGGCTTGATCAGGCTTATTCGTTGTCTTCAGAAGGGTTCAAGGGGGCCGGGGGGTGTGCCGGTAAGGCAGGCGGGCTGGAGCCTGGGTTGGGTGGGGGCGTGTCGGGCACTTTCTTGGGGGCGGTGCGCCAGGCATCGGGCAAGAGGGTTTGTGGCAAAGTGGCGCGGTCGGCGGCGGCGGGGTCCTTGGGCAAAGTCAGGGGGCCGCGCTGGCCACAGGCCACCAAGCTCCCCAGCACCACGGCACACAAAGCACTTTTTAACAAGCCAGCGCCCAATGGGCGGTGGCGTGGTGTGTGATTGACTAAAATTTCTGGCATACCCAACATGACTGGATTGTAATGACTGACCTTGAATTCATCGACCGTGCCGAGGCCCTGCTGCAAGCGGTGGAAACGGTCTGTGACCGGATCAATGAGACCACCGATGTGGACCTCGATGTCCAGCGCAGCGGTGGGGTGATGACCCTGACTTTTGCCAACCGCAGCCAGATTGTCGTGAATTTTCAAAAGCCCTTGCATGAAATTTGGTTGGCGGCGCGATCTGGCGGCTACCACTACCGCTGGGTGGAGGCAGATTGGCAAGACACCAAGGGCGGCTTGCCTTTTTTTGCCCGACTGACTGAAGCGGCCAGCCAGCAAGCGGGGCAGGCACTTCAATTCACGGCGCAGGGTTAACGGAATAAATCCAGAATTTTCGAGCGCTCATCCGCCGGCTTGTTGGCCGGTGTGGCATTGGTCGGGTTGGGCGAAGGGGTGGCAGAGGGCGTGGGTGCGACTTGGGCCGCTGGGGCATGGCCTTCACCCAAGGCCGTCACCCCGGCCCCGTTGGCGAATTCGGTGTAATACCAGTCGCCATTGGTGAACACCACCCCGGCCGGGGGCAGGTATTCCTGCACCGCGACATTTTTCAGGGCCTCTTGCATGAAGCTGATCCACACGGGCAGGCTCAGGCCCCCCCCGGTTTCGCGATCTCCCAATTTGCGTGGGGTGTCGTAACCAATCCAGGTGATGGCCACCAAGCTGGGTTGGAAGCCGGCAAACCACGCATCCATGGAGTCGTTGGTGGTGCCGGTTTTTCCGTAAAGGTCGGGGCGCTTCAAGGTGGCCTGAGCGCGGGCGGCCGTGCCCGAGCGTGCCACTTCTTGTAAGAGGCTGTCCATGATGTAGGCGTTGCGCGGCTCGATCACCCGGTTGTCTTCGTTGAGGACCGGGGGCTTGGCTTGCACCAGCACTTTGCCTTTTTGGTCGGTGATGTGGTCAATGATCCAGGGGTTGAGGCGGTGGCCGCCATTCGCAAACACCGAATAGGCTTCGGCCATTTGCAAAGGCGTGACGGAGCCCGCACCCAAGGCCATGGTGAGAAAGGGCGGGTGTTTTTCAGGGTCAAAGCCAAATTTGGCAATCCATTCTTGTGCGTATTTGGGGCCAATGGCTTCCAGGATACGGATTGAAATCAAATTCTTGGATTTGGCCAGCCCATGTCGCAAGCTCATGGGGCCTTCAAATTTGCCGTCGTAATTTTTGGGTTCCCAGGCTTGGCCGCCGGTGGTGCCGGCTTCAAAGAACAGGGGCGCGTCGTTGACCACCGTGGCCGGGCCAAAGCCTTTTTCCAAAGCCGCCGAATAAATGAAAGGCTTGAAACTGGAGCCAGGTTGACGCCAGGCTTGGGTGACGTGGTTGAATTTGTTTTTCTGGAAATCAAAGCCCCCCACCAAAGCGCGGATGCCACCGGTGTTGGGGTCCACCGCCACAAAGGCCCCTTCCACCTCGGGCAGCTGGGTAGCTTCCCAGGTGTTTTTGGGGGTGTGCACCACCCGGATGACCGCGCCACGTCGGATCTTGATGTTGGGCGGTGCCTTGTCCGACAGACCCGACTGCACGGGTTTGAGGCCATCGCCACTGATGTCAACGACACTGCCATCGGCAATTTTGGCGCTGATTTTTTTGGGGTTCACCTCCAACACCACGGCGGCCAGCACATCGCCGTTGTCGGGGTGATCGGCCAGGGCGTCGTCGACCGCATCATCTTCGTCAGAAGCGTTGGTGGGCAGATCGACAAAAGCCTCGGGGCCGCGATAAATTTGCCGCCGTTCATAGTCCATCAAACCCTGGCGCAGGGATTTGTAGGCCACCTCCTGTTGGGCCGCGTTGACGGTGGTGTAAACATTCAGACCACGCGAGTAGGCCTCCGCCCCATATTGGGCCACCACCAATTGCCGCACCGTCTCGGCCAGGTAATCGGCATGGACTGGGTGTTCCTCGCTGCTGCTGCGGATGTGCAGCTCTTCTTTGTGGGCTTTTTGGGCTTCTTGTTCGGTGATGAAGCCGTTTTCTTCCATGCGGTTGATGATGTATTGCTGCCGGGCATGGGCGCGCTCGGGGTTGCTGATCGGGTTGTAGGCCGAAGGCGCTTTGGGCAGGCCCGCCAGCATGGCGGCTTCGGCAATGCTGAGGTTTTTGATGGGTTTGCCAAAATAGGTTTCTGCGGCTGCAGCGAAACCATAGGCCTTGTTGCCCAGATAAATCTGGTTCATGTAAATCTCAAGGATTTGGTCCTTGGTCAGCATGTGCTCCAGTTTGTAGGTGAGCAACATCTCGTAGATCTTGCGGGTGTAAGTTTTCTCTGAACTCAGGTAAGTGTTGCGCGCCAACTGCATGGTGATGGTGGAAGCCCCCTGGCCTTTGGCGCGGCCCAAGTTGGCGATGCCCGCTCGCACCACGCCCCAATAGTCAATCCCATCGTGCTGGTAAAAACGCGCATCTTCGGTGGCAATCACCGCGTCTTTCATGATTTGCGGAATCTCGTTGATGGGGGTCAATTTGCGGTGTTCATCGCCAAACTCCGCCAAGACCGTGCCGTCGGCGGCCAAGACCCGCAAGGGCAGCTTGGGCTGGTAGTTTCTGAGGTCGGAAATGTCGGGCAGTTTGGGGAAGGCCACCACCATCGCCACGGCGACCAGAATGACCAGGCTCAACAGGCCCGCCACCCCCAAACCGAGCAAGCCAAACACCACATTCCACCACCAGGGGCGAGGGGTTTTGGGCGTCGCCTTACCCGTGCTGGTATTTGCTGGGGCCTTGGGCGGGGTGGGGTCTGAAGTGGCCATAGAGGATTTTGGGGGTGAAGGTCTAGATTATAGAAATTAGGCCAGGGTGGGAATTGGGTTCGGGTTCCTGGGGCGCGTCTGGGACTGAGCGGTCTGATTGAATAAGGCAGTGGTGGGTGGCGGTGATGGAAACCCACCTAGCATGAAACCATGAAAATCCCCCGCTGGCCTCGACCTGGGTCGGGTCAGAAAACCAAACGTCTGGCCGGCTTGGCCCTGGCCGATGACGCTTGGCGGTGGGTGAGTGAGGGCCGGGTTGAGCAAGAGGCTTTGCAAGCGTCTTGGGTGGTGAATGGCTTGGTACAGGACTTTGACCCGGTAGCGGCGGCACTCCAGCGCTTGATGGACCGTTTGAAGGCCACAACCCCTGCGGCGCGGCTGCCAACCCGTGTGGCCATGGGTCTGCCCAGTGCGGCGGTCTTGCTGCACCGCACCCCGGTGCCGCCCCACCTCAGCGAAACGGCGCTGTTGGCGTGGTGTCATCAACAAGCCGCCGCCTGGCTGCCCTTGCCTTTGGCGGACATGGTGCTGGATGTGTATTTGGAAGACCCCCCTTCGCAGGCCCCAAGTGCCTGGGTGGGGGCCACCCGCTTGGAGCGGGTGCAACAGGTGGTGTCGCTGGCCGAAGCGGCGGGTTTGACCGTGTGTGTGTTGGAGACGGAATCCTGCGCTTATCGGCGGGCGGTGCACCAACAGGTCTGGGGCACTGGGGTGCTGCCCGAATCGGTGGCAGGCTTGGCTTTGTGTTTGTTGGCGGAGGAGTCCACCCAGGTGCAATTTGTGCGTCTGGATTCAAACGGCTGTGCTCTGATGGAGGAGCGTTCTTTGGCCTGGGGGCGACGCCATTGGACCCCGCCGAGTGGATCGCCGCCCGGCCCGTCACAGACCCCCTCGGGATGGTGTTTGCCTGAGGTGTTGCAAGCGGTGTTGATGGGTTTTTGGGCAGGCCAAGGGCTGGCGCCGTCATTTTTGGGCGACGACACGGCGGCCAACCCAAGCGTGGCCGTCTTGCTCAGTGGTCGATTGCCCGACTGGATCAAGGCCTTGGCACCCACCGCGTGCGCCGGTGGGATGGCAGGGGTGTTGGTGCAGGTATTTAACCCCTGGCTTCAAAACGATGCGCTGGGGGTGCCGCCGGGGGCACCGCTGGAGGCCCCTTCTTTCACGGTGGCCTGGGGTTTGACCCAGCCCTGTGCGCTGCTTCCCCCGGGACGCTGATGGCTGTGCGCAGCTTCAATTTTTTGCCCCACCGAGCGTGGTCCTTGGCGCAGCGAAGGCGCCGCCTGGGGCGCTGGTCCCTGGTCAGTGCGGGCTTGGCCTTGCTGGCGGTGTGGGGGGTGCAGGCTGGCTTGACGCAAGCGTTGCGTCAGCAAGCGCAGGTGCACGAGGCATGGCAGCGGGGTTTGCATCAACTGGCGCAGCGCACAGCAGATTTGGCCAACGCCCAACCCACCTTGACGGCCGTGCAGGCCCATGCGGCGGCGATTGAACATTTACAAGTCGACCGCAATGCCTCGGTGCATTTGTTCAATCGGTTATTGCCCTTGTTGCCGCCCGGCTTGGCATTGAGTCAGTTGAGCTTGAGCGGCCTGCAAACCGAAATTCAAGGCCAAGCCCAACAACAAATTCAGGTGGCCCAGCTGTTTCACGCTTTGCATGCGTCCCCTGCGTTTAGCCAGGTCGAGTGGCTGGATTTGGCCCGTCAGGGGGTGGTTACATCCCCTGCCACCTCGGGCACGGATCTGGGCTTCAGTCTGCGCGCCCGTTTGCGTTTGGCCAGCCCGCCGGAGATGAGTCCATGAAGGCCCAGTGGCTTGACTCGCGTTGGCAAGCCTTGAAGGGCAGCGATTGGCGTGAGGTGGGGGCTTGGCCAGCAGTGGCCCATTGGGGCTTGGTGGGTGTGGTTTTTTGGATGACCTTGGCCCTGGGGTGGTTCGCGTTCATTCTGCCCGCGCAAGAGGAATTGGCCCAAGCCCAGCGGCAATCCCAACAACTGAAGGCCCAGTTCAATGAGCGCCTGGCTCAGTGGCATGCCGCCCAGGACCTGCAGCAGCAAGCCCAGGCCCTGGAACAGCGGGTTCAAGCATTGGAGCGGCAATTGCCCAAAGCGACTGAATTGCCCAGCTTGATGTTGGCGCTGGACCAATTGGCGGTCGAATACCATTTGCAGTTTGAAGGACTCAAACCGGGGAGCGAGCATTTGGAAAACGGCTTGATGGAGGTGCCCATTCAAATGCGCCTGAACGGCCGCTGGGTTGACGTGGCCTCGTTTTGTGCGGCCGTGGCCCGTTTGCCGCGAATCGTGATTTTGAACCACTGGACCTTGAGCCGAACCACCCCGGCGTTGGATGAGCGTTTGTTGTGGACCGTGCGCGCCAGCACCTACCGTTTTGTCGGGCCGTCTTCATGACGCCCCGATGGGGGCTGCTCACCGTTGGTTTGGTTGCGGGCTTGTGGGCTTGTGACCCCGGCGTTTCTTTGCTGGCCTCTTCCGGTTCCAATTTGGAGCGTCCGGCGGGGGTGACCGCCTGGATCGAGGTGCAGTTGCAAACCCCGCCCTCCAGCCCCTCAGTGGGGCCGACAACGAACCTGGCGACGGCCTTTGTGCCGGAAGCCTTTGCAGGCCAAGCCGCGCCCGACCCCTTTCAGCGCCTGCCACCCGACGCGGTGGCGGCCCCGCAGTCGACCGATTGGCTGTTGCAGGGCCTGTGGCAGGACCAGGAAGGCCCTGCCGCCCTGATTCGGGTCGGCGCCCAGCTCAGGGCCTGGCGCATCGGTGAATGGCCAACGCCCGATTGGCGGCTGGACCGCATTTCACAAAATTCGGTGGAATTGAGCCAACGGGTCAAAGTGCGCTTGCCACAAGGCGCTTGGGCCTGGCAGCAGCAAAAACGCATCTTGTCGCTGGACGCGGTGCATGGGGCCGCACCATGAAACCGGGTTCACTCAAAACCTGGGGCCGGTTCGGGCTTGGCGTGGCCTCGCTTTGGGGGCTTGGGCTGGTGGGGGGCGGGTTGACGGCACAACCCCTTGCCGGTGTGCAGCCCCTTGCCGTCGCACCTTCGCCGCTGGTTTCCCCTTATAGCGGGGCACCGATCTCGCTGAATTTTCAAAACATCGAGGTGCGCGCAGCGCTCAAGGTCTTGGCCGATTTCACCCAACTCAATTTGGTGGTTTCGGATTCGGTCAAGGGCAGCTTGACGCTCCGACTCACAGACGTGCCCTGGGACCAGGCCTTGCAGATCATTTTGGAGGCCAAAGGACTGACCCAACAAGCCCAAGGCAATGTGATTTGGATCGCCCCTTTGAGCGAAGCCGAGGGGCGCATCAAGCGCGAGTGGGAGACGGCCCAGTGGCAAGAGCGTTTGGAGCCCCTGGTCACGCAATCCTACCAATTGAACTACGCCCATGCCATCGATTTGGCCGCCCAGTTGCGCGGCACGGCCAGCGCCAGCAGCGCGTATGCCACGGGGCCAAGTCATGCGTGGGACGCAGCGGGGAGCGCTGGGGCTGGCTTGGGCGCAGGCATGGGGTCAGGGGCTAAGTTTTTGTCGAGCCGGGGCGCGGTCATGGCCGAACCGCGCACCAACCAATTGTTTGTGACCGACACCCCGCTACGACAGCAGGCGGTGGCTGGCTTGCTCAAAAAGCTCGACATTCCCTTGCGCCAGGTCTTGATCGAAGCCAAGATTGTTGAGGCCAATGCCAGTTTTGGTAGTTCCCTGGGGGTGCGTTTGGGCGGGGGCGGCCTCTTGGGTGGCAGTGGCGGCACGCAAGTGGCCTTGGGCAGCAACGCCGCCTTCAATTCAGCTTTTGTCAGCTTGCCGGCGGTGGGGCAAAGTGGCTACGCACCGGCCAGTCTGGGGGTGTCTATTTTCAAGGCAGGCACCAGTCAGATTCTGAACTTGGAGATCTCCGCGCTGGAGGCCGATGGTCAGGGCCATGTGCTGTCCAGCCCTCGGGTGGTCACGGCCGACCAGACCAAGGCCGTGATTGAGCAGGGCACCGAAATCCCCTACCAACAGGCCACGGCCAGCGGGGCCACGTCGGTGTCTTTCAGAAAAGCCGTCTTGAGCCTGGAAGTCACACCGCAGATCACCCCCGACGGGCAGGTCATTCTGGAGCTGGATGTGAACAAGGACAGCCCGGGCGCGGTCACGGCGGCGGGGGTGACGATTGACACCAAGCATGTGCGCACCCAGGTGCTGGTGGAAAACGGGGGGACGGTGGTCATCGGCGGGATTTATTCAACCACCGAGGTGGTGAGTCAGACCCAGGTGCCGCTGTTGGGGGACGTGCCGGTGCTGGGGGCTTTGTTCAAAACCAAGACCCGATCCCAAACCAAGCAGGAGCTGCTGATCTTTATTTCGCCACGGGTGATCGTGGAAGGGGCTAACTTACAATGAGCCCATGCTTTGTGTCTTGATCGGCATGCCGGGCGCCGGCAAAACCACCGTGGGTCGCCAGTTGGCGCGCCGCTTGGGCGTGGCTTTCGCGGACACCGATGCCTTGATTGAGGCGCGTCTGGGGGTCTCGATCCGTGAGTATTTCCAGCGCGAAGGTGAAGCGGCCTTTCGGGCGCTGGAATCCCAAGTGCTGGCCGATGTCATGCAAAACCATCCAGGCGTGGTCTCGACTGGCGGAGGCATCGTCACGCAGGCTGTCAATCGGGACTTGCTGAAAGCCTGTGGCCGTTGCGTTTATCTGCGCGCCAAGCCCGAGGAGTTGATGCGCCGCTTGCGTCACGACAAAGTGCGCCCCCTTTTGCAGGTGGCCGACCCCATGGCCAAATTGCAAGAACTGTTCAGCGCCCGCGACGCCTGGTACCGTGACTCGGCCTCATTCATTTTGGAAACCGGTCGCCCATCGATGAGTTTTTTGGTGCGCGACATTGCCCAGCGTTTGAACCTGCCCTGGCCGACCCCGCAGCAACCCCCTCAAATGGAAAGGTCCTATTGACCATGTTGAATTCGGCCCCGTCGCTTGGTCCGGCCCAGCGCATCACGATTGACTTTGCCGAGCGCAGCTACGACATCTTGATCGGTGAGTCCCTGTTGTCAGACCCCGCCAGCTATGAAGGGCTCAAGGGCCACTCGGCCCTGATTGTCAGCAACACCACCGTGGCCCCGCTCTATGCCGCGCACTTGAAGGCGGCCTTGGGCACACGCCATGCCCAGTTGTTTGAAGTGGTGTTGCCCGATGGCGAGGCCTACAAAACCTGGGAAACCCTGAACCTCATTTTTGACGCGCTCTTGGCCCATGGCTGCGACCGCAAAACCGTGATCTACGCCCTGGGCGGCGGGGTGGTGGGCGACATGGCGGGTTTTGCCGCCGCCAGCTACATGCGCGGCGTGCCTTTTGTGCAATTGCCCACCACATTGCTGGCCCAGGTGGACTCGTCGGTGGGTGGCAAAACCGCCATCAACCACCCTTTGGGCAAAAACATGATCGGGGCGTTTTACCAACCCCAGCGGGTGCTGTGCGATCTGTCCTTGCTCCACACCTTGCCAGCGCGGGAGTTGTCGGCGGGTCTGGCCGAAGTCATCAAATACGGGCCGATTTTTGACACGGATTTTTTGGCCTGGCTGCAAACCCACATCGATGACCTGCGCGCCCTGCAGCCCCAGGCTCTGGCCCATGCGGTTGAGCGCAGTTGCCAGATCAAGGCCGAGGTGGTGGGGCAAGACGAGCGCGAGGCCGGACTGCGCGCCATTTTGAATTTTGGCCACACCTTTGGTCACGCCATCGAAGCGGGCCTGGGTTTTGGCACCTGGCTGCATGGCGAGGCCGTGGGCTGTGGCATGGTCATGGCCGCCACCTTGTCGCAGCGCCTGGGTTTTGTCAGCAACTCATGGGTGGCTGATTTGCGTGCCTTGATTGCGCGCGCGGGCTTGCCGGTGGTGGCCCCGGTGCTGGACGCACAAGACAATGCGGGGCGCTACCTGGCGTTGATGCGGCTGGACAAAAAATCCGAGGCAGGTGACATCAAGTGGGTCTTGATTCAGACGCCGGGCGTGGCAGTGGTGCAAAGTGCGCCTGAAGCGCTGGTGCGCGAGGTGATCGACGCTTGCTGCAAGACCTGAGCCCCCCCTTGACCTCGGCCAGACCCCTTGCGGCCTTCGCCAGCCACCCGGCCCGCACGCGGGGACGTCGTTTTCAGGAACCCGTCGCACCGACCCGGGACGACTTTCAGCGCGACCGCGACCGCATCGTGCACTCCTCGGCTTTTCGGCGCCTGGTCTACAAAACCCAGGTGTTTTTGAACCACGAGGGTGATTTGTTTCGCACCCGCCTGACCCATTCCTTGGAGGTGGCGCAGCTGGGGCGCTCGGTGGCCCGGGCCCTGGGCCTCAATGAAGATTTGGTGGAAGCCATCGCCTTGGCCCATGACCTGGGTCACACCCCGTTTGGCCATGCCGGGCAAGATGCTTTGAATGCCTGCGTCAAGGCCTCGGACCCAACCGCACCAGCGGGCTTGAATGGCTTTGAGCACAACCTCCAAAGCCTGCGGGTGGTCGATGAGCTGGAACACCGTTACCCGGCTTTTGATGGCTTGAACCTGAGTTTTGAAACCCGCGAAGGCATCTTGAAGCATTGCTCAATGGCCAACGCCCGGGCCCTGGAGGCCCTGGAGCCTGGTGGTGTGGGACGGCGGTTTCTTGACAAAACCCAGCCCAGCCTGGAAGCCCAGCTGTGCAACTTGGCCGACGAAATTGCCTACAACGCGCACGACATCGACGACGGTGTGCGTTCCGGCCTGATCACGTTGACGCAACTGACGGATGTGCCCTTGTTCGATGAACACCGCTGTGCCACCTTGGCGGAATACCCCGATTTGGCCCAGCCGAACAGCGGCCGTCGCCTGCTGTATGAGACCATTCGGCGGATGTTGAGCGCCCAAATTTATGACCTCATGGCCGCCACCTCCCAGGCCTTGCAAGACCAAGGCATTGGCTCGGTCGAGGCAGTGCGGCAAGCGCCGCCTTTGGTGCGTTTCAGTGAGCGCATGGCCGAGCAGTCGCAGGGCTTGAAGCGGTTTTTATTCAGTGCGCTCTACCGCCATCCCCAGGTCATGGCCACCACGACACGCGCCAGCGAGGTGGTGCAAGACCTGTTTCGCATCTACAACGAGCAACCCACGGAAATGCAGGCCGACTTTGCGGCTCAAGCCCCCGTGCAGCGGGCCGTGGTGGACTACATCGCCGGCATGACCGACCGCTTTGCCCTGCGCGAGCACGAGCGCTTGACCGGCATCCGCTGGCAGGGCGGGGTGCCATGACCGGGCCCAGTGAAACCCGGGTCTTGCAGGACATGCAAGCTTGGCTGGAGCGGGCGGTGATTGGTTTGAACCTGTGTCCCTTTGCCAAGGCGGTGCATGTCAAGCGGCAAATCCATTGGGTGGTGAGCCCTGCGGTGCAAGAGGGCGAGGTGCTGGAGGTGCTGGCCTCGGCGCTACAGGACTTGGCCGACACCTCGCCGGTAGAGCGCGACACCACGGTGTTGGTTTTGCCTGCGGCTTGGCCTGAGTTTCTGGAAATGCACGCTTTTTTGCCCCGGGCCGAACGCTGTTTGCGTCAAGCGGGCTTTGAAGGGGTTTTGCAAATCGCGCCCTTTCACCCCCGCTTTGAATTTTTTGATGCGCCGCCCCAGGACATGGGGCATTGCGTCAACCGCGCGCCTTACCCGGCCCTGCACCTGCTGCGCGAAGACAGCATCGCCCGCGCGGTGGCGGCCCTGCCTGAGGCCGAGACGATCTACGAACGCAATCTGGCCTTGCTGCGAACCATGGGCCAAGCCGCTTGGCAGGCGCTGGATGTGGGGCCACACTCTGACCATGACCATGAAACCAAAACGCGCTGAAGTGGATCCGGCGGTGGCCGAGCTGATCCGGCCTGGGCAATCGATTGCCTTGCTCAAGGCCTTGCACATCCTGACCCGGGAGGGGCGGCTCAACCAGGACTCCCGCCGCAAGCTCAAGCAGGTCTATCACCTGTTTCAGTTCATTGAGACCTTGTTGCAGGAGTGGTTGGCGAACGAACCGAAATCAGCCCCAGGCCTGCCCTCGAAGGGTCCCACCTTGGCCGACCATGGGGCCGGCAAGTCTTATCTGGGCTTCATCATTTATGACCTCTTCATCAAAGCTTTGGGGCGAGGGCATATTTACGGCGTTGAGACCCGGGCCGAACTGGTTGAACGGTCTCAAGCCATGGCGGCGGAGATGGGCTTTGAGCGCATGACCTTCGTCCACACCACGGTGGCCGAGGCAACTGGCGACACCCGCCTGCCTGAGCAAATCGACGTCGTCACGGCCTTGCACGCTTGCGACACCGCCACCGACGATGCCATCGCCTTTGGCCTGGCCAAGCAGGCCCGTTACATGGTGTTGGTGCCGTGTTGTCAAGCCGAGCTGGCCAGCCATTTGCGGCAAAACAAGGCCTTGTTTCTGAAGCAGACCCCCTTGGCCGAACTGTGGCGCCATCCCCTGCACACCCGCGAAATGGGCAGCCAGCTGACCAATGTGCTGCGTTGTCTGTACCTGGAGTCGCAGGGCTATGAGGTCACGGTGACCGAGCTGGTGGGCTGGGAGCACAGCCTGAAAAACGAGTTGATTCTGGCCAAAAAGGGCCCGATCGGCTCGGCTCAGCGGCAGGGGCAGGGGCAGGGGCAACGCGCCGGGTCCGCCGCCGAGCGCTTGCGGGCTTTGTTGGCCGAGTTCGGTTTACAGGCGCTGGCGTCCACCCGGTTTCCCCTTCTGGCTTGAAGCCCGACTGCGCCTTGCCATGGCTCGCTTAGCCCGTTTGTCAATGCCTGGTTTGCCGCACCTGGTGATGCAGCGCGGCCACAACGGTGCCCCCGTGTTTGGGGACGACGCTGACCGCCTGAGCCTGCTGGCGGCGGCGCAGGCCTATGCCGCCGATGCCGGGGTCGAGGTGCATGCCTGGGCCTTGACTGAAAACCGGGTGTTCTGGCTCTTGACCCCGGCCAGCGCCGGGGCTCTGGCCGGGTTCATGCAGGCCTTGGGGCGCAAATACACCCGTGAATTCAACCGCCGCCATGGGCGCAGCGGCACGCTGTGGGAAGGGCGTTACCGGGTCAGCGTGCTGCAACCTGGGCACCAAGTCCTGGCCGCGATGGTGTTTTTGGACACCCTTTCGGTGCGTGAGGGCTTGAGTACGCACTCTTTTGAACAGGCCTGGGGCAGTGGCGCGCACTACGCTGGGCGGCTTGCCCCCCATTTGCCTGAGCCTGTTTTGGGTCGGGGTTGGGGGCCTCACCCGGATTATTGGGCCTTGGGCAATACCCCGTTTGCCCGGGAAGCCGCCTATGCGGCCTTGGTGGAGGCGGGTTTGTCCGAGTCCCAGATTCAGCAATTTGAAAAAACCACCCGCCAGGGCTGGGTTTTGGGAGACCCCGCTTTCATTCAAAGCTTGCAGGGCCAGACCGCACGCCGCTTGACCCCGGCCAAACCGGGCCGCCCCCGTTCACGACCGCCTTGATTTAATCTGTCCCTAATATTCTGGGTAATGAATGTCGATGTTTTAAAATTAACATCTGACCCCTATTTAAATAGTTTGGCATTTTTGTTGCAATGCGATACGCTCATCGCCCTTGCGAAACGCGAAACATTCATTGTGCAACTGGGGACTTGGTGCCCCGCTACTTTTCAGGAATCGCCATGAACCAGGCAGCCGAAATTCAACATTTGCAACAAAACGGCTTGTACTCGGCCGCTCAAGAGCACGACGCTTGCGGCGTGGGTTTTGTGGCCCACATCAAAGGGCATAAGTCCCATGCGATTGTCCAAAACGCCCTGAAGATTTTGGAGAACCTGGACCACCGGGGTGCGGTGGGGGCGGACAAGCTGATGGGCGATGGCGCAGGCATTTTGATCCAGCTGCCCGATGCGCTCTACCGCGAAGAAATGGCCCGCAACGGCATCGCCCCCGATGGCAGCCAGGGCGTGGCCTTGCCCCCGGCGGGTGAGTATGGCGTGGGCATGGTGTTTCTGCCCAAAGAGCAGGCCTCGCGCCTGGCGTGTCAACAGGAAATGGAACGCGCCATCAAGGCCGAAGGCCAGGTCTTGCTGGGTTGGCGCGATGTGCCGGTGAACTTGGACATGCCCATGTCGCCCCGTGTGCGTGCCAAAGAGCCCGTGCTGCGCCAGGTGTTCATCGGCCGTGGCAATGATGTGATCGTGCAGGACGCCCTGGAGCGCAAGCTCTACGTCATTCGCAAGACCGCCAGCGCCAACATCCAGGCCTTGGGCCTGACGCACTCCAAAGAGTATTACGTGCCCAGCATGTCCAGCCGCACCGTGGTCTACAAAGGCCTGCTGCTGGCCGACCAGGTGGGCACTTATTACCTGGATTTGCAAGACGAACGCTGTGTCTCGGCCCTGGGTCTGGTGCACCAGCGTTTCTCCACCAACACCTTCCCCGAGTGGCCTTTGGCTCACCCCTACCGGTATGTGGCGCACAACGGTGAAATCAACACCGTCAAGGGCAACTACAACTGGATGAAAGCGCGCGAAGGCGTGATGGCCTCGCCCGTCTTGGGGGCCGATCTGCACAAGCTCTACCCCATCAGCTTTGCCGATCAATCCGACACGGCCACCTTCGACAACTGTCTGGAGTTGTTGACCATGGCGGGCTACCCCATCAGCCAGGCCGTGATGATGATGATTCCTGAACCTTGGGAACAGCACACCACCATGGACGAGCGCCGCAAGGCCTTCTATGAGTACCACGCCGCCATGCTCGAACCCTGGGATGGCCCGGCTTCCATCGTGTTCACCGATGGCCGCCAAATTGGCGCCACGCTGGACCGCAACGGTTTGCGGCCTTCGCGTTACTGCATCACCGACGACGACTTCGTGATCATGGGCTCCGAGTCCGGCGTGTTGCCTGTGCCCGAGAACAAAATTGTGCGCAAGTGGCGCCTGCAGCCCGGCAAGATGTTCCTGATTGATCTGGAGCAGGGCCGCATGATCGATGACGAGGAGCTCAAGGCCAACCTCGCCAACAGCAAGCCCTACAAGCAGTGGATTGAAAACCTGCGCATCAAACTGGACGACGTGGCCTCGGTGGGCGCGGCAACGCCCACCCTGGCTTTTGGTTCAAACACGCCTTTGTTGCAGCTGCAACAGGCTTTTGGTTACAGCCAGGAGGACATCAAATTCCTGATGAGCCCCATGGCCGCCAACGGCGAAGAGGCCTTGGGCTCCATGGGCAATGACAGCCCCCTGGCCGTGTTGAGTGACCGCAACAAGCCGCTCTACAACTATTTCAAGCAGTTGTTCGCCCAGGTGACCAACCCACCGATTGACCCCATTCGCGAAGCCATCGTGATGTCCTTGGTGTCTTTCATTGGCCCCAAGCCCAACCTGCTGGACATCAACCAGGTCAACCCGCCCATGCGTCTGGAGGTGAGCCAGCCCGTGCTCGACTTCAACGACATGGCCAAGCTGCGCAACATCGCCCACACCACCCAGGGCAAGTTCAAGAGCCACACGCTGGACATCACCTACCCCGAGGCCTGGGGCCGTGAAGGTGTGGAAGCCAAGCTGGCCTCGCTCTGCGCGGAAGCCATGGACGCCATCAAGAGCGGCCACAACATCCTCATCATCAGCGACCGGGGGGTGAGTGCCAGCCAAGTCGCCATTCCGGCCCTGCTGGCCTTGTCGGCCATTCACCAGCACCTGGTGACCGAGGGCCTGCGCACCAGCGCGGGCCTGGTGGTCGAAACCGCCACCGCCCGCGAGGTGCATCACTTTGCGGTCTTGGCCGGTTATGGCGCCGAAGCCGTGCACCCCTATCTGGCCATGGAAACCCTGCAGTCCTTGCACCAGGACCTGCCGGGCGATCTGTCGGCCGACAAGGCCATCTACAACTACATCAAGGCGATCGGCAAGGGCCTGTCCAAGATCATGTCCAAAATGGGCGTGAGCACCTACATGAGCTATTGCGGTGCGCAGTTGTTTGAAGCCATCGGCATCAACACCGAAACCATTGACAAGTACTTCACGGGCACCGCCAGCCGGGTTCAGGGCATTGGCGTGTTTGAGATTGCCGAAGAAGCCTTGCGCATGCACCACGCCGCCTTTGCGGGCAACCCCGTTTTGGCCCACATGCTCGATGCCGGTGGCGAATACGCCTGGCGTTCGCGTGGCGAAGAACACATGTGGACGCCCGACGCGATTGCCAAGTTGCAGCACTCCACCCGTGCCAACAACTGGAACACCTACAAAGAGTACGCGCAAATCATCAACGACCAGACCAAGCGCCAATTGACCCTGCGCGGCCTGTTCGAATTCAAGATCGACCCCAGCAAAGCCATTTCAGTGGAGGAGGTCGAACCCGCCAAAGAAATCGTCAAGCGCTTCGCCACGGGGGCCATGTCCCTGGGCTCCATCAGCACCGAAGCCCACGCCACCTTGGCCGTGGCCATGAACCGCATTGGCGGCAAGAGCAACACCGGTGAAGGCGGCGAAGACCCGGCGCGTTACCGCCAGGAGTTGAAGGGCATTCCCATCGCCCAAGGCGCGACCCTGAAGAGCGTGATTGGGGCGGCCCAGGTCGAGGTGGACATGCCCTTGCAGCCCGGCGATTCGCTGCGCTCGAAGATCAAGCAAGTGGCCTCAGGCCGCTTTGGTGTGACGGCCGAGTACTTGTCCTCGGCCGACCAGATTCAGATCAAGATGGCCCAAGGCGCCAAGCCCGGCGAGGGCGGTCAGTTGCCCGGCGGCAAGGTGTCCGATTACATCGGCAAACTGCGTCACTCGGTGCCCGGTGTGGGCCTGATTTCGCCCCCGCCGCACCACGACATCTACTCGATCGAAGATTTGGCGCAACTGATTCACGACCTGAAAAACGTCTCGCCCCATTCCAGCATCAGCGTCAAACTGGTGTCTGAAGTGGGCGTGGGCACGATTGCCGCCGGCGTCGCCAAGTGCAAGAGCGACCATGTGGTGATCGCGGGTCACGACGGCGGCACGGGCGCATCGCCCTGGTCGTCCATCAAGCACGCGGGCGGTCCTTGGGAAATTGGCCTGGCTGAAACCCAGCAAACCCTGGTGCTGAACGGTTTGCGCGGGCGCATTCGGGTGCAGGTGGATGGTCAAATGAAGACCGGCCGTGACGTGGCCATCGGCGCTTTGCTGGGCGCAGATGAATTCGGTTTTGCCACCGCGCCGCTGGTGGTCGAAGGCTGCATCATGATGCGCAAATGCCACCTCAACACCTGCCCCGTGGGCGTGGCCACGCAAGACCCGGTGTTGCGTGCCAAGTTCTCGGGCAAGCCCGAGCATGTGGTGAATTACTTTTTCTTCATCGCCGAAGAAGTGCGTCAGATCATGGCCCAATTGGGCATCCGCAAGTTCGACGATCTGATTGGCCGTGCCGATTTGCTCGACATGCGCTCGGGTCTGGACCACTGGAAATCACAAGGCCTGGACTTCAGCCGCTTGTTCGCAGTGCCCGTCACCAGCCCCGAAGTGCCGCGCTTCCATGTGAGCGAGCAAGACCACGGTCTGGAAAAAGCGCTGGACCAGCGCCTCATCGAAAAATCCCGTCCCGCCATTGAGCGCGGCGAAAAAGTGCAGTTCATCGAGGTGGCACGCAATGTGAACCGCTCGGTGGGGGCCATGTTGTCGGGCGCTTTGACCAAGGTCCATCCCGAAGGTTTGCCCGACGACAGCATCCGCATCCAGCTTGAAGGCACCGGCGGTCAATCGTTTGGCGCTTTCTTGGCGGCGGGCATCACCCTGTATTTGATTGGCGACGCCAACGACTACACCGGCAAGGGCTTGTCGGGTGGGCGCGTGGTGGTACGGCCATCGCTGGACTTCCGGGGCGAGTCGGCCAAAAACATCATCGTGGGCAACACCGTGATGTACGGGGCCACCACCGGCGAAGCCTATTTCAGTGGCGTGGCGGGCGAACGTTTCGCCGTGCGCCTGTCGGGGGCCACGGCAGTGGTCGAAGGCACGGGGGACCACGGTTGTGAGTACATGACCGGTGGCACGGTGGCGGTGTTGGGCCAAACCGGGCGCAACTTTGCGGCCGGCATGAGTGGTGGCATTGCCTATGTGTACGACGAAGACGGCAGCTTTGCCTCGCGTTGCAACCTGGCCATGGTCTCGCTCGAAAAGGTCTTGACCACGGCCGAGCAAGAAGCCCAAGTGGACCGCGCCGTCTGGCACCGTGACCAAAGCGACGAAGCGCAATTGAAGAAACTGCTCGAAGACCACAACCGTTGGACCGGCAGCAAGCGTGCGCGTGAGTTGCTCGACCACTGGGCCAGCAGCCGCAGCAAGTTCGTCAAGGTCTTCCCCAATGAGTACAAACGTGCTTTGGGTGAAATCAACGCCAAGAAAAAAGCCGCAGCGGGTGTTGTCAAACCCGCCGTGACCGCCTAAACAATCCAAGCATCAAGGACAGCCATCATGGGAAAGATCACCGGCTTCATGGAATTTGAGCGTCTGGAAGAGGGCTACAAGCCCGTTGCCGAACGCGTCAAGCACTACAAGGAATTCGTCATTGGTTTGGACGACGCCAAGGCCAAAGTGCAAGCGGCCCGCTGCATGGATTGCGGCACACCGTTTTGCAACAATGGCTGCCCGGTCAACAACATCATTCCGGACTTCAACGATTTGGTCTTTAACCAAGACTGGAAAACCGCCATCGAAGTGCTGCACAGCACCAACAACTTCCCCGAGTTCACGGGCCGCATTTGCCCCGCACCCTGCGAGGCCGCCTGCACCTTGAATCTGAACGGCGATGCGGTGGGCATCAAATCGATTGAACACGCCATCATTGACAAAGCGTGGGCGCAGGGCTGGGTCCAGCCCGAGCCTGCCAGCCGCAAAACCGGCAAAAAAGTGGCGGTGGTGGGTTCGGGCCCGGCCGGCATGGCCGCCGCCCAGCAATTGGCGCGTGCGGGTCACGAGGTGACTTTGTTTGAAAAGAACGACCGCGTGGGCGGTTTGCTGCGCTACGGCATTCCTGACTTCAAGATGGAAAAGTCACACATTGACCGCCGCATGAAGCAGCTCGAAGCCGAAGGCGTGACCGTGCGCACCGGCGTGCTGGTGGGCGAACTGCCCAAAGACAGCAAAGTCACCAACTGGGCCAAGGAAAGCATTTCGCCCGCCCAGTTGGAAAAAGACTTTGACGCGGTTTTGTTGGCCGGCGGCTCGGAGCAGTCGCGTGACCTGCCTATTCCCGGTCGCGAACTGGAGGGCGTGCATTTCGCCATGGAATTCCTGCCCCAGCAAAACAAGGTCAATGCGGGCGACAAGCTCAAAAACCAAATCCGTGCCGATGGCAAGCATGTCATCGTGATTGGTGGCGGCGACACCGGCTCCGACTGCGTGGGCACCAGCAACCGCCATGGCGCGGCCAGCGTGACCCAATTCGAGGTCATGCCCCAGCCCCCCGAACAGGAAGACAAGCCCTTGGTTTGGCCTTACTGGCCGCTGAAGCTGCGCACCAGCTCCAGCCATGAAGAAGGCTGTGAGCGCGAGTTCGCCATTTCGACCAAAGAATTCATCGGCAAGAACGGCAAGTTGACGGGTTTGAAAACCGTGCAGGTGACGTTCAAGGACGGCAAGCTGGTCGAAATCCCCGGCACCGAAAAAGAGCACAAGGCCGACCTGGTGTTTTTGGCCATGGGCTTTGTGAATCCCGTCGCCAGCATTCTGGAAGGCTTCCAGGTGGACAAAGATGCGCGTGGCAATGCCAAGGCCAGCACCGAAGACCAAGGCGGCTATGCCACCAATGTCAACAAGGTTTTTGTCGCGGGTGACATGCGCCGGGGCCAGAGCTTGGTGGTCTGGGCGATCCGCGAAGGCCGGCAGGCGGCGCGGGCGGTCGAACAATTCCTCATGGGACACAGCGAGTTGCCTCGCTGAAGAATTCACGGGGCTCAGTTATCATAGGGAGATCGGGGTTTTCCCGATCTTTTTTTATGACTTCCAACGCCCCTTTGACATCCCTGGTCGAACTCATGCACCTGACCTTTGGTTACGGGGGCTCGCCGGTGCTCAGCGATGTGAGTTTGAGCATCCCCAAAGGCAAGGTCACGGCCTTGATGGGGGCCTCTGGCGGCGGGAAAACCACGGTTCTGAGGTTGATCGGCGGGCAAGTCAGCCCCCAAAGTGGGGAGGTCTTGTTTGAAGGCCAGCCGCTGCGCCCGAACGACCGCAAAGCCCTTTACGCCGTGCGTCGGCGCATGGGCATGTTGTTTCAATTTGGCGCCCTCTTCACCGACCTGAGTGTGTTCGACAACGTGGCCTTCCCCTTGCGTGAGCACAGCGACCTGTCCCCCGAGCTGATCCGCGACATTGTGCTGATGAAGCTCAATGCGGTGGGCCTGCGCGGCGCGCGTGATTTGATGCCCTCACAAATCTCCGGGGGCATGGCCCGTCGGGTGGCTTTGGCCCGGGCCATTGCCCTGGATCCCGAGTTGGTCATGTACGACGAACCCTTTGCGGGTTTGGACCCCATCTCTTTGGGCACCTCGGCCCGCTTGATTCGTCAATTGAACGACGCCCTGGGTTTGACCAGTGTGGTGGTTTCGCACGACCTGGATGAGACCTTTGGCATTGCCGACCATGTCATCATTTTGGCCAATGGTCATGTGGTGGCGCAGGGGGCCCCGGCAGCGGTGCGGGCCAGCGAAGACCCCTTGGTGCACCAGTTTGTGAATGCCTTGCCAGAAGGGCCGGTGCGTTTTCATTACCCTGGCCCCACGGTGGCCGATGATTTTGGTACAAAGGCCCCTTTGCAATGAGCACGAACGCGATGGATCAATGCTTGGACGCCCTGGCCTGCGTTGGGGCCTGGACACGGGGGCACTTGGCCCGGGTCGGCGCGGCGGCCCGCTTGTTTTGCCGCTTGCTGGGCACCTTGCCCGCCTGCCTGAAGCGCTTTGGCTTGGTGCGCGACCAGATTTTCTTTTTGGGCAATTTGTCTTTGTCCATCATCGCGGTGTCGGGCCTGTTTGTCGGATTTGTGCTGGGCCTCCAGGGCTACTACACTTTGCAACGGTATGGCTCGGCTTCGGCCTTGGGCCTGTTGGTGG
>CAIUTG010000031.1 GCA_903902035.1 uncultured Curvibacter sp. | reverse complement strand
CTTCAATGCCCACCACGCCTTTTTGGTTGGGGCCGATCAACTCTTCACCGGTGGTTTCATTGAACAACTTGACGTCATAGCCATACATGGCCAGACCAGGGCTGCCAAATTTGGATTTTTGCGCCTCAATGCCATTGGCCAAGGTCAGAATCGGCCAGCCCGACTCGGTTTGCCAGTAGTTGTCAATGATGGGCACATTCAGGGCGCTGCTGATCCATTGGGCGGTGGGTTCGTCCAAGGGTTCACCCGCCAGATAGAGGGCTTTGAGGCTGCTGATGTTGTATTTCTTCATCAATTCGGGGTCTTGTTTTTTCAGGACCCGAATGGCAGTGGGGGCGCTGAACATCCGGGTTACCTGGTATTTTTCGACCAAGGACCACCAAATACCCGCGTCAGGCCGTGTCGGTAAACCTTCATAAACGATCGTGGCCATCCCCGCAATCAGCGGGCCATAGACAATGTAGCTGTGTCCCACCACCCAGCCAATGTCGCTGGTGCAGAAATAGGTCTCGCCTGTTTGGCCTTGAAAAATCGACTTCATGCTGGCCGCCAAGGCCACCGCATACCCCCCCGTGTCGCGCTGTACGCCCTTGGGTTTGCCCGTGGTGCCGCTGGTGTAGAGCGTGTAGCTGGGGTGGGTGGATTCAACCCAGACACAGGGCACCACGGTGTCGGCAAACTGCGTGCGCAAAGTGGCCCAATCGACGTCTCGCCCAGGCACTTTGTCAAAAGCAGCCAGTCCCCGGTCCACCATCAAGACGCTTTGCGGTTTGTGCTGAGCCAAGACAATGGCCTCGTCCAACAGGGGCTTGTAAGCGACGACCTTGCCTCCACGCGAACCGGCGTCGGCGCTCACAATGACCTTGGGCTGGGCATCGTCGATGCGCGAGGCCAGTGAGCCGGCGGCAAAGCCCCCGAACACCACCGAATGCAAAGCCCCCAGGCGGGTGCAGGCCAACATGGCAAAAACCGCTTCGGCAATCATGGGCATGTAGATCAAGACCCGATCGCCCTGCACCACCCCCAAGCTTTGCAGCGCCGCCGCCATGCGTTGCACCTCGGCATGCAACTCTTTGAAGGAATAAACCCGCTCGGTGTTGGTTTCCGTCGAGACCGCGATCAGCGCGTTTTGATCGGCGTGTTTGGCCAGGTGGCGATCCACCGCGTTGTGGCACAGGTTGGTGGTGCCACCGACAAACCATTTGGCAAACGGCGGGTTGCTGTAATCACAAACCTGCTCTGGAGACTTCTGCCAGTCAATCAACGCGGCTTGCTCGGTCCAAAAAGCGTCGCGTTCCTGCAAAGAACGTGCATGGTATTGGCGGTAGGTCATGCGAAGGGTCTCCTGTGAATGGTCTGTGATGGTTTGATCACTTTCCATTATCAGAAAACTTTTTGTCACGAAGCTGACTTGACCCGGGCCAGGATTTCCCTGAATTGGGGGTGTTCGGCCGTTTGCAGCCACTCAAAAATCACCATCTCCGTGGTCACCAGTTCGGCCCCCGCGCCAGCCAAGCGGTCAAAAGCCGCATCCTGGTTGCGCAAAGTGCGTGAACCACAGGCGTCGGTGACCACCCAGACCTCGAACTCGTCTTCCATCAAATCCAGCGCGGTTTGGAGCAAACACACATGGGCTTCCACCCCCGCAATGACGATGGCATTGCGCTCAGGGGCTTTGGCTGGCACGGCTTTTTGCAAGTGTTTGGGCAAGCTGCGGGCGTTGCCAGCGGGGGCCTTGGCTGGTGGACGCAACCACTCCGACAACCCTTCCTCTGCGGCGCTGAAATGCATTTTGGCCAAGGTCTTTTGGCACAGGGCCTTGAGTGTGGGGTCGTTCTCCCCCAGGCCCGAGGGGTTTTGCTCGGTGCCCCAAATCGGCACTTGCAGCAGTTTGGCCACCTGGGCCAGTTTGAGCGCCTGAGCCAAAACATTCTGGCCCTCATGGATGGCGGGCATCAATCGGCTTTGGTAATCCACCAGCACCAGCTGGCTTTCATCGGCTTGCATCAACATTTTTCAACCTGTTCATTGAACTAAGCCTCCACTTTAACGGTTCTTCAACTGGCCAACGGGCTCGAAGTGTTGTCACAAGTGCCCCACATCAAACGACCAGCGGATAAAAAATCAACACGAAAGGTCGTCTTTGGCTCTTTAAAGGTCGTTATTCTCTAAAAGATTTCTTGAGCTGGACACTTAACTTTTTCCAAAAAAACAATGCATGACATCAGTGCCGAATTCATTAAGCGATTTGTGTCCTCTTGGCTCAGTGCCTGGAACCAACACGATCCCTGCGTCATCAAGGATTTTTACGCACCCAATGTCGAGTTTTACTCCCCACACATCATGATGATTTATG
>CAIUTG010000030.1 GCA_903902035.1 uncultured Curvibacter sp. | reverse complement strand
TTTTTGATTTTCTGGCTTTCCCTGGGGCACATTGGTGCGCGCATGCAGTGGCTGTGGCTGCAGGCTTTTGATCAGGTTCGTCACATCATTGGTTTGGTTTAAACGGAACGACCATGGCTGAATCTGGCAGTGCTGAAAAAACCGAAAAACCGACAGCCAGGCGGCTGCGCAATGCCCGCGAGGAGGGCCAAATTGCGCGATCGCGTGAAGTGCCTGCGGCAGCCATCACCATTTCTGGTGTGGTCATGATCTTCATGTTGGGGCCCACCTGGGTTGAGCGGCTGTCCGCCATGATGGCACAAGGCTTTCGCTTCGATGCGAAGGCCTTGCAGTCGCCCAATTTGTTGGCCAGCATTTTCTCGGACCAATTGTTGGATGCTTTTATTTTGTTGTTTCCGCTGTTTGCCGTGACGGGTGTGGTGGCCGTTTTGGCATCGGGGGTGACTGGCGGCTTCAATTTCACTTGGCATGGCGTCACGCCAAAATTCTCCAAGTTCAACCCCATCAGCGGCCTGGGACGTATTTTTGGCAGCCATGCCTTGATCGAATTGCTGAAATCATTGGCCAAGTTTGCTTTGGTGGGCGGGGTGCTTTATTTGCAAATCCAGAAGCATTTGCAGGAGCTCTTGGGCGTCGGAAATATGGGCTTGCAGCCCGCTTTGGCATTGGCAGGCCGACTGATTTCGGAATCGGTCCTGTGGTTGACGCTGAGTCTGCTTTTAATTGCTTTGATTGATGCGCCCTATCAACGCTGGTCATTCATCAACCGTCTGAAGATGAGCAAGCAAGAAATCAAGGACGAAATGAAGGACATGGAAGGGCGGCCAGAGATCAAACAGAAAATCCGCCGCCGGCAGCGTGAAATCGCCGCGGCCCGCATGATGCGCAAGGTCAAAGAGGCGGATGTGGTGATCACCAACCCAGAACACTTTGCCGTGGCCCTGGCGTATGACCCGACCTCCGAGGGCGCTCCGATTGTGCTGGCCAAAGGCGCTGACTTCATGGCCCAACGCATTCGAGAAGAGGCCAAAACCCATGGCATTGAGATTTTTGAAGCGCCACCGTTGGCGCGGGCCCTTTATTTCACGACCGATCTGGATCAAAGCATCCCTGAGGCGCTTTATCATGCGGTCGCTCCAATCATTGCTTATGTTTACAGTTTGGCCAGTGTTCATCCCGGTAGCCAGCCCATGCCCAAACCCCAACCCAAGGTCCCTGACAACATGCGGTTCACGGCCGAGGGTCAACCTGAATTTCCCGCAGGAGAAGCGCCATGACGGGCAAGACTGATCTGTTTTTTCGATCCACCGATCGCTTGCGCATGGAGGGCTGTGTTGCCGCGGTTTTGAATGAGGGCATGAGTCTGATTGTTTCCTCCCAGCACGACGCCGTGCTGGACCATTACGGCAAGATATTGGTCGAACGTTTGCGCCAAAGTTCGCCAAATACGCAGGTCGAGATTTATTTTCCAGCCCACCCGGATGTGGTCCTGGGGCGTTTCAACGCCATGGTTGCCGAGCACACGTTCGAACAAGCCATGAAGGCCTCTGCAGGCCAGCCGCCTTCACGCATTTGGTTGGTCCACGACGCCGGCGCCCTGGCGGACAATGAATTGCAGCTGTTGTCACGATTGGTGCAAAGCTTTCCAGGGGCCCGTGTTCGTTTGCTGTTTTTGTTGGGCTCACGCGGCCAGGGACGCAGTGTGTTTGATAATTTTGGCCGGGGCATGCTGCGTTGGGACGTGGAGGTGCCCAGCACCGAGTTGGCACAAACCCTTTTGGAGCAGGCCAAAGTCGATGGCCAGGGGCCAGAGGTTCAGGCTTTGTTGGCCAAAATCAGCCTGCCACCCGCCAAATCACCGCCCGGTTTTGAAAAACACCTGCTGATGGAGGCAGTGGACGAACAGCCCCGGGAAGATTTGTTGCCCAAACCCAGGCGATTCAATTGGTTGGGTTTGAAGCCTTCTGCTGCGGTGCCTGCGCTCAAAAAAGCGGGCGCCTCAGGCGGAAAATCCCAATCCAGAGGAAAAGACCAGCCCCGTTTCAAAGTCAAAGCCAGCAAAGCCTCGGCCGTTAAATCATCAACCGCCCCGCCACGTTGGGGGACTTTGCTTAAATCCGGGGCCTTGGTTCTGATTTTGCTGATGGCTTCATTTGCCGTCGCGCTCTTTTTGCACCCCGAGCTTTTGCACCCCGCAAGGCAGGCGCACCCGCCTTTGGTGATCAAGCCGATTGGCCAAGTAATTCCAGCCACTTTGACTGCGCCTGACCAGGAGAAGCCCCATGACCAATGACCCGAAGCCGCCCATGGACCCGGATGAGCCCGCTGTGCTGCGGACTCAAAAAGCCCACCAGGTCACGATTGAGCAGGGCAGCAAAAATGCGGCGGGCAAGCGCGCCGAGACGGGCGAGCGTTCCATTCGACAGAATTTGTCAAGAACCTCGAGTGGACCCGAAGAGTCCCTGATCCCCGGGCGGGCTCAGCAAGCCATCGCCGAGTTGGATGGGGCACAAACCAATGCTGCTGACTTGGTGCTTGAAGCAGGTCGTAAAGACCAAAACGCAAGCCAACCCGATCCCCTGGCTGTGGGGGGCGCTGCGCATCTGGAAAGTTTGCCAGAAAGTCTGGCAGACGAGCACCGTGAATTGGTCACTCAGACCACTGAAGCTGGCGAGCACCGCGAGCGCTTGGAGCTTGAGCCGGGCGAATTCGAGAATCGGCAATCAGTTCAGACCCCAGCGAACAATTTTGAAAACCGAGCCAAGCTCCAGGGGCAGGGTGAACCTGCTTCAGCGAATCTCTTATTGCCAGAAGGGCGTGCACAGGGCGACAATTTTCAGGCTGTGGCCGCTGCAGACCCGTCAACCGGACGGGTTTTAGCACCCGATGTGGTGAAGCCAACCCTCGAAGCGGTGGACATCCCTGCGGGACGCAGCTGGGACGCCCCCGCTCAAGAAGCGGATTCTGCTGTCGATATTGAACCAGAGCTTGAAGAAATTGATGTCTTGGCCGAGTTGAATGCTCTGGCCGAAGGTGTTGAAGAGCCGACGGCTGAATTTTATGAACAGATGGATTTTCCAGCCCGTGTGATTCATTTGCACATTGAAAATGAAAAACTTCAAACGCAACTCCAAGAGCTTGAAAAACCTTGGACTCGGGTTTGATCAGCCCATGAGGGCAGGAGTACGCGATGAGTGATGCAAAGAAAAAAAATGAGTCAAAGCCGCTCGAGTCGGTTGACGACAGCAACGTCAGTGGTGCCGAGCAGGAACTCAATGACGTCAAAACGGTCGTCATCGAATCGGGTGAGTTGGCCACGCGTGCGGCGGGCTTGGCCGCCAAAATGGGCGGTGAACTCAAACTGGCCACCCAAGACCTCCTGCACAGCACCAAGTCCCAGCGCAAGCAAGCCATGGTGTTGTTGGGCATCGCTGCGGGTTTTATGCTTTTAACGGGTTTTGTTTTCACCACCTTGTCGATGGTGATGTATCGCCGGGTCAAGCAATTGGACGAGATGGTTTTGGCCGTTGGCAAGCGCGTGGTCGAGATGGACGCTTCTTTGGAATCGGTGGCGAGTGTGCAGGAGTCGCTCAAGGGCATGGTCGAGAAACAAGACGAATTGGCGAGCGCCCAAACCAAGCTGGATGACAAATTGGAGAGCTTTTTCAAGACGGCTGAGGCTTTGCCGGCAGAAACGGCCAAACAAGTCGATGCCAAGTTGGAAGTCTTCAGCAAAGAAGTTCACACCTTGGACGCCAAACTCCAGGCCGACGCCAGCGCCATTCGGGGCTTGAGCAATCAGGTGCAAGGGGTGAGGGGGGCGGTGACCGATGTGGGTGAAGCCAAGCGCAACATCGAGGCTTTGGCGCGTCAGTTGAAAGAACGTGCGGTGATTGACAACTCTGCTGCGGCCGCTGCGGCTGCCGCCAAGGCAAAAGAACGGGAGCGGGAAAAAATGTTGCAGTACCCACGCCTGACCATGCCGGAGTCGAAAAGCCCCGAAAAATCCGCCGATTCACACGCTCATTGAGGTGTTGGGGCGCAATTCGTATTTGTTGATTTTCTCAATCAGCGTGGTGCGCTGTAAATTCAGCAGCCGAGCCGTCTGAGAGACATTGCCATCGGTGCGATTGAGCGCCTGGCAG
>CAIUTG010000029.1 GCA_903902035.1 uncultured Curvibacter sp. | reverse complement strand
GCCCCCCGCAAGCGATGGCGGGCCCGCCTTCTGAGGGTGTCAACCGACGCTGCAGCGTCGGCGCCGTTGGAGTCGCCCCCGAAGGGCCAGCGAAATTGGGGGAATGCCATGTGCCGAAATGCTTTAAAAGGGACTCAGTTTGACAGGTGTTTGGCCGACAGTTTGGGGACGCCGTTTTGCAATACCCCGCCCACCGTGTAGAACGATCCGAAAACCACAATTCTATCAGCGGGGTCAGCGGCCAGGGCGGCTGCGTCCAGGGCTTCTTGGGGGGTTTTGAAACAAGCCACCGTCACACGGCGCTGACGCTCGGCTTCATTGGCGGCTTGGCTTTGCCAAGCCGTGAAGGATTGCACCAATTGCTCGGCACTGGCCGCGCGCGGCGTGGGCAGGTCACAAAAATACCAGACATCGACCAAGGGGGCCACTCGGGCCAGCATGGCCGACAAATCCTTGTCGGCCATGGCCCCCAAGACGGCATGGGTGCGAGGGTAAAAACCCATGGCATCCAAATTCACCGTGAGCGCTGCCACCGAGTGGGGGTTGTGCGCCACATCCAGCACCAGAGCAGGCTGACCCGGCACGATCTGAAAACGCCCAGGCAAACTCACCATGGCCAAGCCATTGCGCACGGCCTGGGCCGTCACTGGCAGGCGCGCGCGCAGGCCCGTGAGTGCTGCCAGCACGCCCGAGGCATTCAACAACTGATTGGCACCTCGCAAGGCCGGATAGGCCAAGCCACTGTAGCGGCGGCCTCGACCCGACCAGGCCCACTGCAGTTGATCGCCGGAAAAGTTGTAATCCACCCCCAGTCGCCAGACATCGCAGCCCAAATCAGCGGCCACCTTCAGCACACTGTCGGGCGGCATGGGGTCACTGATCACGGCCAGTTGCCCAGAGCGGAAAATACCCGCTTTCTCAAACCCGATGCGCTCGCGATCCGGCCCCAACAGCTCGGTGTGATCGAGGTCAATGCTGGTCACGATGGCGCAATCGGCGTCCACCAGATTGACGGTGTCCAGGCGCCCGCCCAAACCCACCTCCAAAATGACCACATCCAGGGAGGCCTCGGCCAGGCAGCGCAAAATCGCCAGCGTGGTGAACTCGAAATAGCTCAAAGACACCTCAGCCCCCCCCTCGGGTGAAGCCAAACGGGCGGCCTCAACCGCTTCAAAATGCGGCAACAGGGCCGCTTCATTCACGGCCTCGCCGCGCAAACGGCAACGCTCTTCAAAATGCACCAAATGGGGCGAGGTGTAGACCCCGGTGCGGTAGCCAGCCTGCAACAAAATGGCCTCCAGCATGGCGCAGGTTGAGCCCTTGCCATTGGTGCCAGCCACCGTGATCACGGGCATGGTGAAGCGCAAGCCCAGACGCTCTGCCACCGTGCGCGAACGGGCCAAACCCAGGTCGATGGTTTTAGGGTGCAGCTGCTCGCAATGTGCCAGCCAATCTGCCAAGGTTTTTTGTGGAAAATGCATACCTCATTGTCGCCCAACAACTCACAACCCGACCCCATGTCCCCCTCTTCCATCTCGGTTTACGGCATTCCCAATTGCAACTCGGTCAAGAAGGCCCAGGACTGGCTGCGCCAGCAAGCCCTGCCCTTCGTTTTTCACGACTTCAAAAAGGCCGGCGTTCCCGAAACCGCGCTGGACAGCTGGCTGGCGGCCCTGGGTTGGGCATCACTGCTCAATCGCAAAGGCACCACCTGGCGTCAACTGCCCCCAGAAGTTCAAGCCCAGGTGCAGGACAGCGCCAGCGCCCGCGCACTCATGCTGAGCCACAGCAGCGTGATCAAAAGGCCAGTGATTGACTGGGGCGCCGCGTCAAAGCCCCGTTTCACGGTCGGCTACACCCCGGAAAGCTGGCCAACACACATTTCTTTACCTTAAATCAAAGGTGTTTCACGCACCTTGAATACACTTCTGTCAACCCAAACTTTGCAACAACCGTTGCAATTCGTATAACGTTTTAACAAGAGGTCCTCATGAATCGAACCCTTCTTTGCAGCCTGGGCACCCTGGCCGCAGCTTGCGCCTTAGGCCAAGCACAGGCCCAAGAATTGGCCCGCGTGATCGCCACCACCCCAGTGGTTCAATCCGTCGGTGTGCCCCAAAAAGTCTGCTCCACCCAAGCGGTGACCACGACCGAAAAATCAGGGGCTGGTGCGCTCATGGGCGCCATTGCTGGCGGTGCTGTGGGCAATTCGGTGGGTGGCGGCAGCGGCAAAGCGCTGTCCACCGTGGCGGGTGTGATTGGCGGCGCCATTCTGGGCGACAAAGTGGAAGGTGGCGGTGAGCCCAAGACCGAAAACGTCACCACCTGCAACCGCCAGATGGTCTATGAAAACCGGGTCGTGGCTTACAACGTTCAATACGAATACGCCGGGCGCACCTACAGCGTGCAGATGCCCCGCGACCCAGGGGCCTTCATCCCCGTTCAGGTGACGCCCGTTTTGAATGCCGCGCCCATCCTGGCGGCACCCGCCGGGGCCATGCCTGCGCCCCCCATGCCGGCTGCGCCTGCGCCCACCGTGCTCACACCTGGCAGCAATGCCCCCTTGTCAAGCCGTCCAGTCAACTGAACTTTTGAGGGCCTTCGCCAGGGCTTATTGCAAAAGCGAGGCCCTGGTCTGAATGGCCGCTTGGATGCCCGCAGCATCCAAGCCTTGCAGGGACAGCAAGTGAGCGGGGTCACCGTGATCGGTGAACTCATCCCGAAAGCCCAGCTGCAGCAAAGGCTTGACCACGCCCATCGCGGCCAAAGCCTCGCCCACCGCACTGCCCGCACCGCCCAGGATGCAACCGTCTTCAACGGTGACCAACAAATCGTGATCGGCTGCGGCCTGCGTCAGCAACGCCAGGTCCAGGGGCTTGGCCCAACGCATGTTCACCACCGTGGCATCCAAGGCTTCTGCGGCCTGTAGTGCGGGGTAAAGCAGTGTGCCAAAGACCAAAATGGCCACACTCCGGGACCCTTTTTTCCCCTGGCGGCGCAGCTCCCCTTTGCCGAATGGCAGGGGTTCCAATGTGCTGGCAGGCGTTTTGCCGACACCCGCACCGCGTGGGTAACGCACGGCCACCGCATGGTCTTGTTGGTAAGCCGTGGTCAGGAGTTGGCGGCACTCGGCCTCGTCGGCGGGGCAAGCCACGCTGACATTCGGAATGCAGCGCAGGAAAGCAATGTCGTAAGCCCCGGCGTGGGTGGCACCGTCAGCGCCCACCAGGCCAGCACGATCCAGCGCCAAGACCACCGGCAATTTTTGCAGCGCCACATCATGAATCAGCTGGTCGTAGGCGCGCTGCAAAAAGGTGGAGTAAATGGCCACCACCGGCTTCAACCCTTCGCAGGCCAAACCGGCGGCAAAGGTGACAGCGTGTTGTTCGGCAATGCCCACATCGTGGTAACGCTCAGGAAAGCGGCACTCGAACTCCACCATGCCCGACCCCTCCCGCATGGCGGGCGTGATGCCGACCAAACGCGGGTCCGCCGCCGCCATGTCGCACAGCCATTGACCAAACACCTGCGTAAAGGTGAGCTTGGGGGGCGTGCTGGGTTTTTGAATGCCCACCAAGGGGTCAAAACGACCGGGGCCGTGGTAACTGATGGGGTCGGCCTCGGCCTTGTCGTAACCCCGGCCCTTTTTGGTGACCACATGCAAGAACTGAGGGCCTTGCAGTTGCTTGAGGTTTTCCAGCGTGGGAATCAAGGAGTCCAGGTCATGGCCATCGATGGGCCCCACATAGTTGAAACCAAATTTCTCAAACAAGGTCGCAGGCACCACCATGCCTTTGGCCTGTTCTTCCAGACGTTTGGCCAGTTCAAACAAGGGCGGCAAGGGCTTCAACACCGACTTGCCCACCTCTTTGGCGGCGGCATAAAACTGGCCGCTCATGAGTTGGGCCAAGTACCGGTTCAAGGCCCCCACGGGCGGGCTGATCGACATGTCGTTGTCGTTCAAGACCACCAACAAGCGGCTGTCGTGCTGAATGCCCGCGTTGTTCATGGCCTCAAAAGCCATGCCAGCACTCATCGCACCGTCGCCGATCACCGCGATGGCGTGGCGGTTTTCGCCCTTTTGGCGGGCGGCCAAGGCCATGCCCAATGCCGCTGAAATGCTGGTCGACGAGTGGGCAGTGCCAAAAGCGTCGTACTCGCTTTCGGCGCGCTGTGGAAAGCCCGACAAGCCGCCAAACTGGCGCAAACTGGGCATGCGCTCGCGCCGACCAGTCAAAATTTTGTGCGGGTAGGTTTGATGGCCCACGTCCCAAACCAGGCGGTCTTCCGGGGTGTTGAACACCATGTGCAAGGCAATGGTCAATTCCACTGTGCCCAGGTTGGAGCTCAAGTGCCCCCCCGTTTGGGCCACATTGGCCAGGACAAAGGCACGCAACTCGATGGCCAGCTGTTTGAGCTGCGCCCTCGACAACCCCCGCACATCGGCAGGGCTGTTCACCAAAGACAACAAGGGATAAGAAGAAGTCGACATGTTCAAGAGGTTCGTTGCACCACCCGCTCGGCCAAAGCAGCCAGAGCACGGGTGTCGGGCAAGTCAGATTCGGCCAAGGCCGCCATGGCTTGTTCTAAAAGACTGTGTGCCAGGGCCTGGGCTTTCGCCAAGCCCAACAGAGACACATAAGTGGGTTTGTCGTTGGCCGCATCCTTGCCCGCCGTTTTGCCCAAAGTGGCGGCGTCTGCGGTGACGTCCAGCACATCGTCCACCACCTGAAAGGCCAACCCCAGGGCATCGGCGAAGGCGGTCAGGGCTGCCACCGTTTGCGCCTTCAAGGAGGGGGCACACGCGGCGCCCATCAAGACGCTGGCCTGGAGCAGCGCCCCCGTTTTCAGGCGGTGCATGTGCCGCAACTGCGGTTCGTCCAAAGCCAGGCCCACGCTGGCCAAATCAATCGCCTGCCCGCCCGCCATGCCACCAGCCCCGGCGGCCCGGGCCAGCAAACCACACAGCTGGGCTTGTTGAACTGGCGGAAGGCTGTTGTCCTGGGGGGTGAGCAATTCAAAGGCTTGGGCTTGCAAGGCATCGCCCGCCAACAAGGCGTTGGCCTCGCCAAACTGCACATGCACCGTGGGTTTGCCTCGCCGCAACACATCATTGTCCATGCAGGGCATGTCGTCGTGGACCAGGGAATACGCGTGAATCAACTCCACCGCACAAGCCGCCCGCAACCCCGCCTCACGCGGGGCTTGCACGGCTTCTTGAGCGGCCATGGCGAGCAAGGCACGGATGCGTTTGCCCCCGCCCAAGACGGCGTAGCGCATGGGCGCCGCCAAGGACTCCGGTGCGCCCACACCCACCCACTGGGACAAAGCCAATTCAACCTCGTCCAAGCGCTCAGCACACCAAGCGGCCGCTTCAAAAGCCAGCGGGGTCAAACTCAAGCGCCCTCCCAGGGCTTCAATTGACCGTCGTCCAGGAGCTTGATTTGTGCTTCAACCGCCGTGAGTTGATCGCGGCAAAACTGCAATAAAAAAGCCCCGCGCTGGTAATTCACCAGCAACTGGTTCAAGGGCAGCTCACCGGCATCGATGCGGGCCACCAGGGCTTCGAGTTCGGCCAAGGCCGCTTCATAGCTGGTGGGGGTGGTTTGAGCGCCGGACTGGGGCACAAGATTTTCAAATGGCGAGGAGGCTTCAGACATGGCTCCGATTCTAGGGGCAAGGCCGGTCCATTTCATCTGACAGAAAGGCTACAATCCCTGACCCTCTGATTGGCTTAGTCTTTCAGCTTTTTTCCAACCCCTCCCTGTGGGGAGTCTTTAGGTCAGGTCACCCATGTCTGATTTAAGTCTTCAACTGCAGCAGGCCGCAAGCCAACTACCAGTTTCTAGCTACTTCGATCAAGCGCTGTTTGAGCGCGAAATGTCGCTGTTATTTCAACGCGGCCCCCGTTATGTGGGCCACCGCCTGAGTGTGCCCAACCCGGGCGACTACCTGGCCCTGCCGCAAGAGCAAGGGGGCCGCGCTCTGGTGCACACGGCCCAGGGCATCGAGCTGGTGTCCAACGTGTGTCGCCACCGCCAGGCCGTCATGCTCAAAGGCCGGGGCAATTTGCAGGACCAAGCCCCAGGCAGTGCTGGCGGCAACATCGTCTGCCCCTTGCACCGCTGGACCTACAACGCCAGTGGCCAATTGCTGGGCGCGCCGCATTTTGCCCATGACCCCTGCTTGAACCTCAACAACTACCCTCTGCAAGAGTGGAATGGTTTGTTGTTTGAGGACAATGGCTGCGACATTCACAGTCAACTCAAGGCCTTGGGGCCACGCGCCGAGTTGGATTTTGCGGGCTTTGCGCTCGACCACATTGAGCTGCATGAGTGCAACTACAACTGGAAAACCTTCATCGAGGTCTATTTAGAGGACTACCACGTCGGCCCTTTCCACCCCGGATTGGGACAGTTCGTCACCTGCGACGACCTGAGCTGGGAATTCCAGGAACATTACTCGGTGCAAACCGTGGGCGTGTCCAAAGGCTTCAACAAGCCCGGTTCGGCCACCTATGCCAAATGGCATGAAGTGCTGCTGAAATACCGCAATGGCGAACTGCCCGAACGCGGTGCGATTTGGCTGACCTACTACCCGCACATCATGGTCGAGTGGTACCCCCATGTGCTGACGGTTTCAACCCTGCACCCCTTGGGCCCGCAAAAAACCCTGAACCAGGTGGCGTTTTATTACCCCGAAGAAATCGTCGCTTTCGAGCGGGAATTCGTCGAAGCCCAACGCGCGGCCTACATGGAAACCTGCATCGAAGACGACGAAATCGCCGAGCGCATGGACGCCGGTCGCCAAGCCCTGATGGCGCGGGGTGACAACGAAGTGGGCCCCTACCAAAGCCCGATGGAAGACGGCATGCAGCACTTCCACGAGTGGTACCGCCGGCAAATGGGATCGATTTAAAAAGGCTTTCATCATGTACACCACATTGATTCAGGTTGAAGAACTCAAGGCTTTGCAGGCCAGTGGCCAGCCCCTGATGGTGTTTGACTGCAGCTTTGACCTGGCTCAGCCCCAGGCGGGTGCGGCGGCATTTGCCCAAGCACACATCCCGGGCGCTCTTTACGCTGATTTGGACCGCCACCTCAGCGTGCACCCAACCCCCGGCTCCAGCACACCCACCGCCTCGGGCGGTCGTCACCCCCTGCCGACCCGCGAAAATTTTGCCGCCTGGCTGGACCAGATTGGCTTCAAAAATGACATGCAGGCGGTGGTCTATGACCGCAACGGCCAGACTTTCTGTGGCCGCTTGTGGTGGATGTTGAAATGGGTGGGCCACGACGCTGTGGCCGTGCTCGACGGCGGCTTGGCCGCTTGGCAGGCGGGGCAAAACCCCGCCTGCCAAGCCTTCCAATTGAAGCCCAGCTTGGTGAGCCTGCGCAGTGCAGACGAGGTCTTGGCCAGGCTGGACGACCCACAGGCCCCTCAGACCGTGGTGGATGCGCGGGGTGCACCTCGTTTTCGCGGGGAAGTCGAACCGCTGGACCCGGTGGCCGGTCACATTCCGGGGGCCCTCAACCGTCCTTTCACCGACAACCTGCAAAGCGATGGCCGTTTCAAGCCCGCCGAAGTTCTGCGCGCTGAATTTGAGGCGATTTTGCAAGGCCGAGACGTCAACTCGGTGGTACACCAATGTGGCAGTGGCGTGAGTGCCGTGCCGAATCTGATCGCCATGCGGCTGGCCGGTTTGGGCACCCAGGCTTTGTTTGCGGGCAGCTGGAGCGAATGGAGCCGTGACCCGGCCAAACCCAAGGCCACAGGCCCCTGAGCGGGCCAGATCGAGCCCCCATGACTGGCGCCCCCTTGCTGCTGGTGACTCGGCCCGAACCCCAGGCGGGTGAGTGGGTTGCCCAGCTCCAACAACGGGGCTGTCGGGCCCAGGCCCTGCCTTTGATCGAAGTCCAGGCCCTGCCGCGCCTGCCTTTAGCGCCCCCATCGCCCGTGGCTGACCCCACCCAGCCAGGCCCGACTTGGCGCGCCATTTTGTTTGTCAGCCCCAGCGCCGTGGCCCACTGCCCTCAAGCCTGGCTGAAGGCTTGGTTCAACGCCGACACCCCACCGCGTGCCTGGGCACCGGGGCCGGGAACGGCCAAGGCCTTGCAGCAAACGGGCCTGAAAAATCAACTGAACCCTCTCGCGATCAACGCCCCCCTCAGTCAGGCCTCACAATTCGACAGCGAAAGCCTGTGGCCCCAGGTGGCCGAGCAAATTCATCCTGGCGATGCCGTGCTGATCCTGCGCGGGCTGGATGCAAGCGGCGAGCCCGTCACAGACACCCAGGGCTCGGGCCGCGAATGGCTGGCCGAACAGATCCGGGCCCGCCAGGGACAGGTGCACTACCAAGCGGTTTATCAGCGCAAGGCCCCGTCAAACCTGCCGCCCTGGGTGCTGGAACAGCCCCCCCGCGAACTGGTGTGGCTCTTCAGCAGCAGCCAGGCGGTGCAGCACCTGCAGCAGTGCGCCCCCAGCCCCCTTTTTTGGCAACACCACCGCGCCTTGGCGACCCACCCCCGCATTGCCCAAACGGCAACCGATCTGGGGTTTGAGACGGTCGAAGTTGTGCCCCCTCAAACCGATGCCATTGCCCAGCGCCTACAAAGCTGGGTGTCTCGATAGAATCTGGTGATGAATCAGCCTCCGATCGCCCCCACTCCCGTCGCTAACGCTGAACCCCCTCGCCCGTCTGCCGGGCTGAAACGGCGTCGCTCTGCCACCCCCTGGGGGTTGTGGCTCGCTTGGAGTCTGGCCAGTGTGGGCGTCGTGGTCGGTCTGCTGGCTTGGCAAAAGGTGGACAGCGTGCAAACCCAACTGGCCCGCCAATCGGCCGAGAGCAGCACCGTGGCCATGGAGGCCAAGGCCAGCGCCAAACAGGCCCAAGAACTGTCCCAATCGGTCAATTCACGCTTGTCCCTCACCGAAGCCAAATTGGGCGAAGTCACTTTGCAAAGAACCCAGCTGGAAGAGTTGATGCAAAGCCTGTCCCGCTCACGCGATGAAAACCTGGTGGTGGACATCGAGTCCTCCCTGCGCCTGGCGCAACAACAAGCCCAACTCATGGGCAGCACCGAGCCCTTGGCAAACGCACTGAAAAGTGCCGACAAACGCATTTCCCGCGCCGCCCAGCCCCGGCTGGCGCTCTTGCAACGAGCCCTGCAACACGATGCCGAGCGCCTCAAAGGCAGCACCCCCCTGGACACCCCGAGGGCCCTCAACCAACTCGACGAACTGGTCCAGTCGGTGGACGACCTTCCCTTGCAAAACGATGCGCCCAGCAGCCCCCAGCGCGCCCAACCTCAGGGCGAGTCCGGCCTCAACCCAACCGCCGCCGCCCCCATCCATGCACCCGAATCCAAAACCAGCGGGTGGTTGCCCAACTGGTCGTCCTTCTGGCAGCAACTGGAAGAATCCGTTTGGGGTCCGGTGCATCAGGAAATTCGGGGCCTGATCCGAGTCAGCCGCATCAACACCCCCGAGTCGGCCTTGCTCGCGCCTGATCAGTCGTACTTTTTGCGTGAGAACCTGAAGCTCACCCTTCTCAATGCCAAGCTCAGCCTCCTGGCGCACCAGTTCGACGCCAGCCGCCGCGACCTCGGCCAAGCCCAAACCCTGCTGACCCGCTACTTTGACCTGCGTTCACGCCGGGTTCAAGTGGCACAAAACAACATCGACCAGTTGCAAAGCCAACTCAAAACCATTGACATTCCCCGACTGGATGAGTCCTTCACAGCGCTGACCACAGCGGCAGCGGGACGGTGACCATGCGAGCAGCCCTGTGGTTTTTGGCTTTGTTTGGATTGGCGGTCGCTGCGGCTTTGTTTGCGGGCAACAACCAAGGCACGGTCAGCCTGTTTTGGCCGCCTTACCGAATCGACCTCTCACTGAATTTTGTGTTGCTGGTTTTGCTGGGGATTTTTGCGGTTTTTTATGCGGCGCTGCAAGCCATCCAGGGCCTGTTTGACATCACCCAACAAGCCCGGCGCTGGCGGACTCAGCAGCGTGAACGCAACATGGTCCAGGCCCTGCTCGATGCCTTGACCCACCTGGCCTCGGGTCGTTTTGTGCGAGCCCGCAAAGCCAGCATGGTGAGTTTGGCTCAAGAAAGTGCTTTGCGCCAAACCCTGGGCCCCCTGCCCGCCAACCCGGCCCTGCGCAGCCTGGCTCACCTGCTGGCAGCCGACAGTGCCCACGCCCTGCAAGACACGGCAGGGCGCGAAGCCCACTTACAAGGCGCCCTGCAGGCCGTGCAAGAAGCCAAGGGCAGTCAACAATCTGAATTGCAAGTGGCCATTCAGCTGCGCGCAGTTCAGTGGCAAATTGACGACCGTGACCCCCATGGCGCCCTGGAACGCATGGCCGCCCTCGGTCCAGGCACCGGGCGACGGACCAAGGCACTGCGCCTCAAGCTGCGCGCGGCCGAACAAGCCGGCCTTCACCAAGAAGCCTTGCACACCACCCGGTTGCTGGCCAAACACGGCGCGTTTTCGCCCGTGGCCGCCAACAGCCTGATCCGGGGTTTGGTCACTCAACTGATTCGACAAACCAAAGACACGCCAACACTCGAACGGGTATGGAACGAACTCGAAACCAGCGAGCAAACCACCCCCGAACTGGCCCTGCAAGCCAGTGCCCAATGGTTACAGCTGGGCGGTGACAACACCCATGTGCGAAATTGGCTGCTGCCGCTTTGGGGCCAGTGGCAACACGGCTTGAGTCTGGACCAGAAAACCCGCCTGGTCGAAGTCCTGACCTTGCGCACAGACACCATCGACGCAGCCTGGCTGGCCCGCATTGAGACCAGTCTTCAACTGCACCCGCGCGACGCCTTGATCGAGTACCTGACCGGCATGGCCTGCTTCAACCGAGCGCTGTGGGGCAAAGCCCACAAGCACCTGAGCCCCGCCGCGCCCCGCTTGCAAATCGGCGCACAAACCCAACTCCAACAACGCGCCTACATGGCCCTGGCCCAACTGGCCGAGCAACGCGGCGACCTTCCCGAAGCCAATGCCTGCTGGCGCAAGGCTGCCGGTAAAATGGGCGAATGAGCGAACTCAACACCCCAGCCACCCCTGCCCCCGCCACCGTCCCCCAGCAACCTGGCCTCAACAGCCTCTCCAAATCTTTTGAACCCGCCGCCCTGGAAGCCCATTGGGGCCCCTTGTGGGAAGAGCGTGGCTACGGCGCTGCGGGCTACCGTGGAACCGGCCAGCCCGCAGCCGGCGCCCCCGCCTTCGCCATCCAATTGCCGCCGCCCAACGTCACCGGCACCTTGCACATGGGCCATGCGTTCAACCAAACCATCATGGACAGTTTGACGCGCTACCACCGCATGCGCGGCTTCAACACGGCCTGGATTCCGGGCACTGACCATGCGGGCATCGCCACCCAAATCGTGGTGGAGCGCCAGTTGCAGGCCCAAAACATCAGCCGCCACGACTTGGGGCGCAAAAATTTCGTCGCCAAGATTTGGGAATGGAAAGAGCAATCGGGCCACACCATCACCACCCAAATGCGCCGCATGGGCGACAGCGTGGACTGGAGCCGCGAGTACTTCACCATGGACGACAAGCTGTCCCAAGCCGTGACCGAGGCCTTTGTGACGCTGCACCAGCAAGGCCTGATTTACCGGGGCAAACGGTTGGTGAATTGGGACCCCGTGCTCAAATCCGCGGTCTCCGACCTGGAGGTGGAGAGCGAAGAAGAAGACGGCTCGCTCTGGCACATCGCCTATCCCTTGAGCAACGGCTCGGGTCGTTTGGTGGTCGCCACCACCCGCCCGGAAACCCTGCTGGGCGACGTGGCCGTGATGGTGCACCCCGAAGACGAACGCTATGCGCATTTGATCGGCCAAACCGTTCAGCTGCCCTTGACCGGCCGTGAAATCCCCGTGATTGCCGACGACTATGTGGACCGCGAATTCGGCACCGGTGTGGTGAAGGTCACCCCCGCGCACGACCCAAACGACTACGCCGTGGGCCAGCGCCACCAGCTCCCGATGATTGGCGTGCTGACCCTGGACGCCAAAATCAACGAAAACGCGCCTGCCCAATACCAAGGGCTGGACCGCTTCAAGGCCCGCCAACAAATCGTGGCCGACCTCGAAGCCGCGGGCTTGTTGGTCGAAGTCAAGAAGCACAAACTCATGGTGCCCCGCTGTGCCCGCACCGGCCAGGTGATCGAGCCCATGCTGACCGACCAATGGTTTGTGGCCATGAACCAAGCGCCGGTCACGGCCAGCCAAGACACCCGATCCATCGCGCAAAAAGCCATCGATGCCGTGGCCAGCGGCGAAGTCAAGTTTGTGCCCGAAAACTGGGTCAACACCTACAACCAGTGGATGAACAACATCCAAGACTGGTGCATCAGCCGCCAACTCTGGTGGGGCCACCAAATTCCGGCTTGGTATGACCAAGAGGGGCAGATTCACGTCGCCAAAACCGAAGCCGAAGCGCAAGCCCAAGCGGACAAAATTGCGCCCGGCAAGGTCTTGACCCGAGACGAAGACGTGTTGGACACCTGGTTCTCCAGCGCCCTCGTCCCCTTCAGCACCCTGGGTTGGCCCGCGACCGCCCCAGCCAGCGAGGGAGCCGGCATCGAACAAAAAAGCAGCACCGACTTCGACCTCTATCTCCCCAGCGCCGTCCTGGTCACCGGCTACGACATCATCTTCTTCTGGGTCGCCCGGATGATCATGATGACCACCCACTTCACCGGACGCGTCCCCTTCAAACACGTCTACATCCACGGCCTGGTGCTCGATGCCCAAGGCAAAAAAAT
>CAIUTG010000028.1 GCA_903902035.1 uncultured Curvibacter sp. | reverse complement strand
TGGAACAGGCTGATGTTCCATTCGGGCTGCATGCCGTTCAAAAACTTCAACAAAGCGCCCGGACGCTCCGGGAACAGAAATCGCAGCAAACGCTCGTTTTGCGCCAGCGCTGAAATGCCCCCCACCATGTGGCGAATGTGCTCGGTTGCCAATTCATCGTGGGTCAGGTCCAAGGTTTTGAACCCGTGCTTTTGAAAATTTTTGGCAATCTTGCTCGATTCGCCTTTGCCGTGTGTCGTCAGTCCAACAAACACATGGGCTTGCTGGGCGTCGCTGATGCGGTAGTTGAATTCGGTCACATTGCGCGGGCCGCCCGGGAGTTGCGCCACGGTTTCACAAAAGCGCCTGAAGCTGCCGCGCTCTTCGGGAATCGTCACCGCCAGCAAGGCTTCGCGTTCCTCGCCCACTTCGGCGCGCTCGGCCACAAAGCGCAAGCGGTCAAAGTTCATGTTTGCGCCGCACAAAATGGCCGCATAGGTTTGGCCCTTGGTTTTGTGTTGCGCCACGTATTGTTTGATGGCCGCGACCGCCAAAGCCCCGGCGGGCTCCACAATGCTGCGGGTGTCCACAAACACATCTTTGATGGCGGCACACACCGAGTCGGTGTCCACGGTCATGAACTCATCGACCAAATCGCTGGCAATGCGAAAGGTTTCCGAGCCCACTTGCTTGACCGCTGTGCCATCGGAAAACAGGCCCACATCGGCCAATGTCAAGCGTTCATGCGCCTGCACCGATTGCCGCATGGCGTCGGAGTCGTTCATTTGCACGCCGATCACCTTGATCTCGGGGCGCACGGCCTTGATGTAATTGGCCACCCCTGAAATCAAGCCGCCCCCTCCGATGGCCACAAACACCGCATCCAACCGCGAGCCCTGACCCAGGGCTTGGAGTTGGCGCAGCATTTCCATCGCAATCGTGCCTTGGCCGGCGATCACATCGGGGTCGTCGAAGGGGTGAACAAAGGTCAGACCCTGGGCTTTTTCCAACTTCAAAGAATGGGCATAGGCGTCGGAATAGCTGTCGCCAAATAGCACCACTTCGCCGCCAAAGCCTTTCACCGCATCGACCTTGAGTTGCGGCGTGGTGGTGGGCATGACGATGACGGCGCGGCAACCCATTTTGCGGGCGCTCAACGCCACGCCCTGGGCATGGTTGCCCGCCGAGGCGCAAATCACGCCCCGTTTGAGTTGTGCCGGGCTGAGGTGGGCCATTTTGTTATAGGCCCCGCGCAGCTTGAAGCTGAACACGGGTTGCTGGTCTTCGCGTTTGAACAAGACCGTGTTGTTCAAACGGCGACTGAGCTGGGGGGCGATTTGCAAGCTGGACTCAACGGCCACGTCGTAAACGCGGGCATTCAGGATTTTTTGCAGGTAATCGGCGGGCTGGAGGGGAGGAGGTGTTTTTTTGGCAGTCATGGCAGACTGAAATGTATATAAAAAAACCCCGAGTCGTGAGACTCGGGGTTAAATCCACCTAAGGAAGAGGTGGAGGAGACAACGGTAAAACCGATGGCCCTAGTTTACGATGGCTTTTGCTGCGTTGCAACAATAAAAGCAAGAAATAATCTGAAATCGTGTAAATTTTTTGAGGAAAACACAACATGGAATGCACAGTCAGTTGGACAGGTCAATCGGGCGCTCGCTCCAGCATGGGTTTTGTGGCCGAAACCGGCAGTGGTCATGTGTTGATGATGGATGGCGCCCCCGATGCCGCCAAACCTGAAAACGGGGGCCAAAACCTGGCCCCACGCCCCATGGAAACCGTTTTAGCGGGGACGGGGGGGTGCACGGCCTACGATGTGGTGCTGATCTTGAAGCGCGGCCGACATGATGTGCGCGGCTGCTCGGTCAAACTCAGCAGCGAACGGGCCGACACCGACCCCAAAGTGTTCACCAAAATTCACATGCAATTCACCGTCACCGGCAAAGGCATTCCCGCCACGGCGGTCGAACGGGCGATTGCCATGAGCCACGACAAATACTGCTCGGCCAGCATCATGCTGGGCAAAACCGCCGTCATCACCACCGGCTTTGACTTGATTGAAGCTTAAATTCGGTGCGCCACGGTGGTCATCACCTTGGCGGCCGATCGCATCAGCCATTTGATGGGGGGGGGCAAGTCGATGCCGCCAGCCTGCGCGGCCTGGCGGGCATGCACCAACTCGTCGGTTTTCATTTGTTGCACCACCTGGCGTGAGGCCGTGTCTTTTTCGGGCAACTGCCGCAAATGACTTTGCAGGTGCTCGGCCACCTGTTTCTCAGTCTCGACCACAAAGCCCAGGCTCACCCGGTCCCCCAGCCGCCCCGCCAGCAAACCCAGACCATACGCCCCGGCAAACCACAAGGGGTTGAGCCAGCTGGGGCGGTCACCCAGCTCGGCCAAGCGTTGTTCGGTCCAAGCCAGGTGATCCACCTCGTCCAGGGCCGCCGCCTGGAACTGGGCCTTGAGCACCGGGTTCTTGCAAACCTGACCTTGGGCCACATAGAGCGCTTGTGCACAGACCTCACCCACGTGGTTCACCCGCATCAAGGCCCCTGAGAGCTGGCGTTCCGTGGGCGTGAGTTCTGAGGGGGCCTGTGCCGACGCGCTGGCGGGTCGGGCGGGATAGCTTCGGCGGCTGTGATGGGGCGCCCACAGGGTGCGCAAGACCTGATCTGCGGTGTTCAACAAGGTGTCCATGAGTCGATTTTGCCCCGACTGTTGCGAAAGAGCAACATTTTTGATTAGAGGAAACCCTGAAGTTGGAACACTTTGATTTGGATCACTTGTTTCCCCAGCTTCAATTTGTTTCAATTCAGTTACAGCGAAAGTTGTATTCGAATGTAAAGCATTAGAAGTTTTGTTTAACCAACGGAGAAATCAATGAAAAAAACCCTCGTAGCCATCGCCGCTTTGGCCTCTTTCGGTGCTTACGCCCAGTCCAGCGTGACCCTGTTCGGCATTATTGATGCCGGTGTTGAGTCAGTTAGCAACCAATCCGGCAAGACCGTGACTTCTTTGGCGGGTGGCGGTGGCGAATTGCCGACCCTCTTTGGCATGAAGGGTTCGGAAGACCTGGGAGGTGGCTTGAAAGCCAACTTCATCCTGGAAGGTTCTTACAATTCCGCAACTGGTGCTGGCAACGGCCCTAACTCTAATTCTGGCCTGTTCGGTCGTGAAGCCAAGGTCGGTTTGTCTGGTGCTTTTGGCTCAGTGAACTTGGGTTTGCAAATTGACCCCGCATTAATCAGCTTCCTTAAGACCGATCCGGGTGGTTTGGGCCAAACGGGCTCTGGCTTGCAGGGCTATTTGTCTGCTGCTATCAGTCAGGCTAACCTCGGTGGCACCAACGGTGGCGTCAATTCATTTGCCAATATTTTTGACAGCAATGCGGTCAGCTACAGCTACTCTGCCAATGGTTTCTCTGGCACGATTTTGTATGCACTCGGTGGCGGTAACGGCTCTGCCAATACCGTCACTTCCGGTGGTGTGAGCTATGAAAACGGTCCTTTGTTGGTGTCCGCTGGCGCTTTCCAAGACAAGGGTACTGGCGCTTCGACCGCAGGTTTGTCTGAGTACAACGTGGGTGCAGCTTACAAGGCGGGTGCATTCACAGTTAAGGCCAACTACATCGACTTTAAGCCAAAGACCGTTGCTTCTGCAGATCCTGAAATCACCGATACCGGCGTGGGCGTGGACTACATGTTGAGCGCAGCCAATAAGATCAATGTGTCTTACTATGACTTGCAAAGCAAGACAGCTGGTACAGCGGCAGCCGGTAGCGTTCAGTCCTTCTCGTTCACTTTTGATCACACTTTGAGCAAGTCCACAGGCTTGTACTTCAAGGCTGTTTCCGGTAAGAACAGCCACTTCAACGGCGTGGCCATTGTTGATCAAAGCGGTGTGGCCAACTACAACGCTGGCACCAGTACCGGCTTCGTGGCTGGTTTGCACCACGCTTTCTAAGCTAACGCAGGCCTAAAGCCTGTTTGAGATTTAGAAACCCCAAACCCATCGTCGCAATACGGTGGGTTTTTTTTCGTCTGGCCGCATTGGCAAGACGGGCTTTGTCAGGCCCTGGCGTGCTGAAAATGCCTCATGAACTCCGCCAAAACCAAAGTTGCTTCCAGGGTCACGCCGTTGTAGAGCGAGGCGCGCAAGCCGCCTGTGCTGCGGTGGCCCGCCAGACCGGTGAAGCCTGCCGCGCTGGCTTGGGTCAGGAATTGCGCTTCCAGCTCGGGGCTGGGTAGGCGAAAGCACACATTCATGAGCGAGCGGTCAGCGACGTGGGCACGGCCCTGGTAAAAGCCCCCGCTCTGATCGATCACTTGGTACAAGTGCTGTGCCTTGGCTTGGTTGAGCTGTCCCATTCTCACCAGCCCCCCCACTTCTTCCTGCAGCCAGCGCAGCACCAGATGCACCACGTAAATGGCCAACACGGGGGGCGTGTTGAAGTTGGAATGGGCGTCAATTTGCGTGTGGTAGTTCAAGAAACCTGGCGTATTTCTTTGCGCCTTTTGCAGCAGATCGTCGCTCATCACCACGACCGTCACGCCAGCGGGGCCCAGGTTCTTTTGTGCGTGGGCGTAAATCAGATCAAAGCGATCGGCGTGCAGGGGACGCGACAAAAAATCGGAGGACATGTCACACACCCGAGGCACCCCTTCCAGGCCCAAGACCTGATGGTGTTGCAAGCCTTCAACGGTTTCATTGCTGACGTAATGAAAATAAGTGGCCTTGGGGTTGAGGCGCAGCTCCTCTGGTCGTGGCAAACGGGTATGGCCGTTGTCTTGACCCTCCCAGACCTGTTGAATGGCCCCTTGTTGACGCGCGTCAACGAGGGCTTTTTGACTCCAGTAGCCGGTCGCCAAATAATCGGCCTGGCTGCCTGGCCGATTCAAAAAAGCCATGGGCACCATGGAGAACTGCTGGGTGGCACCGCCTTGCAAAAACAAGACATGGTGAGCTGAGTCGAGGCCCAGCAATTGTTTGACTTGGCTTTCGGTTTGCTCAACCAGGGCCTTGAACCAGTCGCTGCGGTGGCTGATGCCCAAAATGGACAGTCCGACACCAGGCACTTCCAGCACAGCCTCTTGGAGTTGATGGAGCACCCGGTCAGGCAAGGCGCCAGGGCCACCAGAAAAATTCAATTGGTTGGGGTGCATCCCCAAATTATGCTGATGTTTTGGGGTCGCCCATAAAAAAGCCCCAACCAATGAGGTCGGGGCTGTGAGTCAAGCGCTTAAGCGCGCTTCGCGGGGCAAAGCCGCTTTGTTGTTGGAGTGTCGGATCAGAACTTGTGATTCAAGCCCAGCACCACGCCGTTGGAGGTCATGCCGTATTGGTTGATGGTGCCGCTTTGGGTCAGGATGGCGCCGGTGCCGTCGCCAAAGCCGTTGCCGCCGCCGTTGCGTGAAGAACCATACAAGGCATACAGACCGGTGCGCTTGCTCAGCTCATAGTCCAAGCCCAAGGCCACCATGCGAACATGGCCGCCCAAGGTTTGGTCTTTGGTGGCGTAGTAAGCGGCGTTAAAGGACAGGGCATTCGACCACTTGTAAGCACCACCGATGCCGATGGTTTGGTACTCATCAATGCCAGCCAGGCCGTTGTTGAAGCCCAGGTTGGATTCGCGGTTAGGCTTCACATCCATCCAATAGCCCTTGACGGTCCAGTCGCTCCAGGAGTAGCCTGCACCCACGTTGTACTCGGTCACATTGGTGTAGGTGTAGTTGTTTTGGCTGTTGACCACAATCGGCCCGTTGGTTTGGTCGTGGAAAGTACCCACACCGATCACCAAGCCACCATTTTTGTAGGTACCACCCGCTGAGAAGAGGCTGTTGTGGCTGCTTCCCCCGGAAGTGCCGCCCAAGGCATACAAAATGCCCACATCGAAACCATAGCCATTGAAGCCGTAGCTGATGGCGTTTTGGTCGAAGATGTTCAGCGTGGTGGTTTGGACGGGGCTATTTGGGGCATAAATATTGCCCAGACCCACCATTGGGTAAGTGGAGTTGATCCAGGTTTGCAAGCCAGAGAAGGACTGCTTGCCGCCCCGTGGATCGGTGGCCACCATGCTCAGGAAGGCCGGGTCTTCTTGCAGACCAAGTTTCACAGTGCCCCAACCACCGCTCAGACCCACAAAGGCTTGACGGCCAAAAAGCCCCCCATTGCTGTTCAGGAGCGGACCGGTGGCGCTGCTGGTGCCTTGGCCGCTGCCCACGTTCATGGAGCCTTCCAGTTTGAAGATGGCTTTTGTTCCGCCGCCCAGGTCTTCCGAGCCTTTCAGGCCCCAAAGGTTGGGCAACTCGCCGCCATTGCCAGAAAAGCGGGTTCTGGAGCTGTTGTTGTCTTGGTTGGTGAATGACTCAACGCCTGCATCAACAGTGCCATAGAGGGTGATGCTGCTTTGGGCCTGAGCCAGGCCGCCAAAGGCTGCCAAAGTTGTGAAGGTGGCCAGGGCCACAGCGGATTTTTTCATATAGAGACTCTCCGAAGAAGAAACGGTACTCATGGCTTGATAACCATGACCCCTCGAATGAGGAGGTGTGTTTATTCGACTTGATCTGCCCAACTTTGGCGAAGCATGGCAGATTGACGGTTGGTTTTTCTGATAAGCGGGTTGCATAAAAACAACTATCTGGATAATTGTTGGTATTTGAATAAATTGTTAATTTTTGTTATTAAATATTTATTGGCTTACATCTTTTGCTGCTGATTTCATAAATAAAAATGGCT
>CAIUTG010000027.1 GCA_903902035.1 uncultured Curvibacter sp. | reverse complement strand
TCTGCTGTCCGGCGTGCGGGGTGACCTGGCGATCAAGGTGTTTGGCCCCAATCCGGCGGTGTTGAATGAACTGGCAGAAAAAATAGTGCAACTGCTGGAGACCCTGCAGGGCGGGGAGGACATCAACACCACCAAGAACGATGGCGTGCAATACCTGCAAATTGAGTTCAATCGCGCTGCGCTGACGCGACTGGGCTTGAGTGCGAGCCAGGTCCAAAGCGATTTGCGCACCATTGTCGAAGGGCGACACGCCGGCACCGTGATGGAAGATGCCCGTCGCGTGCCGATTTTGATTCGTGCCACCGGCGGCACTGCGCTGGATGCGGCCAGTTTTGCAGAAATTCGCCTGCCCGTTGCGGGGGGGGACTCGGTGCCCTTGACGCAAATTGCACGGGTATCCGTTGTCGAGGGGCCGGTCAAAATTGACCGTGAAAACTCGGCGCGCATGGTGGTGGTCCGGGCCAATGTGAGCGGACGTGATTTGGTGGGCTTTGTGGACGAAGCACGCGCCAAAGTCGCCTCGCAGTTGAGCCTGCCGCCGGGCTACAGCCTGGTCTGGGGCGGGCAGTTTGAGAATCAGCAAAGGGCCTCTCAACGACTCCTGTTGGTGGTGCCCTTGGCATTGGCTTTGATTGTTCTGGTGCTATTTCTCACCCTGGGCTCGGTGCGCCAAGCCGTGTTGGTTTTTGTCAATATCCCTTTCGCGCTGGTCGGTGGGGTGGTTGCGCTGGCCCTGTCTGGGCAATACCTGTCGGTTCCCGCCTCGGTCGGGTTCATCGCCTTGATGGGGATTGCGGTGCTCAATGGCTTGGTCCTGGTGTCGTGCTTTAACCAGTTGCGGGCCCAGGGCAAGGCGCTTGACGAGGTGGTTCGCTTGGGTGCCATGCGGCGCTTGCGCCCTGTCATGATGACCGCCAGCATCACGGCACTGGGACTGATCCCCCTGTTGCTGGCTACAGGTCCCGGCTCTGAAATTCAACGCCCACTGGCCGTCGTGGTCATCGGCGGGTTGGTCAGCTCGACGTTGCTGACCTTGGTGTTGTTGCCCATTCTTTACCGCCGCTTTGAACGGACTGCACAATGAAACCTGATTGCCTGTTCACCCTGGACCTGCCACGCGTGTTGGAAGACGATGTGCTGGATGCACTGATGCAATACCCGAACTGGGCTTCTCGCATTCAGTTGCTTGAAAGCGAAGCCGCTGGCAGCGCGGTCCGTCTCCTCCAAGCCACCGAAAAGGTACGCGGGCGGGCCGTGCGAAGCCAGCTCTCGCTGTTGATTCAGAGTGAGCAGGTGCAAGCCCTCTGTCAGGTGCTGGGCGAGCATTTTGCCAATGCGGATATGCAATGGTGGGTCACCCCCGTCATGGCGAGTGGGCGTCTGTGATGAGGGCCGCTCCCGTTCGCAGGGCGCTGGTGTTGGGTTGGGTGTTTTGGGGAATAGCCCAGGCCCAGGCCCAGGCACCGGCCCAGCCACTGTTGGGGGACAGGGCAGCGCCGCCACCCACGTTCTCGGTGCAGGCCAGCCTTGGCCCGGCCTACCGGAGCTTGCCGCCCTTGTTGCCAGCGCCCGAGTTGGTTCAAGCCGCCTTGCTGGCTCAACCGGCGGTTCAACAAGCACACAATGCCAAAAAATTAGCCTCTGCCGAGCAACAAAAGCTCAACAGCGGCAGCTATGAGTGGAG
>CAIUTG010000026.1 GCA_903902035.1 uncultured Curvibacter sp. | reverse complement strand
CGCGACAACACGACGTTGTTGCGCTTGCGGTCGAGCTTGATGACCTTGAACTCCATGGTCTTGTTTTCGTAGGGCGACAGGTCCTTGATGGGGCGGGTGTCGATCAAGGAGCCGGGCAAGAAAGCGCGGATGCCGTTGACCAACACGGTCAGGCCACCCTTGACCTTGCCGCTGGTGGTGCCGGTCACGAATTCGCCCGATTCCAGGGCTTTTTCGAGAGACAACCACGAAGCCAGGCGCTTGGCTTTGTCGCGCGACAAGATGGTGTCGCCGTAGCCGTTTTCGATGGCGTCGATGGCGACGGAAACGAAGTCACCAACTTGGACTTCAACTTCGCCCTGATCGTTCTTGAATTCTTCCAGAGGCACATAGGCCTCGGATTTCAAACCGGCGTTGACCACCACGAAGCTGTGTTCGATGCGAACGACTTCAGCGGTGATGACTTCGCCTGCGCGCATTTCTGAGCGCTGCAACGATTCTTCAAAGAGGGCGGCAAAAGATTCTGACATGAGAGGGTTTTCCTAATCCGCAGCAGGTGAGCCTGACCGCGGCGGGGTTACAAGTTAAACAATCCAACCAGACCATGTGCTGACGCACGAGGGGGGCCGATTGGGCCGATTTTCTAGGGTTTTGGAATTTGTTGAACGTCCTGCCACCAAGCCAAGACCTGGGCCACCGACGCGTCGATGGAAAGCTCGGAGTTGTCCAGCAACTTCGCATTGTCCGCAGGCTTCAGTGGGGCGATTTCGCGGGTGGAGTCCCGGATGTCGCGCGCCATCAAATCTGCGAGCAAGACCGCTATATTAGCCGAAATCCCTTTAGAAATCAATTGCTTGTGGCGGCGTTCTGCGCGTTTTTCAGCACTGGCGGTCAAAAAGACCTTCAAAGGGGCTTGCGGAAAGACCACGGTGCCCATGTCACGCCCATCGGCGACCAGGCCGGGCAGGCGTCTGAATCGCAGTTGCAGCGCATGCAAAGCCTGGCGCACGGCCGGGATGGCCGAGACAGAGGAGGCGTCCATGCCAGCCGCCTCGGTGCGAATCAGACGGCTCACATCCTGGCCATTCAAGAGCACATGGTCGGCTTCAAATTGCACAGCCATTTGGCTGGCGCAGTCGGCAATGGCTTGCTGCCGTGTCGCTTCTGCGGCTTGGCCAGCAACGGCGTCCATTGGCAAGCTGGCTTGACGCGCCGCCAATCCGACGAGCCGGTAGAGCGCGCCCGAGTCGAGCAACAAGTAGCCCAATTGGCTGGCAACCATGCCGGCCAAAGTGCCTTTGCCGGAAGCGGTGGGGCCGTCCACGCAAATCACGGGGATGTTTTCCGCCGGTGTTTGCACCACTTCGAAAAGGGTTTCAAAGTAATCCGGGAAGGTTTTGGCCACGCATTTGGGGTCTTCAATCCGCACCGTGACACCGGCGGGGTTGAAGGCCGCCAGTGAAAAACACATGGCGACGCGGTGGTCGTCGTAGGTGTGGAGGCTGGCGCTGCGCCATTGGTTTTTGGGCAGGGGGTGAACGCGCAGCCAGTCTGGGCCTTCTTCGACCGAGGCCCCGAGTTTGCGGGCTTCTTTGGCCATGGCCGCGATGCGGTCGGTTTCCT
>CAIUTG010000025.1 GCA_903902035.1 uncultured Curvibacter sp. | reverse complement strand
ATGTCGTTGACGGTCGAACTCAGGGCGCGTTCATGGGCGTAAATGACGCGTCCGGCCATTTCATCGGGGGGCAAGCCGGTGTAAGTCCAGACCGCACTGATGACGGGAATTTTGATGTCGGGAAAGATGTCGGTCGGCGTGCGCAAGGCAGCCAGGGGACCGAAGATCAGAATTAACAGGGCCAGCACCACAAAGGTGTAGGGCTTTTGCAAAGCAACACGGACCAACCAAAGCATGGGGACTTTCTTAGAACAGGCCCGGATGATAGAGAGACTTTGAAACTTATTTAACGCATATGAAATGAAATTTTTGTCAGCCGCTGATCGCCCTGTTGCACCCTTAATGACCATGAAAAAAGCCGCTGTGTTGCCACAGCGGCTTTTGTGAGACCAAACCTCAAGCTGACTTAAGTCAGCGTGGGGATTAGAACTTCACGCGCAGGCCAGCACCAACGATGCTGTTGCTGGTGGCGTATGTGGGGTGAGCAGTCATGTAGGCGCCGTTGTAGTTCGAGAACATCAAACCGCCATACACGTCAGTCATCTTGCTGAAAGCATAGCTACCCAACAAAGAGAATTCTTGGATGGTGTACTGTGCTGCTTGGTTGGCAGTACCAGCTGCATTCAAGTAAGCAGCTTTGTTGATATTGTAGTAGCCAGCCTTCAAAGTGAATTCAGGCGTGAACTTGTAAGCGCCACCAACGAAGGCAGTGGTAACTTTTTGGTTGCCATATGCGTAGTTGGTTGCTGTGGGCAAGCCGCTGTTGAGGATGGTTGTACCGTAGTAGGAAGTGATTTGCGAGGCAACAGCGTTGGAGGGAGTCGAGATGGTGTATTGCTCGAAACCACCGCTGATGCTAGCAACAGAGTTAACTTCGTACTTGGCCGACAACAAACCGCCTTTAACGTTTTCAACGCGGAGTGAAGAAGCACCATTCACATTGCCGCCGCCCAAACCTACGGTGTTGTCAGCTTGGCTGTAAGTGCCTGTGATGCTCAGAGGGCCTGCGGTGTAACCGATCATGCCTTCAACGATGCTGCCCAAGTTGTCGGCTTCAGAAGACTTCTTGTCGCCGATTTTGTATTGCAAACCCAACTTGACAGGACCTGTCATCACTTGGTACTTGATGCTGTTGTCCATGCGAGCGTTTTCAGTAGCACCCAAGCCGCCGCCCAAGGCTCCAGAAAAGCCCAGAGGAGAGTACAGGCCAGATGCGTTCAAGGGGTCATGTTCGGCTACTTGGTCCAAAGCCAAAGCGGTGGTACGACCCAGTTGGATGGAGCCCCAGGTTTTGCTTCCCAAACCGACATAGGCGCCACGTGAGAACAATTGGCCATTGATGGATGAGCCACCGTTGGTGGAGGTGGTGTTGCTAGAACCGTTCTGTGCGACGGTTGCACCAGCGTTGGCGAGTTGACCGCTATTACCCAAAGCCCCTTCCAACAGGAACATGGCATTCACGCCACCGCCCAAGTCTTCAGTGCCTTTGAAACCGAAACGAGACATGGATTCACCACCGGAAACCATTGAAGTAACAGATCCTTTAGCGGCCAAAGCAGGGTCAACTGGATCGAGAGTGAAGGGGAAAAGGCTGTTGCCAGCAATAGAGTGCTGTTGGCTAGCGATGCCTTGATCAATCAAACCGTACATTTGAACGCTAGATTGAGCGTGGGCAGCAACAGCGGCCAGAGCGGCCAAAGCAACGAGGGACTTTTTCATTTTGTAACTCCAAAGATAAAAAGTTGGTGAACCGGGATGGTTCTTGCGAATTTAGGGATAACCCTGATCAAATTCGACAGGTTGGACTTTAGTCACGAAATGTGACAGGTCTGTCATTCCTGGGGTTTACCCGGCATTTTTCTTGGTTTTTGAGGCGAATCTGTTGTTTTTTAACAACTAAACGTTGTTAATTTGCAACAGTCATCAGGCGTAGCGCTTGTTTCGCAGGTTTTTCTTCATCTCTTTCAGCCCGCTTTGCAGGGTGGGGCCGATGCGCAGGGCCACGCCGGTGGCCAGGATGTCGATGATCAGGAGGTGCAACAAGCGCGAGACCATGGGGCTGTAGCGGTCATAGCCCTCAGGGTGATCGGCGGCCAGGTGCAGGCTGCCCGCTTGGGCCAGGGGCGAGCCGCTGGCGGTGATGACCAGGGTGGTGGCCCCGTTTTGTCGGGCGATGTCTGCGGCGTCCATCAAGTCGCGGGTGCGGCCTGAGTTGGAGATGATGACCACACAGTCGCCGGGCTTGAGCATGGACGCGCTCATGACCTGCATGTGGCCGTCGCTGTAGGCAATGGTGTTCATGCCGAGGCGAAAAAACTTGTGCTGCGCATCCTGGGCCACGATGCCCGAGTTGCCCACCCCGTAAAACTCGATGCGCCGCCCCGAGGTGTGGGTGCTGGCCAGGGTTTCGATGGCGCGGTCCAGCGCGCTGGCGCTGGCCTCGTTGCGGTATTTCAAGAAAGCGGCCACCGTGTTGTCGATGACCTTGACCATGATGTCGCCGGTTTTGTCGTCGGCGTCCACGCTGCGGTGCACAAAGGGCACGCCTTCGCTGACATTGCCGGCCAGCTTGAGTTTGAAATCGGACAAACCGTCGTAGCCCACGCTGCGGCAAAACCGCACCACGGTGGGTTTGCTGACATGGGCCCGTTCGGCCAGTTCGGTGACGGGCAGGTTGGCAAAACTGCGCGGATCGCTCAGAACCAAGCGGGCCACCCGCTGTTCAGCAGGGGCCAGGGAGGGCAAAGAGGCTTTGATGCGATCGAGCATGGTGCTGATTATCGACGCACTGGGCACGCCGGGTGATTCACTCAGCGTTCTTCGTTCCAGCAATGGCCATCGCGGGCGATCATGGCGCTGGCAGCGGGGGGGCCCCAGGTGCCAGCGGGGTAGCTGCGAATGGGGTTGCTGTCGGTTTGCCAGTTTTCCAAAATGGGCTGCACCCAGCGCCAGGCGGCTTCTTGTTCGTCGCTGCGCACAAACAAATTCAGACGACCATCGATGACGTCGAGCAGCAAGCGCTCGTAGGCACCGACGCGCCCGGAGCCAAAGCGGCTGTCAAAGTCCAGGTCCAGTTGCACCGGGGCCAGGGTCTGGCTGCTGCCGGGGGTGCGGGCTTGGCGCTGCGCTTGGCCTTCGGCCAGCAGGTGCAGCTCCAAGCCATCGTTGGGCTGCAGGTTGATGACCAATTGGTTGTTGGCCCGCTGCGGTGCCTTGAAAATGGCGTGGGGGGTGGGGCGGAAGTTCACCACGATGCGCGCTTCGCGGCCCGCCAGGCGTTTGCCGGTGCGGATGTAAAAGGGCACGCCGGCCCAGCGCCAGTTGTCGATTTCGGTGCGCAGCGCCACATAGGTTTCGGTGTGGCTGAGCGGCGGCACGCCGGGTTCTTGCAAATAGCCGTTGACGGCTTTGCCAAAGCTCATGCCCGCAGCGTACTGACCGCGCACCACGTGCTGGTTCAGGGTTTCAGGGGTCCAGCGGCGCAGCGAGCGCAGCACCTTGAGTTTTTCGTCACGAATGGCATCGGCATGCGCGTTGATGGGCGGCTCCATGGCGATGGCGCACAGCAATTGCAGCGCGTGGTTTTGCACCATGTCGCGCAGGGCGCCGGTGTTGTCATAAAACTCGCCGCGCTTTTCCACCCCCAGCTCTTCGGCGATGGTGATTTCGACGCTGGCAATGTTTTCGCGTCGCCACAGGGGTTCAAACAAGGCATTGCCAAAGCGCAAGGCAAACAGGTTTTGCACCGACGGCTTGCCCAGGTAATGGTCGATGCGGAAGATTTGCGATTCGGTGAAGGCTTGGCGCACGGCGCGGTTGATGGCGCGGTTGGAGTCCAGGTCGTGGCCCAGCGGTTTTTCCAACACCACCCGGGTTTTGGGGGTGTTCAAGCCAGCGGCCGCCAACTGTTCGACCACCACGGTGAACAGGCTCGGGGCCGTGGCCACATACATGACCACCGTTTCGGTGTTGCGCTCGGCCAGGGTTTGGGCCAGGCTCTGGTAGTCGTCGGGCTTGCTGAGGTCCATGCGCAGGTAAAACAACTGCTGGGCAAAGGCGGCGAACTCATCGTCGCGCGGTTGTTTGGCGTTGTCGACTTCGCGAAAGCGCGCCGAAATCCGCTCGCGGTACTGCTCGTGGCTGAGGTCTTCGCGGCCCACCCCCAAAATCCGCCCGCCAGCGGGCAAGGTGCCGTGACGGAAGGCTTGAAACAGGGCGGGAATGAGTTTGCGCCAGGTGAGGTCGCCGGTGCCGCCAAACAGAATCAAATCAAAGCCTTCTGGCTTCACAATAGAGGGGGTTTGCATGAGATGAATTGAGAGCAGGGTTGGGTGGAAGTTATGTAACTTGATTTCTAATTTGCGGCGATTTTCTCATGTAACCTGAAGAATGCACAAGAAATTTAGCAAAAATTTCTGTAATCTAATTACAATCCCTGGGTAGTCAATCTGCCAGAAAGACACAAAAACATGCGCACAAGCCCTTCTCACCAATTGCAGGCCCTCAAGGCGTTCACCACCGTCGTGGCGGACACGGGGGATTTCAAGCAACTGAGCGCCTTCCAGCCGCAAGACGCGACCACCAACCCGTCCTTGATTTTGAAGGCGGTGCAAAAGCCCGACTACCTGCCGTTGCTGGAGCAAACCGTGAGCGCGGCCAAAGGGCAGCCCATGGACGCCATCGTCGACCAGCTCTTGGTGCGCTTTGGGCGTGAAATTTTGTTTTTGATCCCGGGCCGGGTTTCCACCGAAGTGGACGCCCGTTTGAGCTTTGACACCGCCGCCACCTTGGCGCGGGCGCGTCACATCATGGCCTTGTATGAAGCCGCCGGGGTGCCGCGCGAGCGGGTCTTGATCAAAATTGCCGCGACCTGGGAAGGCATTCAGGCGGCGGCAGAGCTGGAGCGCAGCGGCATTCGCACCAACCTCACGCTGTTGTTTTCCTTTGCCCAGGCCGTGGCCTGTGGCGAGGCCAAGGTGCAACTCATTTCCCCTTTTGTGGGCCGCATTTACGACTGGTACAAAAAGACGGCGGGTGCCGCTTGGGTCGAGGCCGAGCAAGCAGGGGCCAATGACCCCGGCGTGAAATCGGTGACTCACATCTATCGGTATTACAAACACTTTGACATTGCCACCGAAGTCATGGGGGCGAGTTTCCGCAATGTGGGCCAAATTTTGGCCCTGGCGGGTTGTGACCTGTTGACCATTTCCCCCGAGCTGTTGGCCCAATTGGCCGACACGCCCAACCAACCCGAGTTGAAACCCGCTTTGACCTTGGCGGCTGCCAAGGCCCAGTCGTTTGAGCGCATCCATCTGAATGAGGCGGCTTTCCGCTACGCCTTGAACGAAGACGCCATGGCCACAGAAAAGTTGGCCGAAGGGATTCGCGCTTTTGCGGTGGATGCCATCAAATTGGAAAAACTGATTCTGGACGCCCAGTCCCGATAAGGCCTTGGCCGCGCTCAACCTTTTTTAAACCAGGAGACCCCCTCTGTGAATGCCCCACACGCCTCAACGCTTGCCAGCTCCCCCAATCCTTTGATGGCCGTGCGTGCGCGAGCGGACGAAACACCGGCCTGGCAAGCGTTGCAAGCGCATTTTGAGGCCAGTGGTCGGGGCTTTGATTTGCGCGAGGCCTTTGCCAATCCCGCGCAGGGGCAGCAGCGCTTTGCCCAGTTCAGTCTGCAGGCGCCTCATGTGTTTGCCGACCTTTCTAAAAATCTGGTGGACCCCAAGACCGAGTCTTTGTTGTTCGATTTGGCCCGTCAAACCGGGGTGGAGCAGCACCGCGCGGCGCTTTTCGCAGGCGAAAAAGTCAACCCGACCGAACAGCGGCAAGTCATGCATTTTTTGCTGCGCAATCCCGCGCAAGGTGGATTTGAAGGGGAGGCCTTGAGCGCGGGCCAACAAGAAGTTCAAACGACCCTCCAGGCCATGCTCGCCTATGCCGAGGCCGTGCGCTCGGATGCGGCCATCACCGACATTGTCAACATCGGCATTGGCGGCTCTGACCTCGGGCCTCAAATGGCGGTGCTGGCCCTGCAAGCCCAAGCCATTGAGGGCAAGCGCTTCCATTTTGTGGCCAACATTGACGGCGATGAGTTGGGCGAGGTTTTGGCACAGGTCAAACCCCAGCGCACCTTGTTCTTGATTGCCTCCAAAACCTTCACCACCCGCGAAACCATGACCAATGCCCACACGGCCAAGGACTGGTTTTTGCGTGAAGGGGCGGCCCACGGCCTGAGTGAGGCCGACATTGCCCGCCACTTTGCGGCACTGACCACCAATGTGAGCGCGGCCCAGGCCTTTGGCATCAGCACCTGCTTTGGTTTCAAAGACTGGGTGGGGGGGCGCTACT
>CAIUTG010000024.1 GCA_903902035.1 uncultured Curvibacter sp. | reverse complement strand
TGCGGAAACCTACGGCGCCACCGAAACCATCATCGGCAATTGGCTGGCCAAACACCCGGCCCAGCGCCAAAAAATAGTGCTGGCCTCCAAAGTGGCCGGTCCTTCCCGGGGCATGCCTTGGGTGCGTTCGGGGCAGGGCATGACGTCGGCTGACATGGTGGCTTCCTGCGAAGCCAGTTTGAAGCGTTTGAAAACCGATGTGATTGACCTCTACCAAATCCACTGGCCTGAGCGCCATGTGCCGATGTTCGGGGGCATGTATTACGACCCCAGCAAGGAAAGCTCGGTTACCCCCATTCTGGAGCAGCTGCAAACCTTGGATCAATTGGTCAAGGCGGGCAAGATTCGACACATCGGTTTGTCCAACGAGACCCCTTATGGGGTGCATGAGTTTGTGCGCTTGGCCGAAGCGAATGGCTTGCCGCGCATTGTCAGCACGCAAAACCCCTATTGCCTGATCAACCGCAGTTTCGAGAACGGCCTGGACGAAACCTGTCACCGCCTGGAGGTGGGCTTGCTGGCCTACTCGCCGCTGGGCTTTGGTTTGTTGACCGGCAAATACGACGAGGCGGGCACCACCGGCCCCCATGCCCCCCAAAATGCCCGCATCGCCAAATACGAATCCATGCGCAAACAACGCTGGGGCCGCGAGGATGCGCTGCGCTCGGCGCGCCGCTACAACGCGCTGGCACGGGAGCATGGACTCACCCCCACCCAAATGGCCCTGGCGTTTTGCTACACCAAGTGGCAGGTGGCCAGCACCATCATCGGCGTGACCTCGATGGCCCAGTTGGAAGAGGATTTGGACGCCTGGGGCACAACCCTGTCGCCAGAGTTGTTGAGCGCCATCGATGCCATTCGCTGGCAAGACCGTGACCTGGCGATTTGAACCCATGTCCGACGCAGCGATTTCATTGGGGGCCTTGTGCCTGATGCCCGTGTTGGCCTATTTGATCGGTTCCCTGTCTTTTGCGGTGCTGGTCAGCCGAGTCATGGGCTTGAGCGACCCGCGCAGCTATGGCTCGAAAAACCCCGGCGCCACCAATGTGCTGCGCTCGGGCAACAAGCGCGCGGCCCTGTTGACCCTGTTCCTGGATGCGGCCAAAGGCTGGCTGCCCGTCTTCTTGGTACGGCTCTTTGCCGATCGCTTCACCAGCGAGCCCGGCCTGCTGCTGGCCGCCGTGGCTTTGGCGGCTTTTCTGGGGCATCTGTTTCCCGTGTTCTTCAAGTTCCAAGGCGGCAAGGGCGTGGCCACCGCCCTGGGGGTGCTCCTGGGCATTGACACGGCCTTGGGACTGTGTGTGGCGGCCGTCTGGGTGGGGGCCGCGCTGGTTTGGCGCTACTCCTCGCTCTCAGCGCTGCTGGCCGCTTTGGCCGCGCCGCTGATTTACGTCATGGGCGATGGCGCTCTGTGGCAGGTCGAGCCGCCCGTGGCACTGGCCTTGTCACTGATGTCGGCTTTGCTGATTTGGCGGCACCGGCAAAACATCGCCCGCTTGGTGGCCGGTCAGGAAAGCAAGATCGGCCAGAAGAAGGCTTGAACAGGCCGCTTCAATCGCGAAAGTTGTTGAAGCTCAGGGGCAGGTCGGCCACTTCCTTGCGGATCAAGGCCATGGCGGCTTGCAGGTCATCGCGCTTGGCACCGCTCACCCGCACCGCATCCCCTTGAATGGCGGCCTGGACCTTCAGCTTGCTTTCTTTGATGGCTTTCTGAATCTTTTTGGACGTTTCGCCTTCGATGCCGTTGCGGACTTTGACCACTTGTTTGACCTTGTCGCCGCCGATTTTTTCGACCTTGCCCAGGTCCAGAAAACGCACATCCACTTCGCGCTTGGTCAGTTTGTTGCGCAAAATTTCTTCAACCTGACGCAACTGAAATTCGGCATCGCCAAACAGGGTAATTTCTTTGTCCTTGAGCTCCAAGGCGGCTGAGGTGCCTTTGAAGTCAAAGCGGGTGGCAATTTCTTTGGCCGCGTTTTCAACGGCATTCTTGACTTCAACCAGGTTGGCTTCGCACACGGTATCAAAAGAGGGCATGGTGTTTCAAAAAAGAAGGGACAATCAGAGCGATGTTAGTCGAGAAAAATGTTTCGCTCCAGCCCTTTAATACCTTTGGCATCATGGCCCGTGCCCAGGCCCTGCTGCGGGTTCAACATCTGTCTGATCTGGAGGCCGTGGTGGCGGACCCCAGTTGGCGGGAGGTGCCGAAATTGGTGTTGGGGGGGGGCTCCAACCTGGTTTTCACGGGCGATGTGAAGCCCCTGGTTTTGAAAATTGAGCTCAAAGGCATGCGTTTGCTGCCCGAGGAAACGCCCGATGCCAAAGCCCATCTGGTTGAGGTGGGCGCGGGGGAGTCTTGGCATGGCCTGGTGGCTTGGACCTTGGCCCAGGGCTTGCCCGGGCTGGAAAACATGGCCCTGATTCCCGGCACCGTGGGCGCAGCGCCGGTGCAAAACATCGGGGCTTACGGGGTGGAGTTGCAAGACCGTTTTGACTCTTTGGATGCTTTTGATTTGTTGACCGGCCAGGTCTTCACTTTGAATGCGGCGCAGTGTGGCTTTGGCTACCGCGACTCGGTGTTCAAGCACCCGGCTTCGACTTCGGCCTTGGGCTCGGGCATGGGGTTGGCGGGTCGCGCGGTTATTTTGCGGGTGCGCATGCGATTGCCCAAAGCCTGGAAGCCCGAGTTGGACTACCTGGATTTGACAAAGAAACGAGAGGCCTGGATCGCCGAGCAGGTGGCCCAGGGCCAGGTCTCGGCAGGGGGGGCGCCGCAACCCAGTGCGCAACAAATTTTTGATTGGGTTTGTGAGATTCGCCGTGCCAAATTGCCCGATCCCTCCCAGATCGGCAATGCGGGCAGCTTTTTCAAAAACCCGACGGTCACGCCCGAACAATGCGCGGACATCATTGCGCGGGACCCCAAGATCGTCCATTACCACCTGGACGACGGTCGCATCAAATTGGCGGCGGGTTGGCTGATCGACGCGTGTGGCTGGAAAGGCAAATCCATCGGCCGGGCCGGGGTCTATGAAAAACAGGCTTTGGTGTTGGTGAACCGGGGCCAAGGCGAGCACGCGGCGACGGGCGGTGAGGTGATGACCCTGGCCCGCGCCATTCAAACCAGTGTTTACGAGCGCTTTGGCATCCGCCTGGAGCCAGAGCCGCTCGTGTTGTGAGGCCGGGGAACCCAATCCACGGCAATCCACGGGCCTCGATTGGACTGGCTTAGCTGGGTTTGTGCTGAGGCAGGGAAGGCAGCGGCGCGCTTTCACCCAAGGACAGCAAACCGCTCTGGGTGTAGATGCCCAGCTTGGCGCGGGTGTCCACAATGTCCAGGTTGCGCATGGTGAGTTGACCAATCCGGTCCAGCGGCGAGAACATGGACTCGCCTTTTTCCATGGTCAGGCGCTCGGGGTGGTAGGTCAGGTTGGGCGACTCGGTGTTGAGCAAAGAATAGTCGTTGCCGCGACGCAGCTCCAGCGTGACCTCGCCGGTGATGGCACGCGCCACCCAGCGTTGTGCGGTTTCGCGCAGCATGATGGCCTGGGGGTCGAACCAGCGGCCCTGGTAC
>CAIUTG010000023.1 GCA_903902035.1 uncultured Curvibacter sp. | reverse complement strand
GGTGGGGGCGGCAAGTCGGGTTTCTTTTCTTCCAACAACTCGGCCTCGACCGGACCTTTGATCACTTTGACGAACTTGCGGGCCAGGCCCGAGTTGATCGCCCAAAGCAACAAAACATGCAGCGCCACCACCAAGCCCAAGCCGATAAGGTGCTTGCGCGGGCTGCGTTGCCGGCTGGCGTAATCCATCATTTGAATTGGTCTCCTTGTACACGCAGAGGTAAAACTGCAATCGATTGCAATTGTATGAATTCAAACCAAGAACAAAATAAGGTGAAACCCTTATTTTGCTTGTCTTGTAGTAAAAAAGCACCTGTCAATTGCTAAAGAAGCAGCAATGCAAACGATTGAATTCAACTCTTTGCAATCCATAGTTTATGCCATCTTACAAGGATGCAGCCGCTTGTGAACCCCGTTCTTCTTGAGGAAATGAAGCATCATGAAGTGTAGGCCTCGGGCTTCAACCGATCGGCAAAGTCGGTCTGGATTTAGGAAATTGAAATGGGTTGGAGGTGCTCGCACCAACAAAAAAGCCCCGCGGTGCTGCGGGGCTTGTTGGAATGGAATGACCCCATGGCGGGGTCAATCCTGGCGACAGACCTTGGCTTAGAAAGCGTATTTCAAGGTCAAACGGGCGTTGCGGCCATTCAGGGCGCGGGCGCTGGTCAGGCCATCGGCTTCGGTGTAGGCGATGGTGTTGAACAGGTTGTAAACACCAAATGACACGGTGGTGTGTTGATCCACCAAGTAGTTGGCATGCATGTTCACCAAAGTGTAGGCAGGCAACCAGACCACAGGGGTTTCATCCACTTCAGGCGCTTTGGTCATGCCCGTGATGTTGAAGCCCACGTCCATCTTGTCGTCGATGTAGCTGGGGCCAGCTTGGTACATGACCTTGGGCTGACGGTTGGCAGGCTCACCCACGTTGGTGCCAGCTGTGGTGTTGGAATCGGTGTAAGTCAAACCAGCGCGCAGGTGGAAATTACCCAAGCGGTAGCCTTCTTCAATTTCAAAGCCTTTGGCATCGTAAGTGTTGGCCGATTGGATTTGCGTCGTTGCGCTGTAGTTTGACTCTGAAGTCTTCGCGTCAAACAAAGTGATGAAAGAGCTCAGGTTGCCAGACTTCAGCTTGATACCGGCTTCATATTGCTCCACGGTGTTGATTGGAATCGGGGTCGATCCGCTCAAGGGGCCGTTGAACATGATGCGATCGGCGTTGAATGCCGCACCGCTGCTGACTCGGCCAAACACAGCCAAGTCTTTGTTCAGCAGGTAGTTGGCACCGAAAGAGTACTCGGTGTGATGCACTGAGTAGTCGATGGCCACGGCGTTAGACGGCGAGTAAGACATGGCGTTGTTGGATTCGGTCGCAGCGTTGTAGTAACCGCTGGCCGATTGGTTGTCAAAGCGCACGCTGCCATCCAAGGTCAAAGCACCCTTTTCGTAGCTCACGACACCGTAGGGTGAGGTGGTGGTGTAAGTGGCATTGATGTCACGTGAGCAGCAACCGCCAAAGCCGGGGCCGATCAAGCCATAGCTGTTGGTGGTGCTGTTTTTCAACAGAGCGGGATTCGAGTTGGTGGCCTGCATCAAGTAAGTATTGAAGTTCCAGGTCAGGTTCACGTGTTGCACATTGGCAAACAAACCGGCTGTAGTGGTGACCTTCGCGCCATCTTCCAAGTTGAAAGTCTTGTAGAGCTTGGTGTCGTTGGTGGTGTTGCCCAGGTTGTTCACAGACACGTCGAACGCCACGTTCTGGAAGGCTTGGCCTGTGTAGGCTTGTCCAGCGTTGGGGCCGGTGGCATAGGTGGTATGAGCGGCGGCGGCAGAAACGCCGCTGCCAGGGAAGAAGCCTAGCCAGTTACCGGAGTTGGCTGCGGTGCGGAACTTGTCGTTCAAAGTCCAGCCACCGCCCAAGCGGAATTCACCCTCTACGCCGTAAGAATCCACATTGGTGGTCAAACCGCTGTTGACCAAATTGGTCTTACTGCCATTGCTGCCGGTGACGACTGTGTCGGTGGGCATGTAGGCTGAATAGCCGGTGTAGGTGCGGGGGTCAATGCCAGCAACAGTGTTGATTTGGCCATTGCTGATGTTGACCGGCGCAGGCATGTAAAGGGGTTGTTGATCGGCCAGGTGTTTGAAGCTGAAGCGAATGAAGCCGTTGTCCAAATCTTGGGTGATGTTGCCTTTGATTTGACCACCTTCGATGGCCGACGAGCTGTCTTGGCGGGGGCCTTGACCTTGCTCGAAATAGCCACCAACGAAGTAATGGGTCTTGTCACCCAACTTGCCGCCGTAGTTGAAGTCAAAGCGTTCGTCTTTGTAGCCAATGCCAGTGGTCAAGCCCACGCTGCCGCCTTGCTCCATGCCGGTTTTGCTGATGTAGTTGACGATGCCGCCGGGGCCGTTGGTGGTCAAGGTGGAGCCCGTGCCGCCACGAACCGCTTCGACGCGGTCCAAGGTGCTGTCAACGCGCAAAAAGTCATCGGGTGTGCCAAAAGCAATGTCACCAAACAACAAAACGGGCAGGCCGTCTTCTTGGAACTGCATGTAGCGTGAACCGCCCGCAGAAATGGGCAGACCGCGAACGGAGACATTGGCGTTGCCCGCGCCGCCAGAAGATTGAACCATCAGGCCGGGGATGCTGGTCAGCACGTCAGAAGCGTTTTGGGGTTGTGCCGCCAAAATGCTTTCGCTGTCCACGGTACTGACTGCCACACTTTGCTTCATTTTGGAGCCACTTTGCGCCACGCCTGTGACCACGACGGTGTCGAGGTTCAGTGTGCCGTCGTTGGCAGCGGATTGAGCCCAGGCACCAGCCATGGGCAACAGGGTCAGGGCCGCAGCGATGGCCACGGCTGATTTCGCGCTAGGGCGATTTTTTTTCATCAAAAGTCTCCAAGTGGATAAACACAGCAACAAGCGTTTGCTTATGCAAACGTTGTCGATCGGGTGACGGGGTCTATGACCATTCCGTTACGGCAGTTTACAAACGAACAAATCTAATTGCAAACGATTGCAGTACTAGGACTTTCCCTAGGGTGTTGTTTTTGGCTGTACCAGACCCAGGTTTTCAGGGTAAAGACTTTGATATTTCAGGCGTTTGGGGGTCAGTCGTTGTTTCGAAATCTGTGGCAAAAATGCTACAAAAAGGATGAAAAACCTATTGCAAGCGTTTGCATAAATTCTTTTGAGACCAAACAAAAGTAATTTATTTGATTTGAGTGTAAAAAAACAGGTAATAAAATTACAAAGACTTAAAAATAATGTCAACATACGTCGCTGGCCTTCAGCACCCAACCCTCCACGAGTGAGCTTTTGTCATGAAACGACCTGCTTCCACAGCCTCCAAAGACCAGCCCTTGGTCAACGACATCCGCCTGCTGGGCCGCCTTCTGGGCGACGTGGTGCGCGAGCAAGAGGGCGAGGCCGCGTACGCCTTGGTGGAGCAGGTGCGCCAGTTGTCGGTGGCATTTCGGCGCGACGCCGATCAAGCGGCCGACAAGGCTTTGAAGAAGTTGCTCAAATCGATCAGCGCGGACCAAACCGTGAGCGTGATCCGCGCCTTCACCTATTTCAGCCATTTGGCCAATCTGGCCGAAGACCGGCACCACATTCGGCGTCGCGAAATCCATGAGCGGGCGGGTGATGCCCGTGAAGGCAGCGTGGCCGTGGCTTTGGACCGCATCCAGCAAGCGGGCATCGCGCCCGATCAGGTGGTGGCGGCCTTGGCGCACAGCTTTGTTTCGCCCGTGCTGACGGCGCACCCGACCGAGGTGCAGCGGAAAAGCATTTTGGATGCGGAGCGTGACATTGCCCAATTGCTGGAGGCGCGCGACCAAATTCACCAAGCGGTGCCCCTTGGCCGGCAGCCCGATGCGGTGACCCTCAAGGCCTTGACCGCGAACGAACAGGCCCTGCACACCCGGGTCTTGCAACTCTGGCAAACCCGTTTGCTGCGTTTTTCAAAGCTGACCGTGGCCGATGAAATTGAAAACTCATTGAGCTATTACGAAGCCACTTTCTTACAAGAAATTCCGAAGCTCTACGCTGAACTGGAGGTGGCCTTGGGCACGGACGCGGTGGCCCCGTTTTTCCGCATGGGCCAATGGATTGGGGGTGACCGCGATGGCAACCCGAATGTGGGCGCCGACACCTTGAGCTTTGCCCTGAAACGCCAGTGCGACATGGTGTTGCGTCACTACCTGACCGAAGTGCACCTGTTGGGGGGCGAGCTGTCGATGTCCACGCGCCTGGCGCAGATCAGCCCCGCCTTGCAGGCCCTGGCCGAGGCGTCGCCCGACCGCAATGAGCACCGGCTTGACGAACCCTATCGGCGGGTTCTGGCGGGCATGTATGCCCGCTTGGCCGCGACTTTGAAAAACCTGACGGGTGGCGATGCGGCCCGCCATGCGTTGCCGCCACAAAACCCCTATGCGGGCCCGCAAGAATTGAAAGCCGATCTCGACACCATTCACGACTCTTTGCTGGGCCATGGCGGTGCGCTGTCGGCCCAAGGACGTCTCCAAGCCTTGCGTCGGGCGGTGTCGGTGTTTGGTTTCCACTTGGCCACGGTGGATTTGCGGCAAAGCTCGGACCAGCATGAGCAGGTCTTGACCGAGTTGCTGGCCACGGCGGGGGTGGTGGCTCAATACAGCGACTTGGATGAAAACGCCAAGCGCTCGCTTTTGCTCGCCCAGTTGAAAGACCCGCGCTCTTTGCGGGTGCAGGGGGCTTCCTACTCTGAATGGACGCAACGCGAGTTGGCGGTGTTTGCCACCGCCCGCGACATGCGCCAACGCTACGGGGCCGAGGCCATTCGCCACTACATCATCAGCCACACCGAAAGCGTCAGCGATTTGCTGGAGGTGTTGTTGCTGCAAAAAGAACTGGGTCTGCTGCGCGGGGTTTTGGGGGCGACGGCGGTGGCCGATCTGATTGTGGTGCCTTTGTTCGAAACCATCGAAGACCTGCGCCAAGCCCCCATCATCATGCGCGAGTTTTATGCCCTGCCTGGCATCTTGGATTTGATTCGGCGCAGCGGGGCCGAGCAAGACATCATGCTGGGGTATTCCGACAGCAACAAGGACGGCGGCATCTTCACCAGCAACTGGGAGCTGTACCGCGCTGAAACCGCGCTGGCGGCCTTCTTTGATGAACTCAATGCCCCAACTGAAACGTCAACCCGGACCGAGGCACAAGCCCCGGCACCCATTCAACTGCGCTTGTTCCATGGCCGGGGCGGCACGGTGGGGCGAGGGGGCGGACCGAGCTACCAAGCCATCCTGGCCCAACCCCCCGGCACGGTGCGCGGCCAGATTCGTTTGACCGAGCAGGGCGAAGTGATCGCCTCCAAATATGCCAACCCCGAAATTGGGCGGCGCAATCTGGAAACCCTGGTCGCGGCCACGCTGGAGGCCACCTTGTTGCAACCGACCAAGCCAGCGCAGAAAGCCTTTTTGGCAGCAGCTGCCGAGTTGTCCGAAGCCAGCATGAAGGCCTACCGTGCCTTGGTGTATGGCACGCCGGGTTTTACGGACTATTTCTTCACGGCCACCCCCATCCGCGAAATCGCGGAATTGAACATTGGCTCGCGTCCCGCCTCGCGCAAGGCCAACCAGCGAATTGAAGACCTGCGCGCCATTCCCTGGGGCTTCAGTTGGGGGCAGTGCCGTTTGACCTTGCCGGGTTGGTATGGCTTTGGCTCGGCAGTGTTGGCGTTTTTGGGTCAGCCGGCCCAGCCGGACTACGCCGCCCGGCTCAAGCTGTTGCAGCGCATGCAGCGCCAATGGCCCTTCTTCAACACCTTGTTGTCCAACATGGACATGGTTTTGGCCAAGAGCGACTTGGCCTTGGCCTCGCGCTACGCCAGCCTGGTCGAAGACAGCAAGCTGCGGAACAAAATTTTTAAAGCCATTGAAGCCGAATGGCACCGCACCAGCGAGGTGTTGGGCCTCATCACAGGGCAAGCCAGCCGCTTGGCCAACAACGCCGCCTTGGCGCGCTCCATTCAGCACCGCTTCCCTTACATCGACCCCTTGCACCATTTGCAGGTCGAGCTGGTGCGGCGTTTGCGTGCGGGTGACACCGATGAGCGCATTCACCGAGGCATTCATCTGTCCATCAACGGCATTGCTTCGGGACTGCGCAATACGGGTTGATGGCCGCTTAAGGGACAATAGTCTCCATGCATCCTCAAATTTTGTTAGAAGCCTGCACCGAATTGGTCAGGCAAGTTTTGTTGTTCGAACACCCCGCAGACCAGGTGGTGTCGCGCTTTTTTAGAGCCCATCGCAACCTGGGGCCGCGCGAACGCGCCACCCTGGCGGAAACCGCCTTCAATGTCTTGCGGCAAAAACTTCGGTTCGAGTACTTGGCCCGTTCGGGCTCAGGGGCGCGTGAGCGCCGCTTGGCGATTTTGGGTTTTTATGGCCCGCGCGATTTCGTCAAAAGTGTGTTGCTAGACAAAGAAAAACACTGGCTGGACGCATGCGATGCGGTCACCGACGACTTGCTCATGCCTCAGCACCGACACAACCTGCCCGATTGGCTGGCGCAGTCGCTGCAAACCGATTTGGCCGCTCTGGGTGCCGAGGCCGATTTCTGGCCCCTGGTGGCCAGCTTGAACGAATCGGCCCCCTTGGACCTGCGCGTCAATACCTTGCTGGCCAAGCGCTCGGCCATCCAAAAAGAACTCAAACAGGCGGGCATGGCCTCCACCGAAACGCCTTACTCCCCTTGGGGCTTGCGTTTGGCAGGCAAACCCAGTCTGACCAAGCTCGACGCCTTCACGCGGGGCGCGATTGAAGTGCAAGACGAAGGCTCGCAACTGCTGGCCCTGTTGCTGGATGCACACCGGGGCGAGATGGTGGTGGATTTTTGCGCTGGCGCGGGGGGCAAAACCCTGGCGATTGGGGCGGCCATGCGCAGCACGGGCCGCTTGTATGCTTTTGACACCTCGGCCCATCGCCTGGATGCCTTCAAGCCCCGGTTGGCTCGCAGCGGCTTGTCGAATGTGCACCCCGCCGCCATTGCCCATGAGCGCGACGATCGGGTCAAGCGGCTGGCGGGCAAGATCGACCGGGTGCTGGTGGACGCGCCTTGCTCGGGTTTGGGGACCTTGCGGCGCAACCCGGATTTGAAGTGGCGCCAAAGCCAGCAGGCCGTGACCGAGTTGACGCTCAAGCAGGCCGCCATCTTGGAAAGCGCGGCACGCCTCTTGAAACCAGGCGGCCGTTTGGTTTACGCCACTTGCAGTTTGCTGCAAGCTGAAAACGAGGCCATTGCCCAGGCCTTTGATCAGGCACACCCCGACTTCGTTCCGCTGCCGGTGGGGGCACTGCTGGACGAGCTCAAACTGCCAGCGCTGCCAGCCATTTCTGCGGCGGCCGGTGCGTCGCCCTATTTGCGACTTTGGCCCCATTTGCATGCAACAGACGGCTTTTTTGCTGCCGTTTGGCAGAAGAAGGCTTGATCTGACGCAAAAAACCCTGATCTGAAAAAACGAGACAAAAACGGACTCAACGGTTAAAATCCGGCGCTGAGTAGTTTTGCCTCCCCATCTGTGCGCCCTGTTTGGCGCGTCAAAGGTATTGAATGACTTTTTCCGAACCCTCGACCTTCTTGGTCATCGTTCACGCTGTGATTGACTGGTTGTCCTACGGGCTGTTGCACTGGAATGGCTGGGCCATCACGCTGTTTACCCTGGTGGTGACGCACTTGACCATTTGCTCTGTCACCATTTTTCTGCACCGTGCCCAGGCGCACCGTGCCTTGGAACTGCATGCCATCCCCGCGCATTTTTTCCGTTTCTGGCTGTGGCTCACCACCGGCATGGTGACCAAAGAGTTTGTCGCCGTTCACCGCAAGCACCACGCCAAATGCGAAACCGAAGAAGACCCCCACAGCCCGCAAACCCGTGGCATCAAAAAACTGCTGCTGGAAGGCGTTGAGCTTTATCGCGCCGAAGCCAAGAACCAAGAAACCATTGAAAAATATGGCCGTGGCACGCCTGACGACTGGATTGAGCGCAATTTGTACACGCGTTTTTCCTGGCAAGGCGTGGCCTTGATGATGATCATTGACCTGGCCTTGTTCGGCCTCATGGGCATGACCGTCTGGGCGGTGCAAATGCTGTGGATTCCCGTGATGGCCACAGGCATCATCAATGGTCTGGGCCACTGGACGGGCTACCGTAATTTTGAATCCCAAGACGCTTCGACCAATGTCTCCATCTGGGGCATCGTCATCGGCGGCGAAGAATTGCACAACAACCACCACACCTATCCCACCTCGGCCAAGTTCTCGGTCAAGCCATACGAGTTTGACATTGGTTGGCTCTACATCAGCTTGATGCAAAAAGTGGGTTTGGCCAAAGTGCGCACCGTGCCGCCCAAATTGGCGTTTGGCGAAATCAAGCCCGTGGCCGACGAAAAAACCTTGGAGGCCCTCATCGCCAATCGCTATGAGGTCATGGCCAGCTTTGCCCGTGGCCTGCGCCGTGAATTGGCTGAACTCAAGTCCAAGCACAGCGACTCCAAGCCCCTGCGCATGGCGCGCCGCTGGTTGCACCGTGACACGGCCAACATTCCCATGGCGGCTCAGCCTGTTTTGGCCGAGGCCATGGCCACTTACCCCGAACTGGGCAAGATGGTGGCCATGCGTGAAGAGCTGCGTCAGCTCTGGTTGAGCACCTCGCAAACCCGTGAGCAACTCACCCATGAATTGCAGGCCTGGTGCCGCCGTGCCGAAGAAAGTGGCATTGCGGCCCTGCGTGATTTTTCCCTGCGCTTGCGCGCCGCCGCCTGATCAGAACCGAGTTTTGAGACCAACAAAAAAGCCGCTGTGAAGCGGCTTTTTTGTTGAGGAAAGCAGCTGAATTTACTTCAGCTTGATTTCCTTGTATTCCACGTGCTTGCGTGCCTTGGGATCAAATTTCATGATCAGCATTTTTTCAGGCGTGGTTTTCTTGTTTTTGGTTGTGGTGTAGAAGTGGCCGGTACCCGCAGTGGATTCCAGCTTGATTTTTTCGCGTCCGCCTTTAGAAGCCATGTTTGTTCTCCTTAAGCTTGGCCACGTGCGCGCAGGTCTGCGAGCACAGCATCGATACCGTTCTTGTCGATCAAACGCAGAGCGGCGCTGGAAACACGCAGGCGAACCCAGCGGTTTTCAGACTCCACCCAGAAACGGCGGTATTGCAGGTTCGGCAAGAACCGGCGCTTGGTTTTGTTGTTGGCGTGAGAAACATTGTTTCCCACCATCGGGCCCTTGCCCGTAATTTCGCAAACGCGTGCCATGATGACACTCCTATGGTTGACTGTTAACGGCCCAAAACAGGGGCCGCACCTCGCTTTTCATCCTGGGTCAGAGGAGGGAACAAGTGTGAACTTGGAAAAGCGGTTTCTTTCTCATTTTCTTTGGCCAACGGCTTTAAAGGGCATGAGCCCGTTAGCAAAGCCCGCCATTATAAGCCGGAATTGCAGCAGGCCGCATTTGACCCGGTTTGGCTCAGCCTTCCTGCTCTAAAAACCGCTGTGCATCCAAAGCCGCCATGCAGCCGGTGCCCGCGCTGGTGATGGCTTGGCGGTAAACATGGTCTTGCACATCCCCGGCGGCAAAAACGCCTGGCACGCTGGTCATGGTGGCAAAACCGTTCAGCCCCGAGCGGGTCACGATGTAGCCGTTTTTGATTTCCAGCTGTCCTGCAAAAATATCGGTGTTGGGGTGGTGGCCAATGGCGATGAAGCAGCCCGACAGTGCTATGTCTTCGGTGGTGCCGGTTTGGGTGTCTTTCAAGCGCACCCCGGTCACGCCACTGGCGTCGCCCAAGACTTCGTCCAGGGTCTTGAAGACCTTGAGTTCGATTTTGCCGGCGGCCACTTTTTCCTGCACCTTGTCGTTCAGGATGGGCTCGGCTTTGAATTTGTCGCGGCGGTGCACCAGATAGACCTTTTTGGCAATGTTGGACAGGTACAGCGCTTCTTCGACCGCGGTGTTGCCACCGCCGACCACGCAAACGTCCTGGTCGCGGTAGAAAAAGCCGTCACAGGTGGCGCAGCCCGAGACGCCTCGGCCCATGAAGGCTTCTTCAGAAGGCAGGCCCAGGTATTTGGCCGAAGCCCCGGTGGCAATGATCAAGGCGTCGCAGGTGTAGATGCCGCTGTCACCCACCAGGGTGAAGGGGCGTTGGCTGAAATCGACCGAATTGATGTGGTCAAAAATCATCTGGGTTTTGAAGCGCTCGGCGTGCTCCAAAAAACGCTGCATCAGCTCGGGGCCTTGCACGCCCATGACATCGGCGGGCCAGTTGTCCACCTCGGTGGTGGTCATGAGCTGGCCGCCTTGGGCCATGCCGGTGATGAGGACGGGGTTCAGGTTGGCGCGGGCGGCGTAAATGGCGGCGGTGTAACCAGCGGGGCCAGAGCCAAGAATCAAAAGTTGGGCGTGTTGGGTGGTAGCGGTCATGGTCGTGGGTCGGTTTGAGGGACGCTTGCTTAAAATCCGATTGTAAGAAGCTGCGTTAAGCTTCTGGTTTTACTGCTGAGATTCCCACTTTTTTTTATATGGCCTACTCTTTGAACATGCTCGGGACGGGCTCAGATGGACGGGGTGATCCCTTGGCCGAGGGCGCGGGTGCGGCCCTCGGTGTGAAGCGTTTCGCCCTGGAGTTGGGCCTCATCTTGGGATTGGCGATTCTGGCTTTTTGGGGCTTGGCCCTGCTCAGCTACCACCCCACCGATGCGGCTTGGTCCACCTCCGGCTTGGGCGGCCCGATTCTGAACCGGGCGGGGCGCTTGGGCGCGTGGTTGGCCGACCTCAGCTATTTCTGCTTTGGCTATTCGTCTTGGTGGTGCTGGGTGGCGGCTTTGAGCGTCTGGTTGACCAGCTTGGCCGCCTGGTTGCGGGGTGCACCGTCGCCCGTCTCACGCAGCCGGGGTATTTTTTGGTTGGGCATCGGCATCTTGCTGCTGGCCAGCACCACCTTGGAATGGACCCGCCTGTACCGGTTTGAAGACCAGTTGCCCGGTCACAGTGGTGGGGTGCTGGGCTGGTGGATGGGCGGCATGGCCATGCGCTGGCTGGGCTTTGTGGGCTCGGCCCTGGCGGCCATTGGCTTGGGGCTGGTGGGCTTGTCTTTGGCGTTTGGTTTTTCTTGGGGGCAGGTGGCAGAAAACATGGGCGCCTGGCTGGAAAGCCTGTGGCAAACCCAGCGTGTGAAGCGCGAGGTGGCCGAAGACCTGGAGCTGGGCAAACGGGCCGCCAAGGAGCGCGAAGAAGGCTTGCTGGAAGAGCGCATCGAGATCATGGAGCACCACCCCGAGCCGGTCCACATTGTTGAGCCTGCCCAGGTGGTGGTGGCCAAGAGTGAGCGGGTGGTGAAAGAGCGCCAAAAACCCTTGTTCACCGACATGCTCGACAGCAAATTGCCCCAGGTCGATCTGCTGGACGGGGCTTTGACCCGCCAAGAAACCGTGTCGCCCGAAACCCTGGAAATGACCAGCCGCTTGATCGAGAAAAAACTCAAGGACTTTGGCGTCGAGGTGCGGGTGGTGCTGGCCTCGCCGGGGCCGGTGATCACGCGCTACGAGATCGAGCCCGCCACCGGGGTCAAGGGCTCACAAGTGGTGAACCTGGCCAAAGACTTGGCGCGTTCCTTGAGTCTGGTGTCGATCCGTGTCATCGAAACCATTCCTGGCAAGAACTACATGGCCTTGGAATTGCCCAATGCCAAGCGGCAGACCATCAAATTGAGCGAAATTCTGGGCTCGCAGATTTACCACGAAGCCAAGTCCATGCTGACCATGGGCCTGGGCAAAGACATTGTGGGCAATCCGGTGGTGGCCGATCTGGCCAAGATGCCCCATGTGCTGGTGGCGGGCACCACCGGCTCGGGCAAGTCGGTCGGCATCAACGCCATGATTTTGTCCTTGCTCTACAAGGCCGAAGCGCGCGATGTGCGCTTGCTGATGATCGACCCCAAGATGTTGGAAATGTCGGTCTACGAAGGCATCCCCCACCTGTTGGCCCCCGTGGTCACTGACATGAAGCAAGCCGCCAACGGCCTGACCTGGTGCGTGGCCGAAATGGAGCGCCGCTACAAGCTGATGAGCAAAATGGGGGTGCGTAACCTGGCGGGCTACAACGTCAAAATTGACGAAGCTGCGGCCCGCGAAGAATTCATTGGCAACCCATTCAGCCTGACCCCGGAAAGCCCGGAGCCCCTCACCCGCTTGCCCCACATTGTGGTGGTGATCGATGAGTTGGCCGACTTGATGATGGTGGTGGGCAAAAAAATCGAAGAACTCATTGCCCGCTTGGCACAAAAAGCCCGGGCGGCGGGCATTCATTTGATTTTGGCTACCCAGCGCCCCAGTGTGGACGTGATCACCGGCCTGATCAAGGCCAACATTCCGACCCGCATTGCCTTCCAGGTCAGCAGCAAGATCGACAGCCGCACCATCCTCGACCAGATGGGTGCGGAAGCCTTGCTGGGCATGGGCGACATGCTCTACATGCCCAGTGGCACCGGCTTTCCAATTCGGGTGCACGGCGCCTTTGTCAGCGACGACGAGGTGCACCGCGTCGTCAGCTACCTGAAGAGCCAGGGCGAGCCCGACTACATCGAAGGCGTGCTTGACCTGGGCACGGTCGAGGGCGAGGACGGCGAAGGCGGCGGCGCCGACGCCGGGGGCGAAAAAGACCCCATGTACGATCAGGCCGTTGAAATTGTTTTGAAAGACCGCAAGGCCAGCATCTCCTATGTGCAGCGCAAGCTGCGCATTGGCTACAACCGTTCCGCGCGCTTGTTGGAAGAAATGGAAAAATCCGGACTGGTCAGTTCCTTGACCAGCAGTGGTCAACGCGATGTTTTGGTGCCTGCCCGTCATGAATAAATTGTTTAAACCCTTTGTGCTGGCACTGTTGTGTGGCTTGGCGGGCATGGTTTCGGTTGCTGCCCATGCCGACGGCCCGATGGACGGTTTGAGTGCATTGGCCGCCTTTCTCAAAAACACGCAGTCAGGCCGAGCCGAGTTCACCCAGGTGGTGACATCGCCCGCGCAAGAAGGCCGCAAGCCCAAGAGCAAAACCTCCACTGGCGTGTTTGAGTTTCAGCGCCCGGCGCACTTTCGCTTTGACTACAAAAAACCGTTTGAACAAATCTTGGTTGCCGACGGCCATACCCTGTGGTTGTATGACCAAGACCTGAACCAGGTCACGTCCCGTTCGCAGGCCCAGACGCTGGGCAACACGCCGGTGGCCCTGATCGCCTCGGCCGCTGACCTGAAAGCCCTGGAGGCCGACTTTGTCCTGAGCAATGTTCCCGACCACGATGAGCTGACATGGGTCAGTGCGGTGCCCAAGGCCCGTGATGGGGCGCTGAAAATGGTCAACCTGGGTTTTCGGGGGGCGCAATTGGTGATGCTGGACGTGCAAGACAACCTGGGGCAACGCTCGGTGTTGCGCTTTGGTGCCTTTCAATTGAACCCCGGTTTCAGCCCTGGTGAATTTCAATTCAAACCGCCCCCCGGGGTGGATGTGTTGAAACAATAGACCATGGCCGACCTGTTTGCCACCGAACCGGCTGCGCCCATCGGCCCGCCTTTGGCCGAATTGCTGCGGCCCCGTTCGCTGGACGAGGTGGTGGGGCAAACCCATTTGCTGGGGCCAGGCAAACCCATTCGCCTGGCGTTTGAGTCGGGACAACCCCATTCGATGATTTTCTGGGGCCCGCCGGGGGTTGGCAAAACCACCCTGGCGCGCTTGACCGCCAGCGCTTTTAACTGTGCCTTCATCGCCTTGTCGGCGGTGTTTTCGGGTGTCAAGGACATTCGCGCCGCCATGGCCCAGGCCGAACAAAATCTGGCGCAAGGCCAGTCCACCATTTTGTTTGTGGACGAAATTCACCGCTTCAACAAATCACAGCAAGACGCTTTGCTGCCCTTCGTTGAAAGTGGCTTGGTCACCTTCATTGGGGCCACCACCGAGAACCCCTCGTTCGAGGTCAACGCCGCTTTGTTGAGCCGGGCGCAGGTCTACGTCTTGGCCTCGCTGAGCGAGGACGAGTTGAAGTGCTTGTTGCAACGCGCTCAAGCGAAAGGCTTGACCGAATTGACGTTGGACGAGTCCGCCGTCAACACCTTGGTCGGTTACGCCGACGGCGATGCCCGGCGTTTGCTCAACCTGCTGGAACAAACCCGCAGTGCCGCCAAAGCCGCTGGCGAAACGAACATCACGCCCGCCTTCTTGCAGAACACCCTGATGCTGAACAGCCGCCGCTTCGACAAAGGGGGCGACAACTTCTACGACCAGATTTCAGCCCTGCACAAATCGGTGCGCGGCTCGCACCCAGATGCGGCCTTGTATTGGTTGACCCGCATGCTGGATGGGGGCGCGGATGCCCGCTATTTGTCGCGCCGCATTGTGCGCATGGCTTGGGAAGACATTGGCCTGGCCGACCCCAGAGCGCTGCAAATTGCCAATGACGCCGCCGCCACCTACGAGCGCCTGGGCAGTCCTGAAGGTGAGTTGGCACTTGGCCAGGCGGTCATCTATCTGGCTGTCGCTGCCAAGAGCAACGCGGGCTACAACGCCTACAACCAGGCAAGGGCCTTCGTGAAGCAGGACAAGAGCCGTGAGGTTCCTGTTCATCTTCGCAATGCACCGACCAAGCTCATGAAGGAACTCGGCTACGGGCATGAGTACAGATATGCTCATGATGAACCCAATGCCTATGCTGCTGGTGAAACCTATCTGCCTGAAGGCATTGCAGAACCTGGCTGGTATCAGCCAGTGCCAAGGGGCTTGGAAATCAAGATCGGCGAGAAGCTCGCCTTCTTGAGAAAACTCGACGACGAGGCGACCGAGGGCGCAGGTCCTTAAGCCTTGAAGCCCGCCATCCATTGGCGATAGCGTCTGCTCTGAGCCCCTTGCTGCATTTGTTGCATCAGCAAGACCCAAATCGGGTTCGCATGCGGTTGAGCGGATTGCCCCAGGCTGTGGCGCTTGAGTTGGTGTTTGACGAGCGCCATTTGGGCCAGTGACGCCAACACCTTGTTCTTCCAAGTCAGGGGCGGCAAGGCGGGCGCCAAGGGCTTGCCTTGGTGCCATTGATGCGGCAGGTCGGGGGCAAGGGCCAACGCGGTGGCCATGCCCACAACATCGATGCCACTGGCCAGCACCTCTTGGGCCACTGCCAGGCGTCGAATGCCCCCCGTCAACATGAGCGGCACTTTTGAGACAGCACGCATTTCTTTCACGAATTCCAAGAAATAGGCTTCCCGCGCCAAGGTCCGACCGTCGCGGGCTTGTCCCTGCATGGCCGGCGCTTCATAACTGCCACCTGACAATTCAATCAGGTCCACACCGGTTTCATTCAACAGGCCAATGACTTGTTGGGCGTCTTCCGGGCTGAAGCCGCCCCTTTGAAAGTCAGCCGAATTCAGTTTGACGGAAACCGCAAATTCGGGCTGCACCACCGACCTGACCGCTTTGACAATGTTCAGCAACAAGCGGGCACGGTTTTCAAGACACCCGCCCCATGGATCTTGGCGCTGATTGCACAGGGGCGATAAAAACTGACTCAACAAATAGCCATGGGCTGCATGGATTTGAACCCCTGAAAATCCGGCGCTTTCAGCCAATTGAGCCGTCCTGACGAAGCGATCTTGAACGTCTCCAATGTCGTCCAGCGTCATTGGCTTGGGGGTGGGGAATTTTTTGGAAAAAGCCCCCATGTCCAAGGGCACAGCAGAGGGGGATAAGGTGGTTTGGCCCAATGCCCCCTGCATCTGGCGTCCGGGGTGGTTGATCTGCATCCAGATCTGCGCCCCTTGGCTTTTTGACACGGCGGCCCAACGACGGAATTGATCCAAATGCCGATCATCCTCGAGCACCACCCCACCGGGGCCAGTCATGCCACGGCGGTCCACCATGACATTGCCCGTCAAGATCAAACCCGCGCCGCCATCGGCCCAGGCTTGGTAAAGGCGCAACAAGGGCTCTGACGGGGCATGCTGGGCGTCGGCCATGTTTTCTTCCATCGCGGCTTTGGCGATTCGGTTCGGAATGACCGTCTGGTTGGGCAGGGTGAGGGGCGAAAAAATAGTCATAAAGCGAGACCTATGCGGCGTTAAGAGGCAGTGGCTAAGAGCTTATCCGTAAATAATGTTTTCCTGTAATTTGATCTTGCGGAACGTCATGATGGACGCGGCCAAGTGGTTGAGCGCCAAGAAGCTGCGATCGAGCTTCTCGTACCGCACCAG
>CAIUTG010000022.1 GCA_903902035.1 uncultured Curvibacter sp. | reverse complement strand
TGCGCCATTTCCTCAAACACCGAGCCCCAATCGTTCCAGCGGCTCTGTCTGAACAGCCGGTGCTTGGGATACCAAGGGCTGTCGCTGCGGTCCAACAACCAACGCCAATCGGGCACATGGGGCAAGGCCAACCAAGTAGGTCGGTTGAGTGCCCCGGCCAAATGACACAAGGCGGTGTCCGAGCTGATCACCAAATCCACACACGCCATCACGGCGGCACTGTCCAGAAATGCCTCGGGTCCCGCGTCAAAATCAGGCCCCAAATCTTCCACCACCATGCCACAGGGCAAATGTGCCATCTGTTCGATGCCTGCGTTTTTTTGCAGGCTGATCAACCGCACGCCGGGCAAGGCCGCCAACAAGGCCAGCTCTCGCAAGGCAAAGGAGCGACCTCGGTCAATGTCCCCCACACTGCCTTGCCATGCAATCCCAATTTTGAAGCCGCCTGCCCCCAAACGCTTTCGCCAATGCGCCACGCGCTCGGGCGCTGCCCGCAAATAGGGTCCCGGGGCTGGACCATGCCCGACTTTGGTTTGGAAGGCCCCGGGCAAGCTCAGCAAGGAACAATGAAAATCCGTCTCAGGCTGCGCAGCATGGCCTCGGTCATGCCAAACGCTCACGCCAGGCAAGTCGGCCAGCAAGGCACGCAAAGACGCCGGCACCTCCAAATGCACGCACGCGCCGGCTTGCGCCAACAGGGGCACATAGCGCACAAACTGCAAAGTGTCACCCAGACCCTGCTCGGTGTGCAAAAAAACGGACTTGCCGCGCAAGCCCTGTTGGCCAGTCCACAATTCAGAAGCCAAAGCCCGAAAATGATGGGCGCTGGAGGGGCGCAGTTTTCGGACCTCATACAAAGGCCAACCCGCCTCAAAATGCCCCATCAACAAGTGCAACAAGCCTTGGCTAAAGGCCACTTCATGCCAATCGGGCTTGATGGCCAAGGCCGCTTGGTAATGCGACAAGGCCGCATCAAACAACTTCAATTCGCGCAGCACATTGCCCAAATTGGCATGGGCCTGTGCATACCTGGGCTGCCACGCCAAGGCACGCTCATAACTGTGCCGGGCCTCTTCCAGCCGCCACAGCGCTCGCAGGGCGTTGCCCCGGTTCAAATGGGCCAGGGCCAAATGAGGGGTCAACCCCAAAGCAATGTCAAACTCTTGCAAGGCCAACTCATGCTGTGACAGAGCACTCCGACACAAGCCCCGGTTGGCAAACACCATGGCCTTGGGGACACTCAAACCACCCGACAAGGCCTGGTCATAACAGTCCAGAGCGGCTTCAAAATGCCGCAGCTCCTGCATGACCACGCCCAGATTAAAAAAGGCATCGCCGTAGTGGGGGGCCAACATCAGGGCCTTCTGATAGCAATCCACTGCGGCCTCAAATTGCCCCCGATCTCGGTGCAAATTACCCAAATTGGTCAGCACCAAAGGCCAATCGGGCTGCAAATTCAGGGCCATTTCATAGGCCTCTTGTGCCTGCGGCCAATCGCCCACATGGTGCAGGGCCAAAGCCCGATTGGCATGGGCTTGGGGATCGCTTGGCCGTCCCAGCAAGGCACGGTCGTAAGCCTGCACCGCCGCCGCATACCGCTTCAAGCGCAGACAAGCCAAACCCAAATTGGCATGCGCCTCGGCATCGTGGGGCCGCAGCTCGCACAAGGTTTCAAAGCAGCGTGAAGCCCCTTCCCAATTGGAAAGCTGCCCAAAAGTTTGACCCAGGTTGGCATAGAGGGCTGGGTCATGGGGGTTCACCCGCAAAGCCTCTTCAAACCAAGCCAGCGCGGCCCAAAGATCGCCCGCCTGACTGTCCAAACAACCAAGCAGCATCAAGACTTGCGCGTCGGCTGGGGGACTTTGCAGCAAGGCCAAACCCATTTCACGGGCCGCCTCCACATCGCCCTGCCGCCACAAATGAACGGCATGGGCAGTACTGGCAGTGACGGAGATGGGGGCAGTTGGCAACTCAGGACTCGCAGGGTTAAATCATGTCTGTCATCAGCAATCGTCCCGAGCGCCGAATACTTGAGGCCCAAGTCAGGCCCTGTCAAAAAACCACTGGCACAAATTGTGCATGTCGCATGACATGAAAATCCTTGTCATTGGCCACAGCTACGGACTGGACGGCGCTGCCATGCTGTTGAAAAAATGTGCTCGCCATTGGGTCGACGACCTGGGCTGGCGCGTGGACGGCTTGAAGTTGACCGAGACCGACGCCTTTCAAATTCAGGAAATGGTGGACCACGGCATCACCCCGCTGGCCAATGCCAACCCCAACGACTACGACCTGGTGTTCGTCAACACCCTTTTGGTCATGCACACCATCGCACAAGTCAAGCTGGAGGTGCCCGCTGTTTTGTGGGTGCATGAGGGCGAAACCGTTTTGCACAACTACACCGGCAACCTGGGCCAATGGAGTGCCACCTTTGCCAAATACAGCCAAATCATTTTTCAGACCCGCTGGCAAAGCGACGTGATTTACAAAAGCCTTGTCTACAAAATCCCGCCCGAGCGCATCAAAATCATTCCCAACGGGGTACGAGACCTGAGCGCTTGGCTCCCAAAGACACCAAAACCGACCCCGCAGTCTGAAACCAAGGTCATCACCCTGGGCTCCCTCACCTCCCGCAAACGACCGCAAGATGTGGCCATCGCGGTGGCACAGTTGGCCCAAAGCTTGGCCATTTCCGTGGATTTTGTGGGCGACATGAGCCGCCTGTCCTCCATCGGTGAGGACTTCATTCGATACAAGGAAAAAAACCTGCCCTGTCACCATTGGATCGGTCCCTTGAAACCCGAGGCGGCGTTGACTCAGCTCGCCCAAGCCGACCTGTATTGCTCCCCTTCCGCCGACGAAAGCTACCCACTCGCCCCAATGGAAGCAGCGGCATTGCGGGTGCCCATCGTCATGACCGATCTAGCCCCCTACCCTTACATTGGCTGGCAACATGAGCACAACTGCCTGCTTTACCCAGTGGGCGACATTCCGGCGCTGCAAAACGCCTTGAGACGAATGGCCACCGAACCGGCTTTGCGCCAACGCTTGATTGACAATGCCTGGGAATTTGTGTCTGGCCGCGCCGAATCGGCCTGTATAGACAGCCTCACTGAACAGCTGAAACAACTGGGATAAACCATGTCCATGTCATGCAAAAAAATACTCGTCGTCGGTGCCGGCCTCTCTGGGGCCGTGGTTGCCCGGGAAATGGCCGAGAAAGGCCACCAAGTGACCGTCATCGACAAACGCAACCATGTGGCGGGCAATGCTTATGACTTTGTCAACGAATACGGTATTCGGGTTCACCAATATGGCCCCCACCTGTTTCACACCTCGAACGACAAGGTGGTGGCTTGGCTGTCCCGTTTTACCGAGTGGCTGCCTTATCAGCACAAAGTCAAAGCCTTACTGGCCGATGGCCGCCATGTGACCTTGCCGGTCAACAAAGAAACCAGCGAGCTGGTTGGCAAAGAAAATGTGCTGGATATTTTTTTCAGACCCTACACCCAAAAAATGTGGGGCGTCGAACTGGAAGACCTGGACCCCACCATTCGTCAACGTGTGCCCATTCGGGACGACCTGAATGAACTGTACTTTCCCAATGACACCTTCCAGGCCCTGCCCAAAGCGGGTTACACCCAGATGGTGAAAAACATCCTGGACCATGAGCGCATTCAGGTTCAACTCAGCGTGGCCTACGACAAGCGCATGAACACTGAACATGACTGGGTCTTCAACGCCATGCCCATTGACGAATACTTTGATTTCAAGCACGGGCCCTTGCCCTACCGCTCCATCAAATTTCACACCACCACCGTGCCCATTCCGAAGGTCTTGCCCACCGCAACGGTCAACTTCACCCACAGCGAGCCCTTCACCCGAACCACCGAATGGCAGCTACTGCCTGGTCATGGGAAAAACCCGGCCTACACCACCCTCACCACAGAAGAGCCCTGCGACTACAAAGACAATCACATGGAGCGCTATTACCCGGTCAAGGACAGCGGCGGTGAAAACCTGGCACGCTACCGACGCTATGAAGCCGAACCCAAAGGCAATGTGACATTCATTGGTCGTTGCGGTCTATATGCCTATTTGGACATGCACCAAGCGGTGAGCTCGGCACTGAGCATCAGCCAAGGCTTTCAAAAAGTTTCGCCATTTTGAAAATCGCATAGTCCCTGGTCAGGTAAAGTTGGGAAAATTCTGCCGCATTTTTCAAAATCTCGGCTTCCATTCCAGGCCTTGACCTCAACAAATCCAGATTCGGCTGCAGGTCCGAAAGGTCTTCTTTGACTGGCACATAATGAACCCACGCTTTCAAGTGCGGAAAGAAGTACTCCTCGTAAACCCTTTCTTGTAGGAAGACCACCCTCGGTGATGAGAGCAACAATTTAAGCCGGCCCGAATAACCCACCCCTCGCATATCGATCAGGTACCGCCATTGGGCCACCTGCTGTTCAAAACTCAAAAAATTGCTGGCGGTTAGCTGATCGGGATTTGAGCGATCCCATCGAATCAACTCACAATCAAAATTCACTTTGTCATCCAACCCAACCAAAATCGACCGACTTGGGTGCGTCAGCGCACCTCGCCAACCCAAGCATGGCGTTGCAGCCTGCGGAAAGTCAAACCGCTTCAAAGCCCCTCGGGTTTGCTCATAGTCGTTCAAGCCGGTTTGCTTCCAGTGATCAAAAACAAAGTCTGGCAACGTGTTACCAAACTGTTTGGTTGAGGTGCTGTAGGCAAGCAACGGAAAGGCCTCCCCTTGATCGTCTTGCACCCAGCAATGATTGGCATCAGGTACATTCGATCGATCAAAGTCTCCCGTGTTGACGACCACCCAATCAAAATTCTTTACGCCATACCTGGCGATGGCATTTTGTATCAAACGCAGGGTTGAATCGTTCCTGGT
>CAIUTG010000021.1 GCA_903902035.1 uncultured Curvibacter sp. | reverse complement strand
TTTGATCAGTACGTCAAACTCAACAAAAAAATCCCCCCCGAAATCCTCACCTCAATCGCCAGCATCGATGACCCCGGTCGTTTGGCCGACACCATTGCGGCTCATTTGCCGCTGAAACTTGAAAACAAACAAGTGGTGTTGGACCTGTCCGGCATCAAAGAACGCTTGACCAATTTGTTCGAACAGTTGGAGCGCGAAGTCGACATTTTGAATGTGGACAAAAAAATCCGGGGCCGTGTCAAACGCCAAATGGAAAAAAACCAGCGCGACTTCTATCTGAACGAGCAAGTCAAGGCCATTCAAAAAGAATTGGGTGAAGGCGAAGAGGGCGCCGACATTGAAGAAATCGAGCGCAAGATCAAGCTCGCCAAGATGCCCAAGGAAGCCCTGAAAAAGGCGGAAGCCGAGCTAAAGAAACTCAAACTCATGTCGCCCATGTCGGCGGAGGCTTCGGTGGTGCGCAACTACATCGATGTCCTGGTGGGTCTGCCCTGGCATAAAAAAACCAAAATCAAACACGATTTGAGCAATGCCGAAAGTGTTCTGAACGAAGACCACTACGGTCTTGAAAAGGTCAAGGACCGAATTTTGGAATACCTCGCGGTGCAGCAGCGCGTGGACAAGGTCAAGGCCCCCATTTTGTGTTTGGTCGGGCCGCCTGGGGTGGGTAAAACCTCCTTGGGGCAATCCATTGCCAAAGCCACCGGACGCAAATACGTGCGCATGGCTTTGGGTGGGATGCGTGACGAGGCTGAAATTCGAGGTCACCGTCGCACCTACATTGGCGCCATGCCAGGCAAGGTGCTGCAAAGCCTGACCAAGGTTGGCACCCGCAACCCCCTGTTTTTGCTGGACGAGATTGACAAACTCGGCACCGACTTCCGTGGCGACCCTTCCAGCGCTTTGTTGGAGGTGCTGGACCCTGAGCAAAACCACACCTTCGGCGACCACTATGTGGAAGTCGATTACGACCTGAGCGACGTCATGTTCGTGGCCACCTCGAACTCCATGAACATCCCTTCGGCGCTGCTTGATCGCATGGAAGTGATTCGTTTGGCGGGCTACACCGAAGACGAAAAAACCAACATCGCTTTGAAATACCTGTTGCCCAAGCAAATGACCAACAACGGGGTCAAGGACAGTGAACTGGTGGTCACCGAAGACGCCGTGCGCGACGTGGTGCGTTACTACACCCGCGAAGCCGGGGTCCGTTCCCTGGAGCGAGAACTCTCCAAAATCTGCCGCAAGGTGGTCAAGGGCCTGTTGCTGAAAAAGCTCTCGGGTCAAATCACCGTGAGCGCCGACAATCTGGACGAGTACCTGGGGGTGCGCAAGTATTCCTATGGCCGTGCCGAAGCGCAAAACCAGGTGGGCCAGGTGGTCGGTTTGGCCTGGACCGAGGTGGGCGGCGACTTGCTCACCATTGAAGCGGCCATGATGCCCGGCAAGGGCGTCATCACCCGCACGGGCTCCTTGGGCGATGTGATGAAAGAGTCGGTCGAAGCGGCCCGCACGGTGGTGCGTTCGCGCGCCAATAAACTGGGCATCAAGGCCGAGGTTTTTGAGAAAAATGACATCCACATCCACGTCCCCGATGGGGCCACCCCCAAGGATGGCCCCAGCGCAGGGGCGGCCATGACCACGGCCTTTGTGTCGGCCATGACCGGCATTCCCGTGCGCGCCGACGTGGCCATGACCGGCGAAATCACCTTGCGCGGCGAGGTCACGGCGATTGGCGGATTGAAAGAGAAGCTGCTGGCCGCATTGCGCGGGGGCATCAAGACGGTTTTGATCCCTGAGGAAAATGTCAAAGACCTGCAGGAAATTCCCAACAACGTCAAAAACGGCTTGGAAATCGTGCCCGTGAAATGGATCGACAAGGTGTTGGAAATTGCGCTGGAGCGAGCCCCGGTGCCTTTGACCGATCAAGAGGTTGCGGCGGCCCTGGCCGCTGCGGCTTCTGCGCCACCCAGCAAGCCCGTGGCCACCCCCGATGATGCGGTCAAACATTGAGGGCATGAGTTGAAAAACAGGAGAAAAGTTTGCTATAATTTTTCTCTTCAATGCG
>CAIUTG010000020.1 GCA_903902035.1 uncultured Curvibacter sp. | reverse complement strand
TTGCGGCGGGTCGATTTATTGCTTGGTCCAGCCAGCGTCGCCCATGCAGAGGTTGAACAGGCGGGTGTCGATGTTGTAGTGCTGCGAGTTGAACTGACCTTCGGTGGTCATTTTGTAATTGCCCTCGTGGGTAATTTGGGACTCTTTCAAGCAGGCGAAGCGGTCACGCGACAAATCGGCGTCGGTGGCACCGGCTTTGACCCAGGTGGGGTTGCTGGCGCAACCGGAAAGGGCGGCAGCGCCAACCAGGGCGGCGATGCCCATGAACAAAGGCAAGCGGGGTGTGGTCATCGGTTGTTTTTCCGAAAAAGAAAAGTTTAAATGAAAAAGCCACCCCGGAGGGCGGCTTGGGAACATTCTGTGAGCCGGGTCTGTGCAATGGGCACAGACCCGCTGAACCATCAGAAGTGGAAGATCACGTCGCCAGCGACGATCATGGCGTGGTCCTTGCCACCGGAGCCACCTGCAAGACCACCAAAGGTTGAGTTCGCGTTGAAGCCATAACCTTGCGCTAAACCCAGTCCGTGGTTGTTGCTGTTCTTCGAGAAGTTCATCCAGTTGATTTCTGGACGGACTTCAAGCTGGGGTGAGAACCAATGTTGCCAACCCAAAGCAAAGTTCTTATAGATCCCGGCATTGCCCGAACGTTGACCTTGCACGTCATCGAAAATTTCTGGACGGATCGAGAAATTGTTCAAATGGTCAGGCGAGTAATTGATGTACAACACCGTGGCATACAAGTTGGAGTTACAAGCATTCGCAGTCGAGCTGGCACACTGAGCGAAGTTGGGCCCGTTCAACATGCTGGCGAATGGGGTAGTCCATTGGGAGCCCCCATTGCCGGCATAACCGCTCATCAACGAGGTGTTGTTTTGATTTGGGACGCCACGTTCACCTTCATGGTAGGCCTCATAAGCCAAGTGCCATTTGTCGTTGAACACGTGGTAGTAGGTGAAGCCAGCCCATTGCTGGTTGTTGTAACCCCATTTGGCATGATTCCAGCCATTCACGGTCACGCTGATGTCGTCCTTGGCATCGTCAGACTGCCAGCGCCAAGAGGCCACCAGTGAAGGCACGGCCCCAGGGTCCACGGGCATGGTTCTGCCTTGGTAAAACGGATTTTGGCTACCAGGGTAAGGGTTGTTCAAGGTTTGGTTCATGTGATAGAACGCCGTGTCCGTGCCGATTTCAACGCCGTAGGTCAAGAAATTGTTCTTGTCAATCCCTGAAATGGCGATGACCCCTTCGTTGGTGTAGTTGTCAAAACCATAGGTCATGGAGTGACTGTACATGTAGTTGTTGGGCGCCAATTGGGCTTCGATGTCGGGAATCGCGATGTAGCGGCCCACGCGGATTTCGGTGCCCTCTGCAGCGATTTTGGGGAAGAACCACTCGGCGTAGATCATGGGCGAATCAAAGCCCATGTTGTGGTTGCTGCCCAACATTTGCTTGCTCATGTAGCCGTATTCGGTGGTGTAACGGTAGTTCTCGCCATAGATGGCGGAGAAACGGATACCCCAGTCGATGTTCTCTTTTTGCACGGTGTCTGGGAAGCGGTCCAAGTACATCACCACCTGGTCCAATTGAACCGTGTTGGGGTTGTAGAAGTAGGCTGCGGGCCAGTTGCCACCGCTGCGGTTGTCATTGGTGGAGACGTTGCCGCCCACGTTCACCCAGCCATAGGTTTGAAAACCCTTTTCATTCATCCATTGGCCAACGCTGGTGTTGCCCAGGGCCACCATCAGCGGGCTGTCAATCGAGCCGGTGCGGGTGGCGCCCAGCAATTCACCGCCGCCATAAGGCCATTCGGTGAACGGCATGGGGGGGGCAGGTTGCGCTTGGGGCGGGAAGTTCTCACGACGGCCGGGAGGGGCCTTGTCGTCAGCGGGAGCGCCATCTTTGCCCCATTCCAACTCATAGTAATTGCCCAAACGTTCCCAGAAACCATTGCCCAAGTAACTGTCCAAGCAGGAGTAGTTTTGGTAGGGGTCGCACTTGGCGCTTGCTGCGGGCGCGGCATCTGCGGCATGCGCTGATTGCGCAGCGCACAGGACGCTCACGGCGCTGGCCACGAGGGCCAGGGACAGGTTCTTGCGAGCCGGGCGGCTGGCAAAGGGGGCTTTACTCTTCATAGTCTTGCCTTTGGTAGTTTAAAAATCCGGTGGTACCTTAACTTGCTTGCTCTTGGTGCATTTCTTTCTTTGTCACCAAACTGGTGCGCACTGTTTGGTGCGTGAACCTGGGTTTGGTGCCAAATAAACAAATTGCTTTCTCGATTAAGTAAGTTATGTGAATCTATGCAAAGAGTGTGCCCGAATTGCTCACTTGCAATGCCGCTCAATAGTGCCAAATCAGGTCGCCTGAGACCACGGTTTGGATCTTGTGGTCGGGGCTGATGCCCAGGTTGCTGTTGCCGTTGAAGGCCGGTGCGCTGGCGTGGTAGTAGGCGATTTCGGGGCGTAACTCAATTTGGGGCGAGAACCAGTGTTGCCAGCCCAGCGCGAGGTTGGTGTAGCGAGCCGGTGTGCCGGTGCGTTGACCTTGCAGGTCCAGATAAAGTTCGGGCCGAAGTGACAGGTTGTTCAGCGGATCCCAGGAGTAGTTCAGGTAGCCGGTGAGGCCAGTGGACGAGGAGCGGCAAGTCAGCACATCGTGGTTGCTGCAAAAGGCGGCGCTGGGCGCGTTGTAGGGCATGAGTTTTTGGCCAAAAGGAGAGCCCCCCGCAGCAATCACATCCGTGTAGTTGTACTGCACGCCACCTTGGGTGTAGCTGTAGTTGTAATTCGGCACCTTGTTTTGGTGTTCGTTGTAAATTTCAGCCGCCATGTGCCACTTGTCATCAAACTGGTGGTAGTAGGTCACGCCATACCACTGCAGGTTGTTGTAGCCGTAAGTGCCTTTGTTGATGCTGTTGGCGCAGAAGTTGACGTCGTCGCCGCCTTCGTCCGAGTTCCAGCGTCCGCAGGCCGTGACGGTGGGCATGGAGCCGGGGTCGAGTTTGAAGGTGCTGTTGGGATACCAGGGGTTGGGGAAGGGATTGTTGGCGGTCTGGGTCAAGTGGTTGATGGTGGCTTCGGTGCCCACGGTCAGGCCGCCTTGGATGATCCAGTTGCGGTTCAAGGCCACCGAGTTGATGATGCCCGTGTTGGTGTAGTTGTCATACACATAGGTCATCGAGTGGGTGTACATGTAGTTGTTGGGGGCCAACTGGGCTTCAATGTCGGGCAGCGAGATGTAGCGGCCCACGCGCACCAACAGGCCTTGAGCCACTTGTGGGAAATACCATTGAGCGTAAAGCATCGGGAAATCGAAGCCATTGGTCTTGTTGTATTTCAGCAGCTGCTGGCTCAACAAGCCATACGAGGTGGTGTAACGGTAGTCCGAGCCATAGATCATGGAAAGGCGGTAGCCCCAGTCCATGTGGTCTTTTTGCACCATGTCGGGGAAGCGGTCCACGTAAATAACCGCTTGGTCCAAATCAAGGGTATTGGGCTGGTAGTCGTAGGCCGCCGGGGCATTGCCACCATTCACGTTGCTGGTGGACAGGTTGGCGCCAATGTCGAACCAGCCGTAAACCTCCATGTGGTTTTCGTCCATCCATTTGCCCAGACGGGTGTTGTCAAGCGCCGCCATGAGGGGGCTGTCCACATTGTTCGGCAAGGTGGCGCCCATGGGGTCGGTGCCGCCGTAAGGCCATTCGGTGAAGGGCATGGGGGGCATGGTCTGGGCCGCAGGGGGGAAATCGTCGCGACGCGATGGGCCAGCATTGGGGTCGGCGGGGGGCACGGCTTTGCCCATTTCCAATTTGTAGTAATTGGCCAGGCGCTCCCAGAAACCAGTGCCCAGGTAGCTGTCCAGACACTCATACTGCTCGTAGGGGTCGCAGGTCTCTGTGGTGGCCGCCCGGGCGGGGTGAGTCAGGCCGAGCGCCGTGAACGCCGTGAGGGAGGCAATGGCCAAGGTGGACATGGAGGAAGGCAGGGGCTTGAAGGACTTGCTCATGGTTTTTAAAGTGAGGGTCTAAATAAATGCACTAATCTGGTGCGAATTTGGAGGTATGGGGGTCTTTTGGGGGCTGATCTCAGGTCATGTGAATCATTGAGCAAACAATGTGCCATGTTTGTTAACAGCGATAATGGCGTCCGTGTTGCCCGAAATTGAATTCCCCGAAACCTTGCCTGTCAGCGCCCGTCGCCAAGACATTGCCGAGGCCATTCAAAACCACCCCGTGGTGGTGGTTTGCGGCGAAACCGGTTCGGGTAAAACCACACAGTTGCCCAAAATTCTGTTGGCCATGGGCTATGGCAAGTTGGGCAAGGAAAATGCGCCACCCGGCCAACGCGGTCGCCTGATCGGGCACACCCAGCCCCGACGCATTGCCGCCAGTTCGGTCGCCAAGCGCATTGCCGAGGAACTCAAAACCCCCTTGGGCGAGGTGGTGGGTTACAAAGTGCGCTTTCAGGACCGACTCTCGAAAGGCGCGTCGGTCAAGCTCATGACCGACGGCATTTTG
>CAIUTG010000019.1 GCA_903902035.1 uncultured Curvibacter sp. | reverse complement strand
TGGTTCAAAATCCTCACCGGTCTTATTATAGGCATACGACAAGCTGAACAACCCTTTGTAATGATAAATATCGCTGTAGTCGCTTATTTCGCTGAATGCATAACTGCCCTTCGTGTACACATTAGCCTGCGTCAGGAAGTCGATATGATCATTAACGTACCAGTAATACCCGCCGTTCAGCAGGCCCAGGCCGCGCTGCTCCTCAATGGTATAGGTTGGTATCACAAAGCCGGACTTCTGCTTCTCCGATACAGGAAAGATGCCAAATGGCAGCCACAGCGGTGTGGGCACCCGACACCAACTGCACATCAAAGCGCCCTGCTTGCAAGGAGTCCATCGCCGCAAGGATTGCGGCCATGGTGTCTTGGATCTGGTGGGCGCTTTGGTTGACCGCCTCCTTCATATCGGCCAGGTCACCATTCAAATCAGAGGCCACGCGCTTTGAGAAATCGCCTTGGGACAAGGCCGTGACCACCGTTTTGACCTCATGGATGGCGCGCTGTTGAGCGGCCTGCATCTGATTGAAAGCCTGGCCGGCTTGACCGATTTCGTCGGTGCCGGGCTGCTGGAGCCGCAGACTGAAATCGGAGGTTTTTCCCACACGGGTGAGCAGCGATTTGAGCTCTTCTACGGGGTGGGTAATCGAGCGGGTAATCAGCCAGGCAATTAAAACGGTCAATCCCCCGGCCAGCAGTGAAAGAACCAGCATGCTGAATTGCCCGGTGCTGGCGTCTGCCTCTGCCGCAGCAGAAAATTCATCAATGGCATCGGTTTGTGTTTTTGTCAATGATTCAATGTTCGCCAGATAAACGGTTTGAGGGGGCAGTAATTGAGTGGCCAGATAAGTCCGAGCCTCCTCAATCCGATGGGATTTGATGAGGTCAATGACGATGGCTTCATGGCCTTTGAATACTTTGCGCGCTTCCAGCATATTCGCCAGAGCCTGCTTACCCTGAGGGGTCTTGATGGTCTCCGAGAGGCGGGCCACCGCTTCAGATACCTTGGGCAGTGAATCTTCGATTTTCCGCAATTCCCCCTCTGTCAGGTCGGCATCATGGGTCAGCATGGCGGTGCGAAGCGCCCTGGATTGGCGATTGACTTCGTTCTCGATCAGGTGGGTCAGCTGGACTTTGACCAAGCGATCGTGGGTAATGATATTCAGATTCGTGCTGACAGCCTTCAATTCATACATGCCGACCCAGGCAACGGCAGCCAGCAAACCCACCAAGATGGCGAAGGCCAGGGCCATCCGCTGACCGATTCGAATATTTTGTAATCTCATTCAGATAAATTCATGCGATTTGATTGAATTTGATAATAAATCAAAACCATGTCACAAAATGGATGTCGCCTAGGTGCTAACGAGGGAGGTGAATGCAGCTTTTCAGCGGGCCCCAAGCCGCCAAGCGGTGCTAATCTAGACGGATCAATTCAGGAGATGTCAGATGTCAGAACGTCGCAATTTTCTTAAGCAAGCCACCCTCTCTGGTGCCAGTTTGATGGCAGCCGCAACGGCTTTGCCCGCCCAGGCCCATGAGGGGCACTCGCAGCACTATCAAGGGCCTCATGAGATGGTCAAGGGCGTGAAAATCCTTGCCATTCAGCAAGCGGACGGGGCTGAAACTTTGGGGGTCGTGACTGACAAAGGGGTGGTGGATGTCCGGGCTGTGGCCCAGAAAATGAAAATTCAATCCCCTGTTACTCTGGATGAATTGCTCCAACAAGGCAATGCTCAGGGTTTTTACGCGGTTTTGAAGGCGGCACCTCAATCCGGTGTTGCTTATTTGGATGAAGCCAAAATCACCCATGGCCGATTGTTCATGAACCCCAGCAAGATCATTTGCGTGGGCTTGAATTACAAAGCCCATGCCGATGAGGTGAAAATGAAGCGGCCCGAAGTACCGCCCTTGTTCAACAAATACAACAACACATTGGCAGCCCACAATTGCGTCCTGAAAATCCCAGCACCTGAGGTTTCCTACAAACTGGACTATGAAACCGAATTGCTGATTGTGGTGGGCAAGCCGATGCGCAATGTCCCTGCAGCGGAAACCCTGGATTACGTCGCGGGTTATTGCACTTCCAATGATTTTTCATCCCGCGATTTGCAACTGGAAACCCCCTCCGTGCAGTGGATGATTGGTAAAACCCTGGATCAATATGCCCCCATCGGCCCGTATTTTGTAACGTCCGATCTGGTGGGCGACCCCAACCATTTGCAGCTGAAAACCTATGTGAATGGTGAGTTGCGTCAAAACTCCAACACGTCCGATTTCATTCACAACACCCAAGCCATGCTGGCCTACATCAGCAAATTTTGGACCTTGATGCCTGGCGACATCATCATGACCGGAACGCCACAAGGCGTGATTCTGGGGATGCCAAAAGAAAAACAGGTGTGGCTGAAAAAGGGCGATGTGGTGGTGAGCTCGATCGAAAAATTAGGTGATTTGCGCTTCACCTTGGGCTGATCGAACAACAGTCCAAGAAGACTGTTGTTAAAAGCAGATGGGCAGGATTTAATGCTTTTTCGATTGAAAAAAAGCGTGAGTCATGTCCCAAATCTCATCCACAGCACCTGCTGTGCACATGGCGCTGAGCAAGCCTGCGGCACCTGTTGCTCGCGGCTTGCCAATGGCACCGATGCCCAAACAGAGTCACCCCCATCGACCTGCGGCGCCGACGTCTTGCGCCCCCGTTTCCAGGTCGGCCACTTTGGGGCGACTCGTCGATCAGCTGGCGTAAACCCTGAGGGCATTCGACCTGAATTCGACCCATGGCCAGGGTGAATCTTTGTATGATGGTTCGATAAAAATACCCTCAATAACGGAGACCGCCTTGCTTAAAAAAATGACGCAAAAACTGACGCGTTCGGTGCCCCATTGGGCCCTTTTGTTGTCTGCAGGATTGACCGCCGTGCCTGCCTTTGCCCAGCAATCCATCAAGATTGGTTCCTTCTTGTCGGTCACGGGGCCCGCGGCCTACCTGGGCGACCCCGAGCTCAAAACCCTGCAGATGTACATCGAGAAAATCAACAAAGAAGGCGGCCTTTTGGGTCACCCGATTGAGTTGGTCTACTACGACGATGCCGGTGAAGCCAGCAAAGCCAACAGCTTTGCCAAACGCTTGATTGAAAACGACCAGGTCCAAGCCATTTTGGGCGGCACCACCACGGGGGCCACCATGGCAGCGATTCCCGTGATCGAAAAAGCAGAGATGCCTTTCATTTCCCTGGCCGCTGGCGTGCCGATCATCGAGCCGGTCAAGAAATGGGTGTTCAAAGTACCGCCGACCGACCGCATGGCGGCCGAGCGGGTTTTTGCCGACATGAAAAAGCACGGCATCACCAAGGTGGCTTTGTTGTCTGAAACCAGTGGCTTTGGTCAATCTGGCCGCAAAGAAACTTTGGGCTTGACACAGAAATACGGCATCGACTTGGTGGCCGATGAAACCTTTGGCCCCAAGGACACCGATGTCACTGTGCAGCTGACCAAAATCAAAGCCGCCCCGGGCTTGCAAAGTGTGTTTGTCTTTGGCGCAGGCCAAGGCCCCGCCGTGGTCATGAAAAACATTCAACAACTGGGCCTGAAAGTGCCGGTTTATCAATCGCACGGCGTAGCCTCTGAAGAATTCATCAAACTGTCGGGCAGTGCGGCAGAGGGTGTTCGTTTGCCCGCCGCCGCTTTGTTGGTGGCCGATAAACTGCCGGCCAGCGACCCGCAGAAAAAAGTGGTGGTGGATTACAGCAAGGCCTTCTCGGAGCGTTGGAAGACCGAAGTTTCTGGCTTTGGCGGCCATGCCTATGACGCCTTGATGCTCTACGTCGGTGCCGTCAAGCGAGCCAACTCATTGGACAAGGAAAAAATTCGCATGGCCCTGGAAAGCACCAAGGGCTATGTGGGCACGGCGGGTGTTTACAACCTGTCCGACAAAGACCATTTGGGTTTGGATTTGAGCGCCTTCAGAATGCTCGTCATCAAAAAGGGCGATTGGGCCTTCGAGGATTGAGCCTCACCCGAGATGCATTTTTCCCAATTCTTGCAGTTCCTGTTTTCGGGCTTGACCGTGGGGTCAACCTACGCCTTGGCGGCGTTGGGCTTCACCTTGATCTTCAACGCCAGCCAGGTGATCAACTTCGCGCAAGGGGAGTTCATCATGTTGGGCGGGATGTTGGCGGTGTATTTCAGCCAGCAGGGGTGGCCGCTTCCCGTCGTCATGTTTTTGGCCATTGCCCTGCCAGCCTGCGTCGGCATCCTGCTGGAGAAATTGGCCATTGAGCCCGTCAAAGGGGCCGAGCCCATCACCTTGATCATCATCACGATTGGCGCGTCCTTGGTGATTCGAGGTTTGGTGCAGGTCTTTTTGGGCAAAGGTACGTTCAGCTTGCCGCCTTTTTCGGGCGACCAGCCGATTGAAATTGGCGGGGCCACCTTGATGCCACAAAGCCTCTGGGTGATGGGCGTGACGGCTCTGGTCGTCGTGGGGCTGTGGTATTTTTTCAGCCGGACCCTTTTGGGCAAAGCCATGTTGGCCACCTCGTTCAACCGCATGGCCGCGCAAATGGTGGGCATCAACGTGCAGTGGATCTTGTTGTTGAGTTTTGCCATGTCGGCGGCGCTCGGGGCGCTCGGCGGTATTTTGATCACCCCCATCACCTTGACCTCCTATGACGTGGGCGTGATGCTGGGGCTCAAAGGCTTTGTGGCTGCGGTCTTGGGCGGCATGGGCAGCGGGCTGGGCGCGGTGGTGGGCGGACTTTTGGTGGGCGTGTTGGAGGCCTTCGGGGCGGGCTATGTTTCATCGGCCTACAAAGACGCCATTCCCTTTGTCTTGATTCTGTTCATCTTGTTTTTCATGCCGCGCGGCTTGTTCGGCGGTCAAGCGACCGACCGGGTGTAACGAGCATGCGTTCCTTTTTTAGAAATGGCTTGGCTTCTCCCTCGGTTCGGGGCTTGCTGATCTTGGGGCTGATTTTGTTGGCACTGCCTTGGCTGCTGCCCAATCCGTTTTACACCGACTTGGCGATCCGCATGGCCATCAACGCGGTGGTGGTTTTGGCCTTGAATCTGTTGATGGGTTTTGCGGGGCAAATCAGCTTGGGTCATGCCGGATTCTTTGGCATTGGCGCTTACGCCAGCGCGGTTCTGCCTTCGCAATGGGGCTGGCACCCGATGCTGGCGTTGTTGGCCGGGGCGGCCTTCACGGCTTGTTTGGCTGGCGTGGTGGCGCGGCCGATCTTCAAGTTGAAAGGCAATTATTTGGCCATGGCCACATTGGGCCTGGGCATCATCATCAGCATGGTGCTCCGAAACGAAGCCCAATGGACGGGCGGACCTGATGGCATGTCGGTCTTGCCCCTGTCCTGGGCGGGGTTTGAAATTTCGGGCGACAAAACCTGGTACTGGATCGTGGCCTTTTTGTTGTTCGCCTGCGTTTGGGGCGCTTTGAATTTGATCAACTCGCCTTTTGGTCGCGCCTTGCAAGCCTTGCATGGCTCCGAAGTGGCGGCCAAAGTCGTGGGCGTGGATGTGGTGGGCTACAAGGTGATTGTGTTTGTGCTGTCGGCCATGGTGGCCAGCATCATGGGCAGCGTCAGCGCACACTACATCGGTTTTGTCACGCCGAGCATGGCCGACTTTTTCCACTCGATTGAGCTGGTCACCATGGTGGTGATTGGCGGCATGGCTTCGGTGTTTGGTGCCGTGGTTGGCGCTGTGTTGCTGACGGCTTTGCCGCAAGCCTTGACCGCCTTTGAAGGCTGGGAAACGGTGGCCTTGGGCGCGGTCTTGATGCTCTGCATGATCTTCTTGCCGAAAGGAATTGTGCCGACCTTGGCGGCCCAATTCGAAAAAAACAAAGCGGTGGACGACGATGGCCTTGCTTGAAGTCAAAGACCTGTCCATCCATTTCGGCGGCGTCAAGGCGGTTGACAGCATTGACTTCAGTTGGGACGCCGGCAAGGTGTATTCGGTCATCGGCCCCAATGGCGCGGGCAAAACCACCTTGTTCAACATGATCACCGGCCTGTACAAACCGAGTCGGGGCGAGGTGTATTTGGATGGTCAGTCAATGGCAGGCAAAAGCCCCCATGTCTTGGCTCAAATGGGCATGGCCCGAACCTTTCAGAACTTGCAAATTTTCATGAACATGGGGGCCTTGGAGAACGTCATGGTCGGGGCCCATTTGCGCCTGGACCGCAGCGTGATGAAAGGCCTGTTCGCTTGGCCCCGCCTGCGCAGAGCCGACCAAGCCTTGCGCGAAGAAGCCGCCGACTGGATGGACTTCGTGGGGCTCAAGAGCGCCGTTTCTGCGCGGGCGCACAGCCTGCCTTATGGGGCATTGAAGCGTTTGGAAATCGCCCGTGCCTTGGCCATGAAGCCGCGTTTGATTTTTTTAGACGAACCCGCTGCCGGCTTGAACGCCACCGAGACCGAAGAGGTCGTTGCCTTGATTCGCAAAATTGCCGATTCAGGCATGACCGTCGTGCTCGTGGAACACGACATGAAAATGGTGATGAGCCTTTCCGACCGCATCTTGGTGATGGACAGTGGTAAAAAATTGGCGGAAGGCACCGCCGTTGAAGTTCGTCAAAACCCCGCCGTCATCGCCGCCTATTTGGGCGGGCACTGAACCATGAACACATTGGCCACCCCCTTGCTTCAGGTGAACGGTTTAGAAAGCGCCTATGGCCGCATCAAAGCCCTGAAGGGGCTGAGCTTTCACATTGAGGCGAGTGAAACCGTCGCTTTTGTCGGCGCCAACGGCGCGGGCAAAACCACCTTGTTGCGCACCTTGTCGGGCGTGCAGCCCATGAGCCAAGGTCAAATCGTATTCAAGGGGCAAGACATCGGCCCATTGCGCGCAGACCTGCGCGTGCGGGCGGGCATTTGCCAAAGCCCGGAAGGGCGACAAGTTTTTGCCCCCATGAGCATTGAAGACAATTTGCGTTTGGGGGCTTACACCCAGCCGCCCTCCGGCGTGGCCGATGGCTTGGAAAAAATCTACCAATTGTTTCCGGTGCTGAAAGAAAAGCGCCATTTGCTCGCGGGCCTTTTGTCCGGCGGACAACAACAAATGTTGGCGATTGGCCGGGCCTTGATGGGCAACCCCGAATTGCTCTTGCTGGATGAGCCGTCGATGGGCTTGGCCCCCTTGTTGGTCGCCGAAATCTTTGAGGTGCTCAAAAACCTCAAAGCACAAAACATGAGCATTGTTTTGGCCGAGCAAAATGCCTTTGCGGCATTGGAATTGGCCGACCGGGCCTATGTGTTGGAGACCGGCCGGATCTGCTTGGAAGGTTCGGGCGCCGACCTGATTCACAACGAACAGGTGCGCTCGGCTTATTTGGGGATGTGAAGCCCCATCGGCAACCCAATGGCCTTGGCGCCTACTCAGGCTTTTTTCTTGGGGTTGTTCTGGGGCAATTGCAGCTTCGGCATCAGACTGTCATCCACCCGCAGCACCCGGTCCATCACCTCGTAAAGCGCCTGGATCAATTCAGGGCCAAACGATTGCTCAATCGCTTGGTATTGGGACATGATCAACGGACTGAGTTCTGCCACAACGCCTTGCCCTTTGGCCGTCAAACCCACCGTGACCCTGCGTTGATCGGTCTCGAACCGCGTGCGGGTGATGAGTCCATTTTCTTCCATGCGCGAGAGAACGCCCGCAAGGCTGGGACTCAGGATGTGGCAAAGTTCACCAATCTGACGCGGCTCCAGCTGCTTCATCTCGTCCAGGGTTCGCAAAATTCGCCATTGCTGCTCGGTCAGTCCAAAGTGAGAAATGAGGGGGCGAAAGTGACCCAGCAATTTTTCGCGTGCCTTCAGAATCAGCTGCGGCAGGTTACGGTAGGTGATTGGGCGAGACGACAAGTAGAGCTCCGAGATTCAATACACCCGTGGGCTTGCATCCACCGAATGGGCCGACTTGTTTTCTTTGAAGGCGGCCGCCAAATCGGTGGCCGCGCGCACCAGCAAGGTGGTGTCCACGCCCACCGCCACGAATTGCGCGCCTGCGTCCAAATACATTCGGGCCATCTTGGGGTCGGCCATCAAAATGCCAGCGGCTTTGCCGGCAGCGCGCACGGTGGCGATGCCCGCCAAGATGGTTTTTACAACCTCTGGGTGAGTCGGCTGTCCCCGATGTCCCATGGAGGCGGAGAGATCGGCAGGGCCAAAGAACACGCCATCCACGCCCTCGACTTGTGCAATGGCTTTTAAATTTTGAATGGCAACAGGGGTTTCCGCCTGGACCAGCAGACACATCTGGTCATCGGCCTGGTTCAAGTAATCCGGGATTTGGTTCCAACGCGAAGCACGCGCCAGTGCGGCACCGACGCCCCGGATGCCGTGGGGTGGATAGCGCATGGCCTGGACCATGCGTTTGGCCTGTTCGGGCGTGTCGATCATGGGCACCAACAAGGTTTGAGCGCCCACATCCAGGCATTGTTTCACCAGACTCACCTCACCTTCAACGGGGCGAACAATGGGGTGCACGGGATAGGGCGCCACGGCGCGGAGTTGTTCGAGGAGGGTGCGAACATTGTTGGGCGCATGTTCTGCATCCAGCAAAAGCCAATCGAATCCGGTGCCTGCCAAGGCTTCGGCCACGTTGGCGTCGGCCAGACCGACCCACAACCCAATTTGATTTTGTCCAGCCTTCAGCGCATCGCGAAACTTGTTCTGGCTTATTTTCATGTGCGATCCCTTTCAACAAAGCGAAATTGCAATTTCCCAAGCGGGCCGTAATCCGCATCAAACAGGTCGCCCGCTTTGGCGGGAACGGGTTTGGTGAAGGAACCCGCCAACACAATTTCGCCAGCCTGCAAATGTTCGCCCCAAGGGGCGAGTTTGTTGGCCAGCCACGCAATGCCGATGGCCGGATGGCCTTGCACCCCAGCGGCCAGGCCGGTTTCTTCAACGACGTTATTCAAACGCAGAATGGCCCCGCACCAGGGCAGGTCGGTGGTGTGCGGATCGACGGGTTGGGCCCCCAGCACGATGCCCGCATTGGCCGCGTTGTCGCTGATGGTGTCGAACACCTTGCGCATCGCCTTGGTTTGGCGATCGAATTGTTCGATGCGGGCATCGATGATTTCAATGGCGGGCGTCACATAGTCGGTTGCCGCCAGCACCTGTTCGAGGGTGACGTGGGGGCCGCGCAATTCTTTTTTAAGAACGAAAGCCAATTCCACCTCAACCCGGGGCGCGATGAATCGATTGACAGGTATATCGAGCACCTGATCCGGTGTGCAGTCGAAGCGCATGAAGTCAAACAAGGTGCCGTAGTCGGGCTCGTCAATCTGACTGGACTGCTGCATGGCCCGGCTGGTCAAACCGATTTTGTGGCCGATGACCTGGCGACCCGCTGCGCGTTGCAACGTCACCCAGGCCCGGTTGATGCGGTAACCGTCTTCGAGGGTCATGCCCGGGAATCGCTTGGAAAAATGTTCAATTTGAACGCGTGACTTTTCTGCATGATCCAGCTCTTGGGCGAGCGCTTGAATCTGGGCTTCTGTCAAAACGGACATGGTTCAGGTCTTTTGAAAGAGGGGGTGGAGGTTGCTGTTCTTGGCATCGAAGACTTCAGGGCCGACGTCAATTTGCAGCGTGACGCCGAGGTAGCGCTTCGCCATGACGGGGGCAAAAAAGCGCTGGGTGACTTCCACCAAGGCTTGCCCCGCCTTTTGCTGAGTGGCTTCGGTGCGGCCACGGCCCATGCGCAAATTCAGGTAGACAAAGGCGTAGTCCCCCGAGCCCGTCGCGGCCAGGCCCGCGGCCCCACCATCGGACACCGCAAAGTGGGGCGCCGGGTAGGCGAAGACCCGGGTTCCGCCGGCCGGGAAAACGGGTTTGCCCGCTTCGTCTTGAACCGTCAACATGGCGTCGGCCAGTTGCCGACACAAGGTGGTCATGTTGACTTCGGCATCGAGTTGGCCGGTGTAAAGAATCACCAGATGAGGCATGTGAAGTGGCTCCTAGAAACCCGTTTTTTTAAAGCCGGGCATGGACGGCGGTGTAGCCTTCAGCGCGGCTGGCCACGGCGGCCGGGATTTGCGAGCCGTCTTGTGGTGTGACTTCAAAAACGGCATTGATTTGCCCGGTGCCGGAGGCGCCGAAGTAGGGCGTGACCACGTCCACACCGCCGTCATAAGCCGTCCAGCCCAGCGCACCCAGCAACATCGCGGTGTCGTGCATGAACCCTTCGCCATGGCCTTTGCTGGCGTACTCGGGCAGCATCTCGCAAAAGGCTTTCCAGTCGCGTTGATGCCACATTTGCAAAACCTGCTTGTCGAGCTGCTCTAAAAAGGGGCTCCAAATCTTGAAGGCGAATTCGGGCGCGAGCCCGTTCTGGGCAAATCGGTGCGTGAGGGAGCCGCTGGCCAGAAAAGCCACCTTGCCGTCGTACTGATCTTCAATGGCACGGCGGAAAGCCCAGCCCAAATGGGCACTGTCGCTGAGGTAATGCGCCATGCACAAGGCCGACACCGAGACCACCTTGAAATGCTGGTCGGCATTCATGTAACGCAAAGGCACCAGCGTGCCGTACTCGGGGTTCAGCGTGGTGCTGTCGTGCGCCAAGGTTTCGACGCCGTGCTCGGTGGCGACTTGTGCCAAGAGCCGCCCGAGTTCGGGGTTGCCATGGGCTTCAAACGGCATGTTTTTGATGAAGTGGGGCAACTCGTTGCTGGTGTAATCGCCTTTGAAATGGGGCGCGCAATTGATGTGGTAATTCGCATTCACCAACCAATGGGTGTCAAAAACCACCAGCGTGTCGACCCCCAGTTCGCGACAACGGCGGCTGATCTCGTGGTGCCCATCGACGGCATCTTGCCGCGTGCCCTGGCGCGGGCCCGGCAGCTCGCTCAAGTACATGCTGGGGACATGGGTGATTTTGGCGGCCAGTGCGAGTTGTCCCATAGATGCCTTTCATTGACCTGCGGTCAAATGCCCCAATGAGGAATGTGGTGCGAGCCCATCGACACGGCGACGTTTTTGGGTTCACAAAAAACTTCATAACTCCAAGTGCCGCCTTCGCGGCCCGTGCCACTGGCCTTGGTGCCGCCAAAAGGTTGGCGCAGGTCACGCACATTTTGGCTGTTGACAAAGCACATGCCGGCCTCGATGGCGGCGGCCACACGGTGGGCCTTGCCAATGTTTTCGGTCCACACATAGCTCGACAAGCCGTATTCAATGTCATTGGCTTTGGCAATCGCATCGGCCTCGTCTTTGAAGGGGATCAGGCAAGCCACGGGGCCAAAAATTTCGTCTTGGGCAATCTTCATGCGGTTATCGACATCGGCAAAAACCGTGGGCCAAACATAGTTGCCCTGCTTCACATGAGCGGGCAGGTCGGGGGCATAAGCGGGCTGGCCCAGACCGCCGCACAGCAAGGTGGCCCCTTCTTTGGGGCCGAGTTCGATGTAGCGGCGCACCTTGGCCAAATGGTCTTGGCTGATCATCGGGCCGACGATGGTTTTTTCGTCCAGGGGGTCCCCCACTGAAATGCGTTTGGCGCGCTCCGCGAATTGGGCGGCGAAATCGGCATAGATGCTTTGTTGCACCAAGATGCGGCTGCCAGCGGTGCAACGCTCGCCGTTGTTGCTGAAGATCATGAACAGCGCAGCGTCCAGGGCCCGGTCGAGGTCGGCGTCTTCAAAAATCACAAAGGGGCTCTTGCCGCCGAGTTCCATGCTGAATTTTTTGAGGCCCGCCGACTTCACAATGCGGTTGCCGGTGAGGGTGGAGCCGGTGAATGAAATCGCTCGCACATCGGGGTGCGACACCAAGGGCTCACCGGCGCTTGGGCCGGTGCCATGAACCAGGTTGAGCACCCCGGCAGGAATGCCGGCTTCCAAGGCCAACGTGCCCAATCGAGCCGCTGTCAGTGGACTGAGTTCACTCATCTTCAGCACGGCGGTGTTGCCAAAAGCCAGACAGGGGGCCACTTTCCAGGTGGCTGTCATGAAGGGCACATTCCACGGCGACACGAGCGCACACACGCCCACCGGATGAAAGAGGGTGTAGTTCAAATGGGTCGGGGTGGGGTAGGTGTGGCCGTCCACCCGGGTGCACATTTCGGCGAAATAGTAGAAATTGTCGGCAGCCCGGGGGATCAATTGCTTGCCGGTCTGGCCGATGACTTGGCCGGTGTCTTGGGTCTCGGTCCGCGCGATGTGGGGCACCTCTTGTGCGATCAAGTCACCCAGCTTGCGAATCAGCTTGGCGCGTTCCGCCGCCGGCTTGTTGGCCCAGGCGGGAAAGGCCGCCTTGGCCGCCGCCACCGCAGCGTTCACCTCCTCTTCGCCGCCTGCAGCCACCTCGGCCAAGACTTCTTGTGTGGCGGGGTTGATGGTTTCGAAGTAGTCTTTGCCCGCCACCGATTGGCCGTTGATGAGGTGATCTATGCGCATCTGTTGCTCCCTAAATTCAATTTTTCGATCCGGGCGTTAACGACCAAACAGGTCATCGCCCACCAGGGTGTTGACCAAGCGGCCGATGCCTTCTATTTCTGTCACCACCTCATCACCGACATTGACGTTGACCACCCCTTCGGGGGTGCCGGTCAAGATCACATCGCCCGGCAGCAGGGTCATGAAGCTGCTCAGGTATTCAATCAGTGCCGGGATGTTGTTGACCATGTTCGCGGTGCTGCCTTGCTGGGTCAACCTGCCATTCACATAGGTTTTGAGTGTCAGTTGGTGCGGGTCGGGAATGTCTTGGGCGTCGACCAGCCAAGGCCCCAGCACCGTGCCACCGTCGCGGTTTTTGACGCGCAAATTGGGGCGATACCAGTTCTCAAGGTAATCGCGAATGGCGTAGTCATTGCACACGGTATAACCGGCGACATGGGCCATGGCCTGGGCGGCTTTGACGTGTTTGGCGGGTTGGCCAATGACCACCGCCAACTCACATTCGTAGTGCATGTAAGTGGCGTCATGGGGGCGGCGGGTTTGACCCCGGTGACCCAGGAGCGAGCCTGGGCCTTTGAGAAATACCAAGGGTGGGTCTTGGGTGGTGACGGTCAATTCTTTGGACAATTCCTTCAGGTGATCCGCATAATTCAAGCCCAAGGCGATGATGGTGCCGACTTCAAAAGGCGGCAACCACACCACGGCTTCTTCGGCGACGACACGGCCATCGCTGAGCCGAACGCCCAGGGGGTCGGGGGTGGCCGCATGAAGGGCCCCTGCATAGGCGACACGCGCCGTCTTTGTGGCGCGATTCATGGCGTCACTCCTGAAGCGTCATTCAGCGCCTTGCCAAAAGTATTTTGGAGTCGGCCGACTTGTTCAATTTCAATTTCCACCAGCTGCCCCGCTTTGACGAGGGGGGCGCCAGCAGAAACGCCGATCATCAACACATCGCCGGGCTGCAGCGTCATGAATTCGGTCACATCGACCATGAGTTGTTGAACGTCCCGAACCCGGTGGTGGGTGGTCGTTTCGTGAACCAGCGCACCATCCATCCAGACTTTGACTTTCAAATGGTTCGGGTCTTTGACTTCCTGGGCAGCGGTCACGCGTTGGCTGAGGGGGCAAAAACCATCGTGGGCTTTGAATTGAATGGCCGGTCGGTAGAAGCTGCTGTGGGGCACGCTGATGTCGTTGACCACGGTGTATCCCGCCAGATGATCGAGGGCGTTTTCCCGCCTCAGGCGGCAGGCGGGTTTGCCGATGACCAGGCCCAAGGCGGCCCCCACTTCCAGCGCCTGTACGTCCTGGGGCAGGCAGATCATGGCGCCGTCGTGGTTGAGGGTGTTGCGTGGCTTGATGTAGAGCACGGGCGCTTGGGGCGGGGCTTTGTAGGGAGGGGCGCTGGCTGCATTTCCCAAGGCAGCCAAGGCCGGTGCATGGTTCATCAGGGTGCCGTAAACCACGCCGGACAATCGATAGGGCGGAAAGTCAAAAAACGATGCACCAAAAGCAGGTGACCAGTTCATTGGCGTCATGCAAAGTCCAAATTTACTAATATGTGAGTATTTTAGTGATTGTGTGGGCCATCCGCGTCAGTCATCGCGCTAATTCTTTGATCGCTTTCCCGGATGTCCCTTGCGGCAATGGCTTACTTCACCGGGAGCATGTGCTGAGCAAAAAAGGCCTTGAGTTCATCGTGTGCCCCCATTGGAAAAATGCCGGCCACATACTGATCAGGCCGAACGACAACGAGGGCACCCGCCCGGTCGATTTCTCGGTCCCGAAAGATGTCGCGCCCGTGCCCGGCTGCAAAGATTTGATTCACGTCCACCAAGCCGAAGGGGGCTTTTGTGGGCTTGAAGGCCTCGGGCACCTCACTGGGTTCGACCTCGGTGTAGTCTTGTTGGTAGATCACCTTGGTGTCAAAAGTGGCATCGGTGTCCCCCACCTTGGGGGTGTAGAGGACGCGGGGCGAGTCGGGGCCCTGGGCCCACCAAGTGGCAAAGTCGGCGGTCAAGGTGCCCGAGGTGGACGGTGCTGCGGGGTCGGCAAAAACATAGACCCGCCAACGCCCATCGGCTTCGTGCAAATGGCCCAGGTGACGCCAACGGTTGTCTGCACGGCGCATGACCTCGCTCGACTTGAAGCGCTTGCCAATGGGGAATCCTGGGGCGAGCGCTTGGTGGTCTGAGCCCGCAACGATTTGATTTTTTGGGTACTGCGTCATGAAGCCCATGGGGAATTCAATGGTTTTTTCGTACCAACGGGCCAAATCTTGCGGGTCGTCCCATTCTTCGACGGGACGGGCCATGAGCGTGGACCACTCCTTGTCGAAGCGGATGAGGTCTTCGGCAATCACCCGGCGCTCGCTGGAATAGGTGTTGAGCAGTGAGGCCGGGGCGCGGCCCTCTAAAACGGCGGCGAGCTTCCAAGCAAGGTTCCAGCCATCCTGGATGGACACGTTCATGCCTTGACCCGCTTTGGCGGAGTGGGTATGGCAGGCGTCGCCCATGATGAAGGCCCGGGGATGGTGGTTCTGATGTTGCTGACCAACGCCATCGGCACGGAGGTTGTCAAAACCCGTTGTCACCCGGTGCGCCACTTCGTAAACCGACCACCAAGCGATGCTTTTGACATCGAGCCGGTAGGGGTGCAGGATGGCGTTCGCGCGGCGGATGATGTCTTCCAGCGGCGTCTTGCGGATTTCGCCCGCATCGTTTTCGTCGAGTTGACCAAGATCCACGTAAAGGCGTGAGAGGTAGCCGCCTTCGCGTGGAATCAACAAAATATTGCCAGCGCTGTGCGACTGAATCGAGCACTTGACCTGGAAGTCGGGGAAGTCGGTATTGCACAACACATCGATCACGCCCCACGCGTGCAAGGACGCATCGCCCGCCAGTTGGTGACCGAGTGCGGCGCGCACGTTGCTGCGAGCGCCGTCACCACCGACCAGGTATTTCGCCCGCACGGTGCGCTCTTCGCCTTGGCGCGGGCCTGCAACGTATCGGATGCGCGCCGCGACGGGGTGTTCTTGGGCCTCGTCGATCTCCAGGCTCAAAAATTCAACGCCGTAATCCGGCACGACTTTGCCCGGCGCGTTTGCTGCAAAGCCCAGGAAATAGTCCAACACCCGCGATTGGTTCACATAGATGTGCGGAAACTCGCTCACACCGTGCGCATCATCGGGCACGCGCGAAACCCGAACAATGTGCGCGGGGTTTTTTTCATCGGGTTTCCAAAAGCACATCTCGACATTGCGGTAGGCCTCTTCGGTGATGGCGTTGGCAAATCCGAAGGCCTGAAAGGTTTCGACCGAGCGGGCCTGAATGCCATCTGCCTGCCCCTGCGCCAACCGACCTTCGCGCCGCTCAATGGCGCGCACATGGATGCCGGGAAAGTGAGCGAGTTGCGCCGCCACGGTCACTGCGGCAGGCCCGGTGCCCACGATCAGCACGTCCATTTCGTCGGGGATGTCGGTTGGGCGATTGACCCCATGGCCCGCAGCCGCTTTGATTCTGGGATCGCCTGAAACATAGCCTCGGTGGTGAAACTGCATGGGGTGCCTGCGGAGTTGAATGGGGGGGATGAAGCTGGGTTTGAATCAATCGAAAACAATCAAATCACGCATGGATTCACCGGTGTGCAGTCGGTCAAAGCCTTCGTTGATTTGGGCCAACTTCAGGCGTTGGCCCATCAAACGATTGATCGGCAACTTGCCAGCCAGATACAAATCAACATAGCGCGGCACGTCGCGGGCGGGCACACAGGAGCCCACGTAACTGCCCTTGACGGTGCGTTCTTCGGCCACCAGGTTGACCTGTTGCAAAGCCCAGGTGTCACCGGGCGGCGGCAGGCTGGCGGTGACGGTGGTGCCGCCTCGGCGTGTCATGCGGTAGGCCGATTCCATGGCATGCACCGAGCCCGCAAACTCAAAAGCAAAATCCACCCCGCCTTTGGTCAGTGCTTTGATTTTTTCGAGCAACTCCGGGTCTTTGGCATTGAAAGTCGCGGTGGCACCCAGATCCATGGCGGTGGCCAATTTGCTGTCGTGCAAATCCACGGCAATCACATGGCGAGCGCCCGCCGCCACCGCCGCCAACACCGCCGAAAAGCCCACGCCGCCCAAGCCGACGATGGCCGTGCTTTCACCCGCTTTCACACCCGCGGTGTTGATCACCGCGCCCGCGCCTGTGAGCACGGCACAGCCAAACAGGGCGGCTTCCACGGGGTCAATCGGGGCCTCAATCTTCACGCAGGATCGCCGGGAAACGACGGCGTGGTCAGCGAAGGCCGAGACCCCCATGTGGTGGTGCACAGGCGTTCCGCCGAAGCCATACAAACGGCGGGCACCGCTGAGCAAGGTGCCCTCGGTGTTGGCTTTGGCGCCCGGCTCACACAGCGCGGGGCGACCTTCGGCGCACAGCAGGCAATGCCCGCAACTGGGCACAAAAACCAGGGCGACCAAATCGCCCACCTTCAAGTCGTTCACGCCTTCACCCAAAGACACCACGACCCCAGAGGCTTCATGGCCCAAGGCCATCGGCGTGGGGCGGGGCCGCACGCCGGTGATGACCGATAGATCAGAGTGGCACAGACCGGCGGCCTTGAGTTGAATCAAGACCTCGCCAGGACCGGGATCGCGCAAATCCAGTTCCTGAATTTGCAAAGGCTGACTGGTGGCAAAGGGGGCGGCTGCGCCCATTTCGCGCAAGACGGCGGCTCTGATTTTCATGCTAACTCTCTTTTTTCAAATCAATACCCAATTCTTGCAGAATGGCTTGGGTGTGCTGGCCCACTTGGGGGATGGGGCCCATGCGGTAATGAAAAGCGCTTTGTTGGCCCGGTGGCAGCAGGGCCGGCAATTCGCCTGCAGGTGAAGCGACGCTCGTCCAACGCTGGCGGGCCTTCAATTGGGGGTGTGCCCACAGGTCGGCCAGGCTGTTCATGCGGGCGTTGGCAATCGAGGCGCTGTCCAGGCGGGCAATGACTTCGGCTGTGTTGAGCTTTGCGAAGTTCGCCAAGATCAGGGCTTGCAGGTCTTGGCGATGCTCATTGCGTTTGGCGTTGCTGTCAAAACGAGGGTCTTGCGCCAACTCGGGTTGACACAAGACCCGGTCGCAGAACTGCACCCACTCGCGCTCATTTTGCAGACCCAGCATGACGGTGCCACCGTCGCCTGCGGCAAAGGGGCCATAAGGATAGATGGTGGCGTGGGCGGCGGCGCTGCGCGGCGGCGGGGCGGCGTTGTCCATCGTGTAATACATGGGGAAACCCATCCACTCGCCCAAGGCTTCCAGCATGGAGACATCGATGTGCGAGCCTTCGCCGGTTTTGTCGCGCAGGATCAAGGCCGACAAGATATTGGTGTAGGCGTACATGCCGGCCGCAATGTCGGCGATGGAGTTGCCGCTTTTGCTGGGTTGCTCAGGCGTGCCGGTGATGCTCAAAAAACCGGTTTCGCTTTGAATCAAGAGGTCGTAGGCTTTTTTATCGCGGTAGGGCCCATCGTTGCCATAGCCCGAAATGTCGCAGACGATCAAACGCGGGTGTCGGGCGCGCAGAACCGCCGCATCCAGGCCCATGCGGGCCGTGGCACCGGGCGCCAGGTTTTGCACCAGCACATCGGCCTTGGCGATCAGCTGTTGGAGCACGGCCAAGTCTTCGGGGTTTTTCAGGTCCAACGCCAGACTTTCTTTGGAGCGGTTCACCCAGACAAAGTGAGAGGATTCGCCCCGGGCCCGTTGGTCATAAGTGCGTGCAAAATCCCCCGAGCCGGGGCGCTCGACTTTGATGACGCGTGCGCCCAGGTCGGCCAGTTGACGCGTGCAAAACGGCGCGGCAATGGCGTGCTCCAAAGACACCACGGTGATGTGGTCCAAAGGAAGAACTTGGGGTCGAACTTTTTTATCTGCCATCAAAAAGACCTTGGCAAGCCCAGCAAATGCTCGGCCACATAAGAGTAGATGAGGTTGGTCGAGATGGGGGCGACTTGGTAGAGGCGGGTTTCTCGGAATTTGCGCTCGACATCGTATTCGCAGGCAAAGCCAAAGCCACCGTGGGTTTGCAAGCACACATTGGCGGCCTCCCATGAGGCTTTGGCGGCCAGGTATTTGGCCATATTGGCTTCGGCACCGCAGGGCTGACCCGCATCAAACAACTCGCAGGCTTTGAAGCGCATCAGGTTGGCGGCTTCGGCTTCGATGTAACTGTCGGCAATCGGGAATTGAATGCCCTGATTCTTTCCAATCGCACGGCCAAACACGGTCCGTTCGCCCGCGTAACGTCGGGCGCGTTCGATGAACCAATAAGCATCGCCAATGCACTCGGCGGCAATCAAGGTGCGTTCCGCGTTCAAGCCATCGAGGATGTATTTGAAGCCTTTGCCTTCTTCGCCAATCAGGTTCTCGGCGGGAATTTCAAGGTGGTCGAAAAACACCTCATTGGTTTCGTGATTGACCATGTTGCGGATCGGTTTGACGGTCATGCCTTTGCCGATGGCCTGCTTCAAATCCACGATGAAGATGGACATGCCCTCGCTTTTTTTGCTCACCTCGGACAGCGGCGTGGTGCGGGCCAACAAGATCATGAGGTCGGAATGCTGGATGCGCGAAATCCAGACCTTTTGTCCATTGACCACATAGCGATCGCCTTGTTTGACGGCGGTGGTTTTGAGCTGCGTGGTGTCGGTGCCCGTGGTGGGCTCGGTGACGGCCATGGATTGCAAGCGCCATTCGCCAGTGGCAATTTTGGGCAGGTACAACTGCTTTTGTTGTGGTGAGCCGTGCCGCAGCAAGGTGCCCATGTTGTACATCTGGCCATGACAAGCGCCGGCGTTGCCGCCGGCATAGTTGATTTCTTCCATGATGATGGAAGCCTCCACCAAGCCCAGGCCAGAGCCACCGTATTCGGTGGGAATCAACGCCGCCAGCCAGCCCGCATCGGTCAGGGCCTTGACAAAGGCCTCGGGGTAGCCACGGTCTTCATCCACCTGTTGCCAATAGGCTGAATCAAACTGGGCGCACAAATCGCGCATGGCATCGCGCAGGTCTTGGTGTGAATGGGTGTTGGGGAGTTGGGTTTTCATGAAGGTTTCAGGCAAGTTCAGCGCTGGCTTGCATGGTCAGCCAGCCTTCGTGGTCCTGGGCCCAGAGACGGACTGTTTGGCCATGGACATCCGGCTCGCCGCACAGCCGCAAGGGGCGACGATCAGCGCATTCAAAAGTGGGTCGCAAAGCCTTGAATTCGAAGCGCACCACCGCGCGGTTGGTGTGGCGGCGGAGCAAATCCAGCAGCAACGTGGCGATCAAAGGACCATGCACGACGAGGCCGGGGTAGCCTTCGACTTCGGTGACGTATTTGCGGTCGTAGTGGATTCGGTGGCCGTTGAAGGTGAGGGCTGAGTACCGGAACAACAGCACATCGTCGGGCGCTATTTCGCGTTGCCAGGGGGCTTGCTTTTGTGCGGCCACGGGCGCAGGGAC
>CAIUTG010000018.1 GCA_903902035.1 uncultured Curvibacter sp. | reverse complement strand
CTGCTTGAGCTGGTTCAGCGCCTGCTCTGAGTCCAGCGTGCCCAGCGAAGGGGGCGCTTCAGGCGCCTGCCAAACCGGCTTCATGGCTTTGACGCCCTGCATGGCCTGCCAGGTGTTCTGAGCCACCACGGCAAAGCCCGCTGTGCTGCCCGCCTGCGCAGACAATTTCACCCAATGCACCACACCCGGCGAGGCCATGGCCGCAGCGGCATCCACCTGGCCCAAGCGCCCGCCCAATTGCGGGGCCATGCAGGCCACGGCGAACAACTGTTTTTCAGAAGGGGCAGGCCGAACATCCAGGCCAAAGACCGCCGTGCCTTGGACTTTTTCCACCGTGTCCACCCGCGCACCAGGCTGACCAATCAGTTGCCATTGTTCGCGCGGTTTGAGTTGCACATCGCCCACGTCGACTTGAGCGGCCCGCGTTGCCAACTCAGCATAGCTGGCGGAGCGGCCACTGGCGGGATGCGCCACCCGGCCTGCTTGGGTGACCAATTGATTGACCGGCAACTGCCAAACCTGTGCCGCAGCGGCCAGCAATCTGGCCCGCGCCGTGGCAGCGGCCAAACGCACGACCTCCCAAGCATCGGCCATGCTGGAAGAGCCGCCAGTCACGCTGACGCCCAGTTCCCGCACCAGTTTTCGCACCACCCACTCAGCGGCCTTCACCTGGAAGGGCCGAGGGTTGGCCTCGGACGCCAGCGGGTGAAAGGGCAATCCGGCGACAAACATGGCCACATTGCCATAAAGGCTTTCAGGGCCGGCCGTCTCCAAGTGGATTTGCGTCAAAGCCACATCCAGCTCTTCGGCAGCCAAGGTTGCCAAGCCCGTGAAAACCCCTTGTCCCATCTCACTGCGCGGCATCGCCAGGGCGATGCGTCCATCGGCTCGGATCGATATCCAGCCATTCAAGACCACCGTCTTTTGCCCCTCCAAATCCAGGGCCTCGCCCTTGGCGGAACCAAGACGGGAGCGGGGCGGTAAAGCCGTCCAACCCACCAAAACACCCGCAGCCAGTGCGCCAGAAGTCAACAACCAAGTACGTCTTTTCATCAAGCAAGAATAGCGGCAAACGATAATCCTTGCCAATGGCACTCATCACACTCCTTGACGCCCACCTGGCTTTTGGCCACGTGGCCCTGCTCGACGGCGCAGGCTTCTCCCTTGAAACCAACGAACGCGTGGGGCTGATTGGCCGCAACGGCGCTGGCAAATCCTCCTTGCTCAAAATTCTGGGGGGCTTGGAAAAACCCGACGACGGCACCTTGCAGGTGCAGCAAAACCTGCGCATCGCTTATGTGGCGCAAGAGCCCTTGCTGGACCCAGCGCACACCGTGTTCGAGTCCGCCAGCGAAGGCTTGGCCGAGGTCATTGCGGTGCGCGAGCTGTATTTATCCGGCGCGGACGGTGTCGACCTGGATGCCTTGCAATCGCAAATTGAAGCCTATGACGCCTGGAATTGGGAGCAACGCGTCGAAGAAACCCTGGAGCGCCTGCACCTGAACCCAAGTGACGTGGTGGGTCAGCTCTCCGGGGGCAACAAAAAGCGGGTCGCCCTGGCCCAAGCGCTGGTGGCCCAACCCCAAGTGCTGTTGTTGGACGAACCCACCAACCACTTGGATCTGGATTCAATTGAGTGGCTGGAGGGCTTGCTGAAAGAATTCAAAGGCAGCTTGATCACCATCACCCACGACCGCACTTTTTTGGACCAAGTGGCCACCCGGATTGTGGAGCTGGACCGGGGTCTGCTGCGCTCTTACCCCGGCAATTTTGCCCAATACCTGATTCAAAAAGAAGAACAACTGGCGCAAGAAGCCGTCATCTCCGCCAAGGCCGATAAATTGCTGGCCCAAGAAGAGGTGTGGGTGCGCAAAGGCGTCGAAGCCCGTCGCACCCGCAGTCAAAGCCGCATTGGTCGCCTCGAAAAATTGCGTGAATCGAGAGCGGCCCGGCGCGACGCCCTGGGCAGCGTCAAACTGGACTTGGCCTCGGGTGCGCCCACCGGCAAGATCGTGGCCGAACTGACCGAAGTGAGCAAGTCCTTTGGCGACAAAACCATCGTCAAAAATTTCAGCGGCACCATTTTGCGCGGCGACAAGGTTGGCCTGATTGGCCCCAACGGCGCGGGCAAAACCACCTTGCTGAAAATGATTCTGGGCGAACTCGCGCCCGACACCGGCGGAGTGCGCCAGGGATCGAATCTGCAGGTGGCTTATTTCGACCAGATGCGCCAAGGCGTGAACCTAGAAGCCACGCTGGAGGACTTCATCAGCCCGGGCAGCGAGTGGATTGAAATTGGCCAAAGCCGCAAACACGTCAAGAGCTATTTGAGTGACTTTTTGTTTTCCCCTGCACGCGCCAACTCACCCGTCAAATCGCTCTCGGGCGGTGAGCGCAACCGCTTGTTCTTAGCGCGTTTGTTTGCCCGCCCCGCCAATGTCTTGGTGCTGGACGAGCCCACCAACGACCTGGACATCGACACCCTGGAATTGCTGGAAGACCTGCTGCAGAACTACGACGGCACGGTGTTTTTGGTCAGCCACGACCGCACTTTCTTGAACAACGTCGTGACCAGCACCCTGGCCTGGGAAGGCCAAGGCCACTGGCGTGAATACGAAGGCGATATTCAAGACTGGTTGGTGCAATCCCAACGCAGCCGAGCGGCCCAGGCCAAATCGACCCCCCCCGAAACCAAGGCGGTGCCCAAGACAACAAGCCCGGCGCCAGCGTCGTCGAGCCCCTCAACGCCCAAGAAAAAACTCAGCTACAAAGAGCAGCGCGAATTCGATGCCCTGCCCGATTTGATGGCCAAGCTGGAAGCCGAACAAGCCAGCATCCAAGCCGAGCTG
>CAIUTG010000017.1 GCA_903902035.1 uncultured Curvibacter sp. | reverse complement strand
GGCGGCGAGTGCCAGCTGCAAGACTTGGCCGTGGGATACGGCGGCGCGCATTCCCGTTATGAAGAAGAAAAACGGGTGGTCTTCCACAAAGATGTGGGCCCGCTGATTTCAATGGAAGAAATGAGCCGCTGCATCCACTGCACCCGTTGTGTGCGCTTTGGTCAGGAAATTGCCGGCGTCATGGAATTGGGCATGATCCACCGGGGCGAGCATTCTGAAATCACCACCGTGGTGGGTGAGACCGTGGACTCCGAGTTGTCGGGCAACATGATCGATCTGTGCCCCGTGGGTGCGTTGACCAGCAAGCCGTTCCGCTACAGCGCCCGCACCTGGGAGTTGTCACGCCGCAAGAGCATTGCCCCGCACGACTCCAGCGGTGCCAACCTGGTGGTGCAGGTCAAGAACCAGCGCGTGATGCGCGTGGTTCCCCTGGAAAACGAGGCCGTCAATGAATGCTGGATTGCCGACCGCGACCGGTTCTCTTATGAGGCCCTGAATGGCCCCGAGCGCCTGACCCAGCCCATGCTCAAGCAGGGCGGCGAGTGGCAGGAAGTGGACTGGACCACCGCCTTGGAATACGTCGCCAATGGCCTGCGACAAGTGCAATCCGAGCACGGTGCCAATCGCATCGGCGCTTTGGTCAGCCCCCACAGCACGGTCGAAGAATTGTTTTTGGCCGCACGTTTGGTGCGGGGCCTGGGCAGCGACAACATCGATTACCGTTTGCGCAACGCCCAATTCACCCAATTTGAAGGCGTGCGCTGGTTGGGCACCTCGATTGCCTCTTTGAGCCAGTTGCAACGTGTTTTGGTGGTGGGTTCCAACCTGCGCAAAGACCATCCTTTGTTTGCCGCACGCATCCGTCAAGCGGTGCGTCAAGGCGCCCAGGTGCATGCCCTTCATTCCGAGCAAAGCGATTGGGCCATGCCCCTGGCCTCGTTCCAGGTGGCTGCTGCTTCGCAATGGGAATCGAACTTGTCGAACCTGGCCTCGGCCTTGGCGCAAGAGCTGAAAATTGAATCCCCCTTCGTGGGCCAAGTCACGCCAGCGGCCACCCAGGTGGCCAAGGCCTTGCTGGGCAGCGACAAAAAAGCCGTGTTGTTGGGCAATGCGGTGGCGCACCACGCGAATGGCGCCAGTTTGCTGGCCCTGGCCAATTGGATTGCGCAAACCACCGGAGCCACGGTCGGCTACCTGACCGAAGCGGCCAATTCCGTGGGCGCGCAAATGGTTGGGGCACAACCCCAAGCACAAGGTTTGAATGCCTTGGAAATGCTCCAAGGGGGTTTGAAGGCCGCTGTTTTGTTGAATGTGGAGCCTGAACACGACACCCTGTTGTCTGGCCCGGCCGCCTTGGACGGTTTGGCCAAGGCCGACATGGTGGTGACCTTGAGCCCCTTCAAAACCAATCTGGCCATCAGTGATGTGCTGCTGCCCATTGCCCCCTTCACCGAAACCTCGGGCACCTTTGTCAACGCCGAAGGGCGCGCCCAAAGCTTCCACGCGGTGGTCAAGCCTTTGGCCGAAACCCGTCCTGCCTGGAAGGTGTTGCGTGTCTTGGGCAACCTGTTGAACCTGGAAGGCTTTGATTTCGAGGCCTCCACCGATGTGCTGCAAAAAGCCCAACTCGGTGCCGACCGCCTGAGCAACGCCACCGCCGCCTTGGTGCGGTATTCGGAAACCCATGAGCCCGTGCCCGTGGTGGCCAGCATTTATCAATTGGATGGCTTGGTTCGACGTGCTCCGTCATTGCAAATGACGGCCGATGGCCGTGCGGCCCATGAACAACAAGGAGCCGCCGCATGATTGACGCGCTGTACAACGCTGGTTTGCACGCCTGTGCCTCCATTTGGTGGACCACCATGGCCTGGCCCGTGCTGTGGATTTTGATCAAGATCATTGCCGTGTTGCTGCCTTTGATGGGCGCGGTGGCCTACCTGACTTTGTGGGAACGCAAACTGCTGGGCTTCATGCAAGTGCGTTATGGCCCCAACCGGGTTGGCCCCTTTGGTTTGCTGCAACCCATTGCCGATGCCTTGAAGTTGTTGACCAAGGAATTGATCAACCCCACCGCGGCCAATTTGGGCTTGTTCCGTTTGGGCCCCATCATGGCCATCATGCCCGCTTTGGCGGCTTGGGTGGCGATTCCTTTCGGTCCCGATGTGGCCCTCACCAATGTGAACGCGGGCTTGTTGCTGGTCATGGCCATCACCTCGATCGAGGTGTACGGCGTGATCATTGCCGGCTGGTCTTCCAACTCCAAATACCCTTTCCTGGGGGCCTTGCGTGCTTCGGCTCAAATGGTCAGCTATGAAATTGCCATGGGCTTTTGCTTCCTGGTGGTCATCATGGTTTCGGGCAGCATGAACCTGAGCGCCATCGTGGCCGGGCAAGGCAAGGGCATGATGGCCAGCATGGGCCTGAATTTCCTGTCTTGGAACTGGTTGCCCCTGTTGCCGATTTTTCTGGTTTACCTGATTTCGGGTGTGGCCGAAACCAACCGCCACCCCTTTGACGTGGTCGAAGGCGAAGCCGAAATTGTGGCCGGTCACATGGTGGAGTATTCGGGCATGGGCTTTGCCATCTTCTTCTTGGCCGAATACGCCAGCATGTGGTTGGTGTCGATTTTGGCGGTGCTGATGTTCCTGGGCGGTTGGGCCTCGCCGTTGGACAATGCCCTGTTCAATGCCGTGCCCGGCTGGATTTGGTTGGGTGTGAAAACCTTCATTGTGGTTTCGATGTTCATCTGGATTCGCGCCACGTTCCCGCGCTTCCGCTATGACCAGATCATGCGTTTGGGTTGGAAGATTTTCATCCCGGTCACCCTGGTGTGGCTGTTGGTGGTGGGCTTTTGGTTGCTGTCACCTTTGAATATTTGGAATTGATATGAGCACCGCTGTTGCTTCCCCATTTTCAGTCAAGGACTTCTTGAAGAGCTTCATGCTGTTCGAGTTGTTCAAGGGCATGGCTTTGACCGGTCGCTATGCGTTCAAACGCAAAGTCACGGTTCAATTCCCCGAAGAAAAAACCCCGCTGTCACCGCGTTTCCGTGGTTTGCACGCCCTGCGCCGCTATGAAAACGGCGAAGAACGTTGCATCGCCTGCAAGCTGTGCGAAGCGGTGTGCCCGGCCATGGCCATCACCATCGAGTCGGAAGTGCGTGCCGATGGTTCGCGCCGTACCAGCCGCTACGACATCGATTTGACCAAATGCATTTATTGCGGCTTTTGTGAAGAAAGCTGCCCAGTGGATTCCATCGTTGAAACCTCGATCTTTGAATATGTGGGCGAAAAGCGGGGCGACCTGTATTTCACCAAAGACATGCTCTTGGCTGTGGGGGATCGCTATGAGCCCGAGATTGCCTTGGCCAAAGCGGCTGACGCCAAATACCGCTGAACGATTGGAAAGACAAGTCTATGGACGCCAAAACCGGTTTCTTCTACCTCTTCTCGCTGGTGTTGCTGTTCGCCGCCTTTCGCGTGGTGACGGCCCGCAACCCCGTGCATGCGGTGCTTTATTTGATGCTCGCGTTCTCGCAAGCCTCGGCTGTTTGGTTTTTGCTGAATGCTGAATTCCTGGCCATTGCCCTTGTGTTGGTTTACCTGGGTGCCGTCATGGTGTTGTTTTTGTTCGTGGTGATGATGCTGGACATCGACATCGAAAAAATCCGCCATGGTTTTTGGAAGCATTTCCCGCTCGCCGCCCTGATGGGCTGTGTGGTGGCTTTGGAAATGGCCGGTGTGTTGTTGGGCGGTTTCCGCATCAGCGACATGCCTGAGCTGCCCGCTGCGGCCGACGCCGCCCAAACGGGTCTGCAGTATTCCAACACCCAGATCTTGGGCAAGTTGCTCTACACCGAGTACCTTTACCCCATTGAAATTGCGGCGGTGATTTTGTTGGTCGCCATGGTGGCGGCGATTGCCCTGACTTTGCGTGCGCGCAAAGACAGCAAAGCGATCTCGGCCAGCCAAGCGGTTCGCGTCAAAGCGGCCGATCGTTTTGAAATGGTGTCGGTGCCGGTGACTCAAAAAGCCGTGGCACCTGTGGCAGCGACCGAACCCGCTGCCGAGGAGAAAAAAGCATGACATTGACCCTGGGCCATTTCCTCACGCTGGGTGCGATTTTGTTCGCACTGTCGGTGATTGGCATTTTCATGAACCGCAAAAACCTGATCGTCCTGCTGATGGCGATTGAGTTGATGCTGCTGGCTGTGAACATGAATTTCGTGGCGTTCTCACGCTATCTGGGCGACATGCACGGCCAAGTGTTTGTGTTCTTCATCTTGACGGTGGCAGCGGCCGAATCGGCCATTGGCTTGGCCATTCTGGTGCTGCTGTTCCGCAACCGCTCGACCATCCAGGTCGATGAACTCCACACGCTCAAAGGCTAAGCCGAGACCAACCCGAGATATGACCATGAGCGCAACGCTTTCTGCTCCTTTGTTGCTGGCTGTGCCCCTTTCGCCTTTGGCGGGATCGGTGCTGGCCGGTATTTTTGGTACCCGTTTTGGTGGCAACCTGATTGGTCGCCGGGCCAGCCAGGGCCTGACGATTCTGGGCGTGTTCATCGCCTTTGTGTTGTCGGCTTTGACCCTGAACGATGTCATCGGTGGGGCGCACTTCAATGAGTCGCTCTACACCTGGATGACGGTGGGCGGTTTGAAAATGGAGGTCGGCTTCCTGATCGACAGCCTGACCGCCATGATGATGGTGGTGGTGACCTTTGTGTCTTTGATGGTGCACATCTACACGATAGGCTATATGCAAGAAGATGAGGGCTATGACCGCTTCTTCTCCTACATCTCGCTGTTCACCTTCTCCATGCTGATGCTGGTCATGAGCAACAACCTGCTGCAACTGTTCTTTGGTTGGGAAGCGGTGGGCTTGGTCTCTTACCTGCTGATCGGGTTCTGGTTCAACCGCCCCAGCGCGGTGTTTGCCAACATGAAGGCCTTCTTGGTCAACCGTGTGGGAGACTTTGGTTTCATTTTGGGCATTGGTCTGATCGCGGCATACACCGGCAGTTTGAACTACAGCGATATTTTCGCCAAGACTTCTGAACTGGCACCGCTGCTGTTTCCAGGCACCTCCTGGTTGTTGGTCACGGTGATCTGCATTTGCTTGTTCATCGGGGCCATGGGCAAGAGCGCCCAGTTCCCCTTGCATGTGTGGCTGCCCGATTCGATGGAAGGTCCCACCCCCATTTCTGCCCTGATCCACGCTGCCACCATGGTGACGGCGGGCATCTTCATGGTCAGCCGCATGTCGCCCCTGTTTGAGTTGAGCGACACGGCCCTGAATCTGGTCATGACGGTGGGGGCCATCACGGCCTTGTTCATGGGCTTTTTGGGCATCATCCAGAACGACATCAAACGCGTCATCGCTTATTCGACCCTGTCGCAGTTGGGCTACATGACCGTGGCCTTGGGCGCTTCCGCCTAAGGCGTGGGCGTATTCCATTTGATGACCCACGCTTTCTTCAAGGCCTTGTTGTTCTTGGGTGCGGGCTCGGTCATCATGGGCATGCACCACAACCAAGACATCCGCTGGATGGGCGGCGTGCGCAAGTACATGCCCATCACCTGGATCACTTTCCTGTTGGGTAACCTGGCCTTGATTGGCACCCCGTTTTTCTCGGGTTTTTACTCCAAGGACAGCATCATCGAGGCCGTGGCTGAAAGCCATTTGCCCGCCGCTGGCTTTGCCCACTTTGCGGTGCTGGCCGGCGTGTTCATCACGGCGTTCTATTCCTTCCGTTTGTATTTTCTGGTTTTTCATGGCGCGGAGCGCTATGACCAAAACCCGGATGCCCACCACGGGGACCACCACGATGACCACGGTCATGAGGCGCACCACAGCCCACACGAATCGCCTTGGGTGGTGACCTTGCCCCTGGTGTTGTTGGCGATTCCTTCGGTGCTGATTGGGTATTTCACGATTGAGCCCATGCTGTTTGGCGACTTCTTCAAGAACGTGATTTTTGTCAACGCCGAAAAGCACGGCGTCATGGAAGAGCTGGCACATGGTTTCGAGGGGCCGGTGGGCATGGCAGTGAAGGCCTTCACCAGCCTGCCATTTGCCTTGGCCTTGGCCGGTGTGGTGTCCTCCTACTACATGTACATGGTGAACCCCGCTTTGCCCACCGCCATCAAACGCATCTTCAAACCGATCGACACCTTGCTTGAGAACAAGTACTACATGGACTGGATCAATGAAAACATCCTGGCCCGTGGTGCTCGCTTGCTGGGCAAGGGCTTGTGGATCGTGGGGGATCAAACCATCATCGATGGCTGGTTTGTGAATGGTTCTTGGAAAATCGTTGGCCGCGTGGCTCAGTGGGCGCGTGGTTTGCAGTCGGGCTACATCTACAACTACGCGTTGATCATGCTCCTGGGCGTGTTCGGCTTGATGTCGTATTTTGTGTGGCTCAACAAGTAAGGGATGAATGACATGGGCTTGTTGAGTCTTGCTATTTGGTTGCCAATCGCATTTGGCGTGGTTTTGTTGGCCTGGGGGCGTGACGCCCATGCCAGTGCGGTACGCAAAATCGCCCTGGTGGGGGCTTTGGCCAGTTTTCTGGTCACCATTCCGCTGTACACCGGCTTCCACCTGGGAACCGCTGACATGCAGTTCGTCGAAAAATTCAGCTGGATCGAGCGCTTCAATGTGAATTACCACACTCGCCTGGACGGCCTGTCGTTCTGGTTCGTTCCGCTGACCGCCTTCATCACCCTGATTGTGGTGATCTCGGCTTGGGAAGTCATCACCGAGCGCGTCAACCAGTACATGGGGGCTTTCCTGATTTTGAGCGGCCTCATGATTGGCGTGTTCGCTGCCTTGGACGGCATGCTGTTCTACGTCTTCTTTGAAGCCACGCTGATTCCGATGTACCTGATCATCGGCATTTGGGGCGGCCCCAACAAGATTTATGCGGCCTTCAAATTCTTCCTGTACACCTTGTTGGGCTCCTTGCTGACCTTGGTGGCGCTGATTTACTTGTACAGCGCCTCTGGTGGCAGCTTTGAAATTCTGGACTGGCACAAACTGCCATTGAGCATGGGTGAGCAGACGGCCTTGTTCTTTGCTTTCTTGGCCGCGTTTGCCGTGAAGGTGCCCATGTGGCCGGTTCACACCTGGTTGCCCGATGTGCACGTCGAAGCCCCCACCGGTGGCTCGGCCGTGCTGGCCGCCATCATGCTGAAGCTGGGCGCCTATGGCTTCTTGCGTTTTTCCTTGCCCATTGCGCCCGACGCCGCCCATGCTTATGCCAACCTGATGATCACCCTGTCTTTGGTGGCCGTGGTCTATGTGGGTTTGGTGGCCATGGTGCAAAAAGACATGAAGAAACTGGTGGCTTACTCATCGGTGGCGCACATGGGTTTTGTGACCCTGGGTTTCTTTATCTTCAATGATCTGGGCGTGGCAGGGGGCATTGTGCAAATGATTGCCCACGGCTTTGTTTCGGGCGCCATGTTCTTGTCGATTGGTGTTTTGTACGACCGGGTTCACTCGCGTGAAATTGCCGCTTATGGGGGCGTGGTCAACACCATGCCCAAGTTCGCAGCCTTGGCCTTGCTGTTTGCCATGGCCAATTGCGGCCTGCCAGGCACGGCCGGTTTTGTGGGCGAGTGGATGGTGATTTTGGGCGCCGTCAAGGCCAACTTCTGGTTGGGTTTTGCGGCAGCCAGTGCCCTGATTTTTGGCGCGGCCTACACCTTGTGGATGGTCAAGCGGGTTTACCTCGGCCCCGTCACCAACGACCATGTGCGTGAATTGAGCGACATCGGTCTGCGTGAATTCACCATGCTGGGATTGCTGGCCTTGGCGGTCCTGGCCATGGGGATTGACCCCAAACCCTTTACCGATGTGATGGACGCTTCGGTGACCCATCTGCTGCAGCAAGTCGCGGCTTCCAAACTGTCTTTGAATTGACCCGTCCGACCAGAGAGAAACAAGATGATTGACCAACTCAGCTGGATCGCGATTTATCCAGAAATTTTGTTGCTGGTGATGGCCTGTGTGATCGCCCTGTGGGATCTGAGGGTGACGTCGCCGCGCCGTGGCTTGACCTATGGCCTGACCTTGCTGACCCTGGCCCTGGTGGCCGGCATGGAGTTGTTGTATGCCACGGGCGAGTTCACCCTGTACGGCTTCAACGGCCTGATCGTCAGCGACCCCTTGGGCAATTGGCTCAAATGCTTTGCCGCCATTGCGACGGCGGTGACCTTGGTCTATGCACGCCCCTATTCAGCTGATCGGGGCATGTTGCGCGGGGGCGAGCTGTTCACGCTGGGCCTGTTCTCTTTGCTGGGCATGTTTGTGATGATCTCGGGCAACAATTTCCTGATCATCTATTTGGGCCTGGAATTGCTCACACTGTCCAGTTACGCCCTGGTGGCCTTGCGCCGTGACAACGGGGTGGCTACGGAAGCGGCGATGAAGTATTTTGTGCTGGGTGCCATGGCCAGCGGCTTCTTGTTGTACGGCATGTCCATGTTGTACGGTGCCACAGGTTCCTTGGACCTGGGCTTTGTTTTCAAGGCCGTTTCTTCGGGTCAGGTGAACCACCAAGTGCTGATCTTCGGGCTGGTGTTTGTGGTGGCTGGCCTGGCCTTCAAACTGGGCGTGGTGCCGTTCCACCTGTGGGTGCCGGATGTGTACCAAGGTGCCCCCACCTCGGTGACCTTGATGTTGGCAGGCGCGCCCAAATTTGCCGCCTTTGCGATTGTGATTCGTCTCCTGGTCGAAGGCCTTTTGCCCTTGGCAACCGAATGGCAGCAAATGCTGGTGGTCTTGTCGATTGGCTCTTTGCTGATCGGCAACCTGGGTGGT
>CAIUTG010000016.1 GCA_903902035.1 uncultured Curvibacter sp. | reverse complement strand
GCCTAGCCGCCGCCCCAAGGACGGGCGCTATGGCGAAAACCCCAATCGCCTGCAGAACTACTACCAGTACCAGGTGGTGCTCAAGCCCGCGCCCAGCAATATTTTGGAGCTCTACCTCGGCAGTCTGGAGGCCCTGGGCTTCGACCTCAAAAAGAACGACATCCGCTTTGTCGAGGACGACTGGGAGAACCCCACCCTGGGCGCCTGGGGCCTGGGCTGGGAGGTCTGGCTCAACGGCATGGAGGTGACCCAGTTCACCTACTTCCAGCAGGTCGGCGGCATCGATTGCAAACCCATCACCGGCGAGATCACCTACGGCCTGGAGCGCCTGGCCATGTACCTGCAGGGCGTGGACAATGTGTATGACCTGAAATGGACCGAATCGCTCAGCTATGGCGACGTTTACCACCAAAACGAGGTCGAGCAGTCGACCTACAACTTCGAGCACAGCGACGCCGAGTTCCTGTTCACCGCCTTTGGCGCGCACGAAAAGCAGGCCAAGCACCTGATCGAGCAGCAGCTCGCGCTGCCCGCCTATGAGCAAGTGCTCAAGGCCGCCCACACCTTCAACCTGCTGGATGCGCGGGGCGCGATTTCAGTCACCGAGCGCGCCGCTTACATCGGCCGCATCCGCAACCTGGCCCGCGCCGTGGCACAGGCCTATTACGAGAGTCGCGAGCGCCTGGGCTTCCCCATGGCCCCGCGCGAATGGGTCGAACAGATCGCCAAAAAGGCCGCTTGAGCGGAAGAGCACCACACTATGAGCCAACAAAATCTTCTGGTTGAACTGTTTGTCGAAGAGCTGCCGCCCAAGGCGCTCAAAAAATTGGGTGAGGCCTTTGCCGCCGTCTTGCTGGAGCAGCTCAAAGCGCTGGGTCTGGCCGCCGACGACAGTGTCACCACCGCGTTTGCTTCGCCGCGCCGCCTGGCCGCGCACATCACCCATGTGGCCGCCAAAGCCGCCGATCGCGCGGTGCAGCAAAAACTCATGCCCGTCAGCGTTGGTCTGGACGCTGCAGGCCAGCCCACGCCCGCGCTGCTGAAAAAACTCGCGGCCCTGGGGGCCGATGCCTCGGCGGTGCCCGGACTCAAACGCGCCCTGGATGGCAAAGCCGAAGCCCTGTTTTACGACAGCCTGTTGGACGGTGCCAGCCTCGACACCGGTCTGCAAAAAGCACTGGAGGAATCGCTCGCCAAGCTGCCGATTCCCAAGGTCATGACCTACCAGCTTGAAACCGATTGCGAGTTGCCGGGCTGGAGCAGCGTGCACTTCGTGCGTCCCGCGCATGGGGTCATCGCCCTGCACGGCAGCAGCGTGGTGCCGCTCAAGGTCTTGGGCCTGAAGTCGGGCAACACCACCTTGGGTCACCGCTTTGAGGCGGCCCAGCCGGTGCTCACCATTGCCCATGCCGACGACTATGCCGACACCTTGCGCCGCGACGGTGCGGTGATCGCCAGCTTTGCCGAGCGCCGTGCCGAGATCGTGCGCCAGCTTGCCGCCGCCGCCCAGCGCATCGGCCAGGGCGTGCGCCCCATCGAAGACGAGGCCTTGCTCGACGAGGTGACGGCCCTGGTGGAGCGCCCCAATGTGCTGGTGTGCGCGTTCGAGAACCAGTTCCTGGAAGTGCCGCAAGAGTGCCTGATCCTCACCATGAAGGCCAACCAGAAGTACTTCCCCCTGCTCGATGCAGCGGGCAAGCTCACCCACCAGTTTTTGGTGGTCAGCAACATCAGCCCGACCGACGCCAGCGCGGTGATCGGTGGCAACGAGCGCGTGGTGCGCCCGCGCCTGGCCGACGCCAAGTTCTTCTTCGACCAGGACCGCAAGAAGACCCTGGCCTCGCGCGTGGATTCGCTGGCCAAGGTGGTCTACCACAACAAGCTCGGCACCCAGGGCGAGCGGGTGGAGCGGGTGCGCGCCATCGCCAAGGTGATTGCTGCCCAGCTCGGCGACGCCACGCTGGTGGCGCAGGCCGATCTGGCCGCCCAGCTGGCCAAGACCGATTTGGTGACCGACATGGTGGGGGAATTCCCCGAGCTGCAAGGCACCATGGGCCGCTACTACGCGCTCAACGACGGCCTGCCCGAAGCGGTGGCCGATGCCATCGAAGACCATTACAAGCCCCGCTTTGCGGGCGACACCTTGCCACGCGGCCGGGTGGGGGTGGTGGTGGCCCTGGCCGACAAACTTGAAACCCTCACCGGCCTGTTCGGCATCGGCAACCTGCCCACCGGCGACAAGGACCCGTTTGCGCTGCGCCGCCATGCCTTGGGTGTGGTGCGCCTGCTGATCGAAAACCAGTTGAACCTGTCCTTGCGTGATTTGTTGCAAGCCGTCACGCCGGTGTTTGGCGACAAGGTGGCCGATCCCGCGCAGACCGTGCAAGCCCTGAGCGATTTCATCTACGACCGGTTGGCGGTGAGTTTGCGTGATCCTCAACACCCGGGCGGTGGCTTCAGCGCCCAGGAGGTGGAAGCGGTCTTGGCCCTGCGGCCAGAGCGTTTGTCCGAAGTGGCCCAACGCTTGACGGCTGTGCGAGCCTTTTCGGCCGTGCCCGAGGCCCCGGCACTGGCTGCGGCCAACAAGCGCGTCAGCAACATTCTCAAAAAGGGCGGCTCCGAGGTGGACCCCCACGTCAGCCCGGTGCTGCTCAAAGAAGTCGCTGAGCAGGCGCTCTATGCGACCTTGCAGGCCACCGTGCCCCAGGCCAACGCCCAGTTTGATGCGGGGGACTACACCGGCTCGTTGCAGACCCTGGCGGCACTGCGTGGCCCGGTCGATGCCTTCTTTGAAGGCGTGATGGTGAACGCGGAAGAAATCGACTTGCGCCTCAATCGTCTGGGCCTGCTCAAGAGCTTGCACGACGCCATGAACCGAGTGGCCGACTTGTCGCGCTTGGTTGCTTAACCCGGCTGAGGAGCTGTCATGCCCAACAAACTCGTCATCCTGGACCGCGATGGCACGATCAACGAAGCCAGCGACGAGTTTGTCAAAAGCCCCGATGAATGGCGTCCCTTGCCAGGGGCTTTGGAGGCGATTGCGCGCCTGAACCACGCCGGTTTTCAGGTGGTGGTGGTGTCCAATCAGGCAGGCCTGGGGCGGGGTTTGCTGGACATGGTGCAAATCAACGCCATGCACGCCAAAATGCACAAAATGCTGGCCGCCGTGGGCGGGCGGGTCGAGGCGATCTTTTTATGTCCTCACACCCCCGAAGAGGCCTGCGCCTGTCGCATGCCCGCGCCGGGCTTGTTTGAGCAGATCGCCGAGCGCTGGGGCGTTTCCTTGGCAGGGGTGCCGGTCTTGGGGGACCAGCTGTGTGACCTGCAGGCCGGCCGCAGTGCGGGTTGCGAGCCGCACTTGGTCCTGACGGGCCTGGGCGCGCGGTGGCGGGATCAGCCTTTGTCGGCGGGATTTCCTGACAACACCCGGATTCACCTCGACTTGCCCGCTTTTGTGGATGAGTTTCTAAGCCAGCAGGCCGCGCAACTCAAACAAAGCAAACAGGCCGCCAAATCGCAGCAGCCGCTGTTGGAAAAGACCGAGCCCGGGGCTGCACCCGCTCCCAAGGAAATGGATTTTTAATGTCAACCCTTTTGGCGTGGATTCGATCGGCCTTGTTTGTCCTGTGGTTGCTGCTCACCGTGGTGCCTTGGGCGCTGGTGTTGTTGCTGGCGTCGATTCGGTTGCGGGGCACGCCTCTGTGGCGGATTGCAGCGGGTTGGCTGGCCACGGCCATTGTGGGGGCGCGGGTGATTTGTGGCGTTCGGGTGCGTGTCACGGGTCGTGACCACCTGCCCTTGGGGGAGATCAACCCAACCATTTTGTTGCTCAAGCACCAGTCCACTTTCGAGACTTTCTTGATGCCCACTCTGATGCCCCATCCCCTGGCTTATGTGTTCAAAAAAGAATTGCTGAAAGTGCCCTTCTTTGGCTGGGCCATGGGGCGTCTGGACATGATCCACATTGACCGGGCGCAGAGCACCCGGGCTTTTAACAAAGTGGTGCAGCAAGGCCGACGCTTGTTGGCGCAGGGGGTTTGGGTCATCATGTTTCCTGAAGGCACCCGGATACCGCGTGGGCAAAAAGGCCATTACAAATCGGGCGGAACCCGCCTGGCCATTGAGACGGGTGCCCAGGTGGTGCCGATTGCCGTGACGTCGGCCAAATGTTGGCCCCGCAAGTCGTTTGTTTTGCGTCCCGGTGTGGTGGATGTCTCAATTGGGAAGCCCATTCCCAGCACAGGACGCCAACCGGATGAAATGATGCGTGAAGTGGAACAATGGATCGAAGGGGAGATGCATCGCCTCGATCCGGAGGCGTATGCCTGATGCCGGGTTGGTGGCAAATGACCCTGGATTGGCTGGGCATGGAGTCGCCCCCGCAGCCCAAAAGCCAGGGCTTTAGCCACCCGGAATCCAATCGGGCGCTGGATTTGGCCGGGGTGCCGGTTGCCTACCGCTTTGTGCGTTGCAAACGGCGCAGCATAGGCTTTGTCATCCATCCCGAAGGGCTGGTGGTGCGCGCACCGCAGTGGGTCAGCATCGCGCAAGTGGAAGCCGCTTTGCGCGAGCGCTCGGCGTGGATTTTGACCAAATTGCGGGAAACCCAAGAACGCCAAGCCCAGGTGCAGGCGCAGCAACCCGCTTGGGCCGATGGCAGTGTATTTCCTTTGCAAGGGCAGTTCATCACCTTGCGTTGTGGCCCGCAGGGCGAGGGCCTGGCCAGTGCCTGGCCTGCTTGGCCGGGGGTGCTGGAAGCCGGGGAATTGGTCTTGCCCGCCAAGTGGCAGCGCAAGGGCCAAGCCCCTTCGCAAGAGGCTTTGCGCATGGCCGTTTTGGGCTGGGTTCGGTCAGAGGCACATGGGTATTTTGTTTCGCGTCTGGATCATTTCGCGCCACAACTGGCCGTGCGTTGGACCCAGCTCGGTTTGTCGCAGGCGCGCACCCGTTGGGGCAGTGCCCGGCAAGACGGGGCCATTCGCTTGAACTGGCGATTGATGCACCTCGCGCCCGACTTGATCGACTATGTGGTGGTACACGAGTTGTCGCACCTTCGGGTCATGAACCACAGTCCGCAGTTTTGGCGCACCGTCGCTGGCGTTTTGCCCGATGTGCAAAACTTGCGGCGGCGCTTGCGCGAGAGTACCGTGCCGTGAACAGGTTTTATTTTTAGGAGTTCCTCATGAGTTATGCCGGTGACATCACAGTGCAAACCGCCTTCGACTGGTGGCAATCCGGTCAGGCGGTCTTGGTGGACGTGCGGACCGATGCCGAACGTGAATACGTGGGTTTTGTGCCGGGTGCGGTGGCGGTGGCTTGGAAGCAGTGGCCAGGCATGGCCATGAATCCCGACTTTGATGCGCAAATCACCGCCGCTGCGGCAGGCAAAAAGCTGCTGATGTTGTGCCGCAGCGGGGTGCGCTCGATCGCCGCCGCCAAGCGAGCGACCGAATTGGGCTTGACGGCCTACAACATCCTGCAAGGCTTTGAAGGCGATTTGGACGCGCAGGGCCAACGCGGCCGCACCGGGGGCTGGCGTTGGGCTGGCTTGCCTTGGCGTCAACTCTGAACCACTTGGACGGTGGTGCTTGTAAAAAAAAAGGGGACGACATGGCTTTTCTGATCATTGACATTGGCAACACCCGCTTGAAATGGGCCCTTTATGACCGGGCCGAGCCGGGTGCCGATTTGTTGCAGCATGGGGCCGAGTTTCTGGAAAACATTGACACCCTGGCCGAAGGCGCTTGGGCGAATTTGCCGGTGCCCACCGCCATGTTGGGCTGTGTGGTGGCCGGTGAGGCGGTGCGTCGCCGGGTCGAAGCCCAAATGGAAATTTGGGATGTGGTGCCCAACTGGGTGGTCCCGCAGGCTTTCGAGGCCGGTGTCAGAAACGGCTATGACTTTCCAGGCCGCTTGGGTGCTGACCGGTGGGTGGCGGTGATTGGCGCGCGCCACCGTTTGCTGCGCCGGGGTCAGGCAGGCCCTTTGGTGGTGGTCATGGTGGGAACGGCCGTGACGGTGGATGCGGTGGATGCAGGGGGGCAATTCTTGGGCGGTTTGATCTTGCCCGGGCACGGCATCATGCTCAAGGCCCTGGAGTCGGGCACTTCGGGGCTGCATGTGCCCACCGGGGAGGTGGTGACTTTCCCCACCAACACCAGCGATGCGCTCACCAGCGGGGGGACTTTTGCGATTGCGGGGGCGGTCCATCGCATGGTGGCCCATCTGCGGGAACACAGCGGTCAAGAGCCGACCTGCCTCATGACCGGCGGGGCCGGTTGGAAGATGGCCCCCAGCATGGGCCTTTCCTTCGAACTGGTAGAGCAGCTGATTTTTGACGGCCTGCTCGACATTGCCCAGCAGCGTCAGTTGCGGGCTTGAGGGCGGTAGGGCGCGACCTGATCCAGCAACAAGTCAATCGCCCGAACCTGAGATGAGTCTGCTTGCTCAGGCTCCAGCGCCAAACGCGGAGCCTGAACATATTCTTCGCTGATCCAGTGCGTCAGGCACATGCTCATCGCTTTGGCGACCATGCCAATGCGCTCAGGTCTGAGGTTGAGCTCGCCTTGTTGAGACAGGTGTTGGAGGGATTGGTTGAAAAATGCCGATTGCTGCCGCAACAGCTTAGGAAACTCCAGCTCCAGATGCCGATTGCGGCTCAGGAAATGGCTCAAATCACGAAACAAAAAACGGTAATTCCAGATTTCACCCACCAACGCCAACAGGTGTTCCCGAGTGACCTCCAGATTGGCGGGCGGTGGGTTTTTCAGCAAGGCCTCGAAGCGGTCCTCAAACTGTCCATACAGAACATTGATCAATTCCTCTTTGGTGGGAAAGTGATAATAAAGATTGCCGGGGCTGATGCCCATTTGGGCCGCAATCAAAGTGGTAGTGACATTCAACTCACCAAACCGATTAAAAAGGCCCAATGTGGTTTCGAGGATGCGCTCTGCGGTCCGACGGGGTGCCTTTTTGGCCATCAAATCATTGTTACTGGGGCATAGACAGAGGCGACTTTAAAGGTGAATGTGGTGGTTTATGTCGATGCAAGCTGCCGCTCATCGACTTTAGATATTGGCGTCTAATATGGATTCGATAGGGTCTAAACGACTTGACTTCTGAATCTAAAAACCCCTGAAGAATCTTTTTGACGCTCAACCCGGTGGGCATACCAGAGGGCGTGCAAATGGGCCACGGCCTCGCCAAAGGCGAAGGTCAATTGGTGGTCGTCCAGTGGCCGTTTGAACAAAATGCCCAAAGCATCCACCGCGCACAGGGCGCGCTCGGTGCAGGCTTGTTCCAGCTCGGCCAGGCGTTCCTGGTGGTGCTGGTGCAGTTGTTGAATCCGGTGGTGAAGCCCCCGAAAGGGTTTGCCGTGCGATGGCAGGGTCAAGGTTTCCTCCGCCAAGGGCGCCAGTTGGTCGATGGAGTCCAGGAACTGCTGCACCGGGTTGCTCAAAGGCTCGGTTTCATAAACGCTGACATTGGTGGAGATGCGCGGCAGCATCATGTCGCCACCAATCAACAAGCCCCGCTCCTCGCAAGCCAAGGCCATGTGTTCAGGTGAATGACCAAAGCCACCGATGCAACGCCAGCGGGCGCCCCCAATGGTGAGGGTGTCGCCCGCTTGCAGGCGCACATAGCAGGGCGGCACCCGTGGCGTCAATTGGGCATAAAAGGCATTTCGGTAATGCATGTGCTCAATGGCTTTTTGGTCCGACAGGCCGTGGCTGCGGCAAAAATCGCTGGCGTTTTGCAAGCTCGCCGGATCGGGGCTGTGGGTCGCTTTGGCCGCTGCCAAATACTCTGCCGCACTGATCCAAAGCGGGACCTGCCAACGCGCACACAACCAGTGGGCCAAGCCGAGGTGGTCGGGGTGCATGTGGGTGGCGATCACCCGCAAAATGGGCCGCCCCTCTAGCGCCGTGGCAAACAGGGTTTCCCAATGGGCGCGTGTGTTCGCATCGTCGATGCCGCAATCCACCACTGTCCAGCCTTGGACGCCATCGAGCTCATCTGCCAGCAACCACAAATTGATGTGGTCGAGTTCAAACGGCAAGGGCATGCGCAACCAGCGCACGCCAGGGGCCACCTCCAAGGTGGAGCCCACTTCGGGCAGGTGGTCGCCCAAAGGGTAAACCAGGGTTTGTTTTGATGAATTCATGGGGCGATTATGATTGACGTTTACGTCAACGTCATCGCAAAATTCCACCCTGTATGTCTCCTGTGTTGCCGTCTCCCCGGTTTTCGATCAGCGAATTGGCCAAGGAATTCGATCTGACCACCCGTGCCATTCGTTTCTACGAAGACATGGGTTTGTTGCAGCCTCAACGGATGGGCCCGGGCGGGCGCACCCGGGTTTACAGCGCCCGCGACCGGGCCCGCCTGAAGCTGACTTTGCGAGCCAAACGCCTGGGCTTGTCCTTGCTGGGGGCGAAAGCCATTTTGGACATGTACGACAGCCCGCGAGACACCGTCCCTCAGTTGCAAAAATTTGCGGAAATTTTGGCCGAACACAAGCAACAACTCCAGGTGCAGATGGCTGATTTGCAAGCCAATCTGGACGAGGTCAAGGCGCAAGAAAAAGAAGTGCTGTCTTTGTTGGCCAAACATCTGAAAACCCCCAAAAGGAGATCCCCATGAGCTTTGCCATCCCCCGTCAATTGCCAGGTTTGAATTTTCAATTGGGTGAAGACGTTGACGCTTTGCGCGAGGCCGTGCACCACTTTGCCCAGGCCGAAATCGCCCCCCGCGCAGCCGACATCGACCGCCACGACCAGTTTCCGATGGACCTGTGGCGCAAGATGGGCGACCTGGGCGTGCTCGGCATCACGGTAAGTGAACAGTACGGCGGCGCCAATATGGGCTATTTGGCGCACATGATTGCCATGGAAGAGATT
>CAIUTG010000015.1 GCA_903902035.1 uncultured Curvibacter sp. | reverse complement strand
TGTCAGGCTGCATGGGTGCTTGGTTGACCCAGCATGAAGAACGGCACAAACTAGTGGACATCTTGCAAGAAGACTTCCACCCCGAAACCTGAATTCACCGAGGCTGAACCCCCATGGCACAACATTTCGAAGTCCATGCCGACAACCCCCAGGCCCGCTTGCTCAAGCAAGCCGCCGCTTTGTTAAAAGCCGGGGGCGTGCTGGCCGTTCCCACCGATTCCAGCTATGCCTTGGTTTGCCACATGGACGACAAAGACGCCGTCGAAAAAATGCGCCGCATTCGGCAAGTGGACGACAAGCACCACCTCACCTTGCTTTGCCAAGACCTGTCTGCCCTGGCCAACTTTGCGCGTGTCGACAACCGCCAATACCGTCTGTTGAAATTGGCGACACCCGGAGCCTACACCTTTATTCTGGAAGCCAGCAAAGAGGTGCCGCGCCGGGTCAGCCACCCGCAGCGCAAAACCATTGGTCTGCGCGTGCCTGAGCACAAAACCTTGCAAATGTTGCTGGAAATCCACGGCGAGCCGCTCTTGGCCACCACCCTGATTGCCCCCGGCGACACCGAGCCCATGAACGACCCCGAACTCATTCGGGAGCGCTTTGAGCACGCCCTGGCCGGGGTCGTGGACGCAGGCGCTTGCGCCCAGGCAGCCACCACGGTGCTCGACCTCACGCCCATGGGCGAGGGCGGCGACCCCGTGGTGATTCGGGCAGGGGCAGGCGATTGGGTCTCACTGGGACTTTGAGGCCCCTCGGACTTTGAGACAATCCGGGTGTGAACAATTTAGACACCCTGATTCAAACCCTGCTGATCAATGCCCTGCCCGTGTTGTTCGCCATCACCCTTCACGAGGCGGCACATGGCTATGTGGCCCGCTTCTTCGGCGACCCCACGGCCGAGGTGATGGGCAGAATTTCACTCAATCCAGCCCGTCACATCGATTGGATGGGGACGGTCATCATGCCGGCCCTGCTTTATTTTGCGACCTCTGGCGCTTTCGTCTTGGGCTATGCCAAGCCAGTGCCCGTCAACTTCAGCCGTTTGCGACACCCCAAACGCGACATGATTTGGGTCGCGCTGGCAGGGCCTGCCAGCAACTTGGCACAGGCATTTTTGTGGGCCATTTTTCTGGTGGTCTTGGCCGCATTCGACGTGCGCGAGCGCTTTTTCATTGAAATGGGCCAAGCCGGGGTGTCCTGGAACCTGGTCATGTGGGCCTTCAACTTGTTCCCCCTGCCCCCGTTGGATGGGGGCCGTATTTTGGTGGGGCTATTGCCATGGAAGCAAGCCGCACTTTTATCCCGGGTTGAACCCTGGTGATTTTTCATCGTGATGGGCTTGGTGCTGGCCGGCATCGTCAGCCGTTTTTGGCTGCAACCCTTGATGAGCCTGGGTTATTTACTGATTAATTTACTGATTCTTACCCCGGCCGCGGCTTATTTGCATTGAGTCCATTGGCTTTTTTTGATTTTCATCAGATCTTATGTCATCCCACCCCGCTTTGTCTACGAATTCAAACCCGAGTCGCCGTGTTCTGACCGGCATCACCACCACCGGCACACCCCATTTGGGCAACTACGTGGGCGCGATTCGTCCTGCTGTGGCGGCCAGTCGGGAGGCTGGTGTTGAGAGTTTTTATTTCCTCGCCGACTACCATGCCTTGATCAAATGCGACGATCCGGCCCGAATTCAGCGCTCCACTTTGGAGATTGCCGCCACCTGGCTGGCGGCAGGCCTGGACCCCGAGCGGGTCACTTTTTATCGCCAATCCGACATTCCTGAAATTCCGGAGCTGACCTGGCTCTTGACCTGCGTCACGGGCAAGGGCATTTTGAACCGGGCCCATGCCTACAAAGCCGCCGTGGACCGCAACGTTGAGGCCGGCAATGACCCCGACGCCGACGTCAGCGCGGGCTTGTTCATGTACCCGGTCTTGATGGCCGCCGACATTTTGATGTTCAAAGCCCATGATGTGCCGGTGGGGCGCGACCAGATTCAGCACATTGAAATGGCGCGAGACATCGCCCAACGCTTCAACCATTTGTATGGCGAGCACTTCGTCTTGCCCGAAGCGGTCATTGAAGCGTCGGTCGCCACCCTGCCGGGTCTGGATGGCCGCAAGATGAGCAAGAGCTACGACAACACCCTGCCCCTGTTTGCCAAGCCCGAAACCATGCGCAAACTGATGGCGGGCATTTTGACCGATTCACGCGCGCCGGGTGAGCCCAAGGACACCGAGGGCTCGGCCTTGTTCCAGATTTACCAAGGCTTTGCCAGCCCGGCCGAGGTCGAGACCATGCGCCAGGCCTTTGCCGACGGCATTGCCTGGGGGGATGCCAAAACCCAGCTGTGGGAGCGGGTTGAGCGGGAGGTGGCCCCGCTGCGGGACCACTATGAAGCCTTGATGGCCCAACCCAATCGTTTGGAAGACATCTTGCAAGCCGGTGCCAGCAAAGCACGGCAAATGGCCACGCCGTTCATGCGCGAGCTGCGCCAGGCGGTGGGCTTGCGCAGCTTGGTCGAGGTGGGCCACACCGGCTCGGCTTTGACAGCAACGTCGAAGTCAGACGCCAGCGCCAC
>CAIUTG010000014.1 GCA_903902035.1 uncultured Curvibacter sp. | reverse complement strand
TTTTCCGCCTTGGTAGAAATGATTTATCACATTCAATTGGACGCCGCCTTGGGGCCTGATCTGCCGTTTATGGGCTCGGTTCTGGTGGTGGACCAGCCCGCCACCTGGACCGGGGCCGTGTTGATCTTGCTCACGGGTTTGGCTTTGCTGGTCTTGGGCAAACGCGCTTTTTCCAAACGCTGGAATCTCATCCAGGAACAGATTCAGGCGACAGGAGACCCGGCATGAACGCAGTCCCCAAACCCGCCGCCGCCCCCATGGCCTTGGAACTGGTCGATCTGTGCAAACGGTTTGGCCGCACCGAGATCATTCGAGGGGCCAACCTGGCGGTTCAGCAAGGCGAACGGGTGGCCATCATTGGGCCGAATGGCGCGGGCAAGTCCACCTTGTTCAACCTCATCTCGGGTCGTTTTGGCCCCAGCAGTGGTCAAATTTTGCTCAACGGCCAGCCCATTCAACACAAAACACCTTTTGAGATCAACCGATTGGGGCTGGCGCGCAGCTTTCAGGTCAGCAACCTGTTTCCCAAATTGAGTGTGTTTGAGAACCTGCGTTGCGGTGTGTTGTGGAGCCTGGGTTATGGCTACACCTTCTTGCGCTTTTTGTCCGGGCTCAAGGACGCCAATGAAAAAACCGAGCGGCTATTGCACGACTTGCACCTCTCTCACAAGCGCGATGTGTTGGCCGCCAATTTGACTTATGCGGAGCAACGGGCTTTGGAAATTGGCATCACCATTGCCGGAGGCGCGCAAGTCATCTTGCTCGACGAACCCACCGCCGGCATGAGCGTTTCAGAAACCAGCCACTTCATCGACCTGATTCGTGCGGTCACCCAAGGCAAGACCCTGCTCACGGTGGAGCACGACATGGGGGTGGTGTTTGGTTTGGCCGACAAGATTGCCGTCTTGGTGTATGGCGAAGTGTTGGCCTTCGACACCCCGGATGCGGTGCGCGCCAACCCCAAGGTGCAAGAGGCCTACCTGGGCTCCGTGGTCGCCGATCAGCAAGCCGGGCAGGCGCAACCCCACCCAGGAGCGCATTGACATGCTCAGAATTGACGACTTACATGCTTTCTACGGCAAAAGCCACATTCTGCATGGCGTGAACCTGGCCATCGCGCCGGGCGAAATTGTGGCCTTGTTGGGTCGCAATGGCTCGGGCCGCTCTACCACCGCCAAGGCCATCATGGGGCTGGTTCACTGGGAGGGGGCCATCCATTTCAACGGTCACAACCTGGCGGGTCAAAAGGCTTTTCAAATCGCTCACCTGGGTCTGGGCTATGTGCCTGAAAACCGCGATATTTTCCCCAAACTAACCGTCCATCAAAACCTGCTGCTCGGACAAAAAGGGGGGGGCAAATCCAGCCGGGCCCGTTGGGGTTTTGAGGACATGTACCAAATGTTTCCCCGGCTCAAAGAGCGCCAGCACACCGAGGCCGGGGTGCTCTCGGGCGGCGAGCAACAAATGCTGACCTTGTGTCGCACCCTGATGGGCGACCCCGATCTGATCATCATCGACGAACCCACAGAAGGACTGGCGCCCAAAATCGTGGAATTGGTGGGCACCTATTTGCAAAACCTCAAAAGCCGTGGCATTTCGGTGCTTCTGATCGAACAGAAGCTCACCATTGCCTTGTCCATCTCGGACCGAGATCGGAAGAGCACACG
>CAIUTG010000013.1 GCA_903902035.1 uncultured Curvibacter sp. | reverse complement strand
GGCATCGCGGTTCTTTCGGAACGTCAATCCTTGGCGTTTGAAACCCAGGTGGTGTCGGATACCGCCCCCTTGCACACTTTGGTGGCCGCCATGCTGGCAGCCGCCCCGGGGGCCGTGCACGTCCTGCGTGACCCCACCCGCGGCGGTTTGGCGACCACCCTGAATGAAATTGCCCACCAGTCCGGGGTTGGCATGATGCTGGAAGAGGCCGCCATCCCCATCCAGCCGCAAGTGGATGCCGCTTGTGAGCTGCTGGGATTGGATCCTTTGTACATTGCCAACGAGGGCAAGCTGGTGGCGGTGGTTGCCCCAGAGGCGGCTGAAACGCTGCTCCAAACCATGCGCCGCCACCCTCAGGGGCATGGGGCGGTTTGTATCGGTGTGGTGACCGACGACCCCCATCATTTTGTCCAAATGAACACCCGGTTTGGTGGCCGACGGGTGGTGGATTGGCTCAGCGGCGAACAATTACCCCGCATTTGCTAAAACCCAATCCCCACCATGAGCAGTCCTGTTTTTTCCGACAACACTGCCACGGTTTTGGTGGTTGACGACGAAGTGCGCTCACAGGATGCCATTCGACGCACCCTGGAAGAAGACTTCGCCGTTCTCACCGCCTCTTCGGCGGCGCAGGCCCGCGCCTTGTGCGATAAACAATTCATCGCCGTGATTTTGTGTGACCAGCGCATGCCCGACACCACCGGCGTGGGCTTCTTGAAAGAGGTTCGGGAGCGCTGGCCTGACACGGTTCGCATTGTGATCTCCGGTTACACGGATTCGCAAGACATCATTGCGGGCATCAATGAAGCTGGCATTTACCAATACATCTTGAAGCCGTGGTCTCCGGATCACTTGTTGCAAGTCGTGCGCAATGCGGTGGAGGCGCAAATCCTGCAGCGCCAAACCAGCCGTCTGAACCTGGAATTGCGCATCGGCACGCCGGTGTTGCGCCAACTGGCCGCCACCCAGTTGGCGCAGGCGAGGCATGTTTTTGGCTTTGAACGTCTGATTCGAGCGCCAGGCAGTCCGGTGGATGCCGTGTGCAAAATGGCCCAAAAAGTGTCCCGCTACGATCTGTCGGTGCTGGTGCTGGGAGAGTCGGGCACGGGCAAAGAGTTGCTGGCACGCGCCATCCATTTCTCGTCGCCACGCATGACCGGTCCCTTCGTGGTGGAAAACTGTGCGGCCATTCCAGACACCTTGTTGGAGTCGGAGATGTTTGGTCATAAACGTGGCGCTTTCACAGGTGCTTATGAAGACCACGTGGGCTTATTTCAGCGGGCTCACCGAGGCACGGTTTTTTTGGATGAGATTGGCGAAACATCGCCCGCATTTCAAGTCAAGCTTTTGCGCGTCTTGCAAGAAGGCGAGGTTCGGCCCGTGGGGGGCACGCGGCCCATTCCTGTCGATGTGCGCGTCATCACGGCCACCCACCGTCATTTGGAGCAGCGGGTTCAGGAGGGCTTGTTCAGGCAAGATTTGTACTACCGCATCTCAGGGGTCACCCTGACCATGCCACCCTTGCGTGAAAGAGCCAGTGACATTCCCCCCATTGCACAACAACTAGCGCACGATGTGGCCGCTGAATTGGGCTTGCCTCCCAGGGAGGTGCCCAACGAGGTGATGGCTTGCCTGATGGCCTATTCCTGGCCTGGCAATATCCGTGAGTTGCGCAACGAAATGGCCCGCGCTTTGGCTTTGACGGATGGGGCGGATTGGTCACCCTCTGCATTCTCCAGCCGTGTTTTACAAGGGGGCGGTTTGGGCCTGGGTTCGGGTGCAGATTTGCGCGCCAGAGTCCCTGCAACAGGAACGCTGGCGGAGCGTTTGGATGTGATTGAGGCCATGCTCTTGCGCGAAACCCTGTTGCGCCATCGCTTCAACAAAACCCGCGCGGCACAAGAGTTGGGGCTGTCGCGAGTGGGTTTGCGCGCCAAGATGCAGCGCTTTGGCTTGGAGGATGGGGTGTGAATGTGCTCTGGTTGCAGTCAGGGGGGTGTGGTGGTTGCAGCATGTCATTGCTGTGTGCAGACACCCCTGACTTTTTGGGCCATTTGCGAAATGCCAATGTCCATCTGCTTTGGCATCCCTCCTTGTCTTTGCAAAGCGGCGATGAATTGCTCACGCTCCTGGATGCGGTGATCGAACAAAAGCGGCCCCTGGACGCTTTGTGCATCGAAGGCTCATTGTTGCAGGGGCCACAGGGCAGCGGTCGCTTCCATTTGTTGGCGGGGACGGGCGTGCCCATGATTCATTGGGTGCAGCGACTGGCGACCTGTGCCGACTATGTGCTGGCCGTTGGAAGTTGTGCCGCTTGGGGCGGCATCACCGCAGGGGGCAGCAACCCCACGGAGGCTTGCGGTCTGCAATACGAAGACGAAACCCTCGGCGGGTTGTTGGGCGGTGAATTTCGCTCGCGTCGTGGCTTGCCCGTCATCAATCTGGCTGGCTGTCCGACCCATCCCAGCTGGGTGATCGACACACTCATGGCCTTGGCTGCCGGGTCATTTGAGGCGTCGGATCTGGACCCCCTGAACCGTCCGCGTTTTTATGCCGATCAGCTGGTTCACCACGGCTGTACGCGAAATGAGTATTACGAATTCAAGGCAAGTGCTGAAAAACCCTCAGACTTGGGCTGCATGATGGAGCACCTCGGATGCAAAGGCACCCAGGTTCATGCGGATTGCAACATCCATCCGTGGAATGGCGAGGGCTCCTGTACCCGGGGTGGCTATGCCTGCATTGCCTGCACCGAGCCCGGTTTCCAGGAGCCTGGCCACCCCTTTCACGAAACGCCTAAATTGGCCGGCATTCCCATTGGCTTGCCCACCGACATGCCTAAAGCGTGGTTCGTTGCATTGGCCTCGCTTTCTAAAAGTGCCACCCCCAAGCGGGTGCGCACCAATGCCACCGCCAATCACCTGGAAATCAAGCCCGCCGTGCGAAAAACGAGGTTGAAATGAGCCGCTTGATCGTGGGGCCATTCAATCGGGTCGAGGGGGACCTGGAGGTTGCTTTGGAGGTGGTGCGCGGGCGGGTCAGATCAGCCCAAGTGAATGCCACCATGTACCGCGGCTTCGAGCAAATCTTGCAAGGCAAGCCGGCCCCGGATGCGCTGATTTACGTGCCTCGGATTTGTGGCATCTGCTCGGTGTCCCAATCGGTTGCGGCGGCCCGCGCCTTGGCTGACCTGGCGGGCCTGAGAGAGATGCCTGCCAATGGTCAAAATGCCATCAATTTGATCGCAGCGACTGAAAACATGGCCGATCATTTGACGCATTTTTATGCCTTTTTCATGCCGGATTTTTGCCGCATGGTGTATGCAGATCGACCTTGGTATGGCGAGGCCCTGAGGCGTTTTTCAACGGACACGGGGGTGTCGATTCGGCAAGCCATCGCCGCACGGCAACGCTGGATGATGATGCTGGGAACGCTGGCGGGGAAGTGGCCGCATACACAATCGATTGAACCTGGGGGAAGCAGCCGTGCCATTGATGCCGCCGAGCGGGTTCGCTTGCTGTCTCGACTGCGCGAGTTTCGAACCTTTTTGGAAAACCATCTGTTGGGCTCACCACTGGAAGTTTTTAACAGCCTCCAGTCCGAGGAGGCCCTGTGGTCTTGGGTGGCACAAGACCCGACGCAAGGCGATGTCCGGTTTTTTATGTCGCTGGTTCACGATGCCCAGCTGATGAATCTGGGGCCCGGCCCCGGGCGGTATTTGAGCTATGGGGCCTATCCCCAGCCAGACGGAGGCCTTGCGCTGGCACGGGGTGTTTGGCGTGATGCCCCCTTGGGGCAGCCAGGGCAACTTGAAGCGCTGGACACCGCCACCATCACCGAAGACGCAACCCATGCTTGGCTGGTGGGTGGCACAGCGCCCTTGCATCCGGCGGTGGGGCTGACCCAACCTTTGTTGGACAAGGCGGGGGGCTTATACCTGGAACAAAGCCCCCCGACTCGGCGGTCAAGTGGTCGAAACCGGTGCGATTGCACGGCAGCTCGTCAGCGCCAATCCATTGGTGCGCGATGTGGTGATGCGGCATGGCGGGGTGGTGTACAGCCGTGTGTTGGCGCGATTGGCCGAGCTCGCCCAAGGGGTCGTGGCGATGGAGCACTGGCTCCACAGCATCATACCGGGTCAAGCGTTTTTTACACCCGTTCATTTGCCCAAGGAAGGCCAAGGGGTGGGCTTGAGCGAAGCGGCACGAGGCAGCCTGGGGCATTGGGTGTCGGTCCAAAATGGACGCATTGCGAATTACCAAATTGTGGCGCCGACGGGTTGGAATTTTTCGCCACGTGACGCGGAGGGCGTCCCCGGTGCTTTGGAGCAGGCCTTGGTTGGGGCTCCGGTTTTGGCGGGTGAAAAAACCCCAGTCGCGGTGCAGCACATTGTTCGATCCTTTGACCCCTGCATGGTGTGCACGGTGCATTGATGTCCAATCCATTTCATGACGTCGATGAGTCAACCTGGCTCGATGTGATTCACAAAATGGATGAGGTGTACTCCAAACTCATCCAGGATGAGATCGAGTTGGAGAAAAAAAATGCCGAACTCCAGCAGGCCTATCAAGAGCTACAAAATGCCCACGAGCGCCTGAAGTACGCACAAATGCAACTGCTTCATTCTGAAAAACTGGCCTCGCTCGGTCAGTTGGTGGCCGGGGTCGCGCATGAGCTGAACAACCCCATCAGTTTTGTCCTCGGCAATGCACACGCTTTACGAAAATATTGTCACCGTTTGCAGCGCTACCTGGGGGCTGTTCATGCGAAAGTCCCCTTGGCGGACTTGCAGGCTTTGCGAACTTCATTGCGCATTGACCCGCTCTTGCAAGATTTGCCCTCCTTGATAGACGGGACACTGGAAGGCGCACAACGCACCGCCGACATTGTTCACGGTCTCAAGCGCTTTTCGGCGGTGGACAAAGAAGAGATGGCCGATTTTGACTTGGTGGAAGTGATTAACCGGGCCTTGCATTGGGTTCAAAAAGGGCTGGTGTCGCCGTTCGAACTGCACTGGAACCCCACTGGCCCAGTCCCCGTCTGGGGCTGCGCCGCGCAAATCCAGCAGGTCATGATGAACCTTTTGCAAAACGCATTCGACGCCACACAACGCGCCGAGCCAGCCCAGATCTGGATCGGCGTGGTGTCGACCCAGGCGCGTGCCACCGTCACCGTGCGTGACAACGGCAAGGGCATTCCGCCAGAACACTTGCCAAGGGTTTTTGACCCGTTTTTCACCACCAAGCCGGTGGGACAGGGAACCGGCCTGGGTTTGTCCATCAGCTATGGCATTGTGGAGCAGCACCAAGGCCGTTTAAGGGTTCAAAACCACCCCGATGGCGGGGCGGAATTTCAATTGGAGCTGCCCCGGTTTCCCTCATGAGTGAGGAATCATTTTTTCAAGGGGGATGGGTTTGATCTTGGGCGCTTGGCCCGCACAGCCAAAAGCCTCAAAGCGTGCGATGCAAATACCGCGCGCTGCGTTTTTGGCGGCCGACAAAGCCTTTCTGGGGTCAAACTCACGGGGTTGCTCGGCCAAAAGTTGGCGCATGGCACCGGTCATGGCCAGTCGAATGTCGGTGTCGATGTTCACCTTCCGAACGCCCTGTTGGATGCCCCGAACAATCTCCTCCACCGGCACACCATAGGTTTCTTTGATCTCGCCTCCGTATTGACGGATGATGCTCAACCATTCCTGGGGAACGCTTGAG
>CAIUTG010000012.1 GCA_903902035.1 uncultured Curvibacter sp. | reverse complement strand
CACGCCGGACAGCATCTCGGCGGTTCTCATCTCAATCGGTTGGGTGAAACTGAAGTTGATGCCCGCAAACGCCTGGCTCACCTTTCGCAACTGCTCAACCACGGCCTCTTTGTTGGGCGAGACCCATTGTGCGCGGGGTTTGAGCACCACAAAGGTGTCTGTTTCATTCAGGCCCATGGGGTCTAAACCCAACTCATCCGAGCCTGTGCGAGCCACCAATTGCGCCACATCGGGGACTTTTTCCAACACCCGCCGCTGCACAGCCAAGTCAATCGCAGAAGACTGAGCCAACTGGATAGAAGGCAGCTTTTCCATCTACATGATGACATCGCCCTCGTCCAGCGTTGGCATGAAAGACTTGCCAATGAATGGAAAAAGCGCCGCTGCACCCGCCAAGGCCACCAAGGAAAAGACCACCACCCAACGGGCATGGGACAAAGCCCAGTTCAACAACGGGGCATAGGCACGCTCCAGCCAGCGCACCAAACGGGGGGGCGTGTGCACTTGGTTCGGCAGAATCAGGGAGGCCAGCACCGGGATCACCGTCAAGGACAGCACCAAGGATGACAACAAGGCAAACACGATGGTCTGGGCCACGGGCGTGAACAGCTTGCCCTCCAGGCCTTGCAGGCTCAGCAAGGGTAAAAACACGATGACAATGATCAACATGCCGGCGCTCACAGGCAGCGCCACTTCGCGTGTGGCGCGGTAAATTCGGTTCAACCCATGGCTGCCGGGCGTGACGGGCTGTGCTTCGATGTTTTCCACCACCACCACCGCCGCATCCACCAGCAGGCCAATGGCAATCGCCAGGCCGCCCAGCGACATCAGGTTGGCCGACACATGGGCGTGCTCCATGAGAATGAAAATGGCCAAAGCCGAGAGCGGCAAAATGACCGCCACCACCAGTGCGGAACGCAACTGGCCTAAAAAAATCAGCAGCAACAGCAACACCAGCGCAATGGCTTCCACAAGCGATTGGGTGACGGTTGCCAGGGCGCGCTCGACCAAGTCACCCCGACTGTAAAAAGGATGGATGCTGGTGCCGGGTGGTAAGGTCTGACCGATTTTTTTGAGGCGCCCTTCCACCGCCCGCACCACTTCGCGTGCGTTGGCGCCTCGCAAACTCAGCACCAAACCTTCGACGCCTTCGGTCTGACCGTTTTGAGTCACCGTGCCGTAGCGTGTCAAGCTGCCAATGCGAACCTCGGCCACATCGCCGATGCGCACGAGCTGCCCCGCTTGCCCCAGGACCCCCACGGCCCGCAAATCGTCAAGACTTTGGATGCTGCCTTGGCTTCTGACCAGCAGCGACTCCTCTCCATTGCTGACACGACCCGCGCCGTCGTTGTGGTTATTCGCCTCGACAGCCGCTTGCAATTGAGCCAATGACAATTGACGTGCCGACAGCGCCTTCAAGTCGGGCACCACTTCATAGGCACGTACCTCGCCGCCCAGTGTGTTGACATCAGCCACCCCCGTCACCCCGCGCAACTGGGGGCGAATCACGGTGTCAAGCAGGCTGCGTTTTTCACTCAGCGACAGCGGCCCTTCGATGGTGAACATGAACATTTCGCCCAAAGGGGTGGTGATGGGGGCCAACCCACCCGAGATGCCGTCTGGCAAATCCGGCATCACGTTGTTGAGGCGCTCGCTGACTTGCTGACGAGCCCAATAAATGTCGGTGCCTTCAGCAAAGTCCAAGGTCATGTCTGCAATGGCATATTTGGACTGCGAGCGCAAGACTTGCTGCGCAGGAATGCCAAGCAATTCTTGTTCGATGGGAATGACAATTCGGCTTTCCACCTCAGAGGGCGTCATGCCCGGCGCTTTCAGAATAATTTTGACCTGGGTGGTCGATACATCCGGAAATGCATCAATTGGCAAAACCCGCAAGGCCTGGATGCCAAAACCGATCAGCACGCAAGTCGCCAACAACACCATCAATCGACGTGAGAGCGTTAAAGCAATCCAGTTCGCCAGCATTACGGCGACCCTTTTGCAGGTTCTGCGCCCATGCCCAACCAAGCGCCTTTGAGTACGGCAATGCCTTCAACGGCAATGGGGTCCCCCAAACGGACCCCCGACAGCACCCTGCGGGTGGTCCCGGTGCCCTCAGCCAGCCGGACGGCTTGAGGCCGAAACCCATCGGGCGTTCGCACAAAAACATAGTTTTCGCCCTGCCGCTGGCATAGGGCTTGGGCAGGCACATACATGGCTGCGCCTTTGGTCGGCGGGGTCTTCAACTGGGCCTCGACGAATTGATTGGGCCTGACGCAGCCGCGCGCAGCCGCCAACTCGGCTCGCAGCAAGAGGCTTTGGTTGACCGAGTTGAGCAAGGGCGAGATGCTCGAAACACGGGCCGGTGTTGCACACCCCGCAATGTTCAGCAAATCACCCACCTGAATTTGTGACGCCTGGGACTGTGCCAATTGAAACTCAACCCAGAGTGCGCCCGTGCTCGCTCCGGTGGCGCTGGCCATGCGCGCGACCACCGCACCGGCTTCCAAGGATTGGCCCGGACTCACCGACACCTCGCTCATGAAACCGTGCGCTGGTGCCCTCAGCTGGATCAAGGGACTCAGGCGCTCTGATTTCTCCAGGCGGTCCAAGTCGGCATGGCCCATGCCCGACAACTGCAAAGTTTGGCGACGCTCTTGCTGCAGGGCCTGGGCCATGGTCAAGGCGGCACGCGACTCTTGCAGGCGAACTTCGGCAATGATGCCTAAGTCAAACAATTGTTCATCACGCTTGGCCTTCAGGGCGGCGAGCTTGGCTTGGGTCGATACCTGTAAATAGTCGCGCTGCTGCTCTAGCAATTGCCGACTGTCGATCACGGCGAGCACTTGGTTGGCTTGCGCTTCCTGGAGGTGGCCGATGCGCAACTCACGCACCACCCCGGCCACCGGGGTGCTGATCACGCGGGCGTCCTGCATGGCCAACCTCACCGTGCCTTGAAGGATATTGGCGGATAAAGTTTCTTGTTGGCTTTGCACCTCACCAACCACCACACCAGACTGTTTGATTTGAGATGGCGACAACCGAATCACGGGCACTTCAGCCCTGAGGGGGCTGGCGCAGAGCGCGAGCCCGCAAAGGAACACGATCAGGCACACGCCGAGCCCAAATGGATCAATGTGACGACTGGCGGGCATGGTTTGCTACGGGTGTAAAAAATGCTCACAAAGTGTGAGTGCAGATCTGATCAAATGGGCTTGCGATTAAATGTACGCGGGCAAGCTGAATACAAAATGAAACCGCCGTTCAGCTGGCATTCAGGATGGTGAGCTTCTGTAGGGTTTCGTTAAAGGAAGTTGCATTGCACGTGTTGCTGGTGGAAGACGATGTGGAGTTGGCGGGTGCCATGAGCGCCTTCTTGACCGGGCGGGGTTTTGCGGTCAGCTGCGCGAATTCTCTGGCCAACGCACGCCAACTGCTGCCCCTGTCTGAATGGGGGGTGGTGTTGATTGACCTGTACTTACCGGACGGCGATGGGCTGGATCTTTTGCAAGCCGTCAAACAACATGCGGCCCACGCATCGACCCTGATCTTGACGGCCAAAGACCAGGTCTCAGATCGAATTCGTGGCCTGGATGCGGGCGCGGATGACTACCTTGTCAAACCCTTCGATCCAGACGAGTTACTGGCCCGGCTGCGGGCCGTGCAGCGACGCAGCAGTGGCAACCAAGGGGCCATTCAACGCTTTGGACTGATTGAGGTGGACCTGGCACGGCAACGGGTGTCGTTGCGCGGCCATGCGGTGGAACTCACCGCCAAGGAATGGGCCTTGTTGCAAGTCCTGACCACGCGCGCCGATCGTGTGCACTCCAAGGACGCCTTGCTGGCAGCGCTTTACGGTTTCCAAGACGAAGTGGACAGCAACACCTTGGAGGTGTTCATCAGCAATTTGCGCCGAAAACTGGGCCGCAACTCGATCATGACTTTGCGGGGACAGGGTTATCGCTTTGTCGGCGTGCCCCCATGAACCTTTCGACCAGCAGCCTGACGGGGCAGCTCAACCGTTCCCTGCTTGCCTTGGTCTGCGGTGGCTGGCTGTTGGGGGCGATGGCGGTCGTCTGGTTTGTCAACCATGAAGTGGCACAACACCTGGACGAATCCTTGGTGCACAGCGCCAACCGATTGCTGGAATTGGCGGTGCATGAAATGACGGAAGCCGATTTGCCAGGGGTGGTCTCTGCAGACGCGTCGCGCTTGGCGCCCATTCAAAATGGCCGCAACGAAGTTGCAGCGGTGCCCAGCAGGGGCTTTCTGGTTTACCAGGTTGTTGACAGCGTTCACCGCATACAGCTTCGATCCCAAGATGCGCCAGCCCAAGCCTTTGATGTCAGCTTGCGTTCTGGTTTTGAGCAAACCGCGCGGTGGCGTGTTTACACGCTCAGACACCCGGTCCAGCCGCTGTTCATCCACGTGGCAGACGCCTTGGCTGAGCGCGAACATGTCCGCAATCAAACGGCGGTCCTGTTGTTGTTGCCCCTTTTTTTGGCACTCCCTGCCTTGGTCTATGGCGTGCAAAAAATGGTGAACCAACGCATGCGCGTGGTCGATGGGTTTGCCGACCAACTGGCCCAGCGCAATGGCAACGACCTCAGCGCCTTGAATGGGCTGGGCCTACCAGATGAATGGCTTCCCTTGGCGGGCAATGTGAACCGCCTGCTTGGGCGCTTAGAGGAGGCGCTGAACACCGAGCGCGCCTTGTCTGCCAATGCCGCGCACGAGTTGCGCACCCCCCTCACGGTGATGCAGTTGCGCATGGCCAATGCCTTGGCAGGGGCGCTGCCGACGGCGGCTCGGCAGGAACTTGAATCGGTCAAATCGGCCCTGCAAACCCTCCAGCGGCGGGCGGAAAAATTGCTGCAACTCTCGCGTGCCGAGTCCAGTGCCTCGACTGCACGTGCGCCGACGAGCCTGAATGCGGTGGTTGCTGCGGTCGTTCAGGAATTTGAAGATTCGACGCAGACGCAGCAGCGACTGCGGATTGAATGGGTCGGCGATGAAATGATCCTGGGCGACTTTGACACGGTCGCTATCGCCCTGCGCAACCTGATCGAAAACGGCTTGCGCTATGGTGGCCAAGCGCCGGTGGTTGTGGGCACCTTGGTACCTGGTATTTTGTATGTGCGAGACCAGGGGCCTGGGGTCGAGCCGGATCAATTAAACGCCTTGCTTGAGCGACATGTTCGCTTTGCGGCAGATGAGGCTGGTTTCGGCCTGGGCTTGTCCATTGTCAAATCCATCGTTGAGCGCCACCAGGGGCGGCTTGAATTGCGATCGCCGCCCGAAGGTTTTCCTCACGGATTTGAAGCCCGCCTGTATTTCCTCACGCCAAGGCCGCAGTCATTTGGGTGAGTTGGTGCTCAGGGGTCATTAAGCCGCTTGTTTGGAGCTCTCTTCTTCCGCCACGTCTTTGACCACCAAGACCGGGACTTCGGACGCAGACAACACTTTTTGAGTCACACTGCCCATGAGCAGTTTGACAAAGCCGCTGCGGCCATGTGAGGCCATGACAATGGTGTCGGCCTGGACGGTCTTGGCAACTTCCAGGATGCCTTCATAAGGCACATGGTTTTCCTGAACCACGGTTTGAAGGGGGAATCCTGCCGCATCGAAAACGGACTTGATGGCGGCCAAGGCCAAATCGGCTTCGAGTCGGGCGGCCACAAAATAATCCTCCAAAGAGAATGTCACCATGCCGCCTGCCTCCAGGTAGGGATAGGGGTCAATCACAAAAACAGCGGTCACTTGCGACCCGAACTTTTGGGCCAGCGCCAAAGCACGGGGGGCTGCCGACAAGGCACTGCCGGAGCCGTCGGTGGGCAATAACAGGTGTTTGAACATGTGTGTCTCCTCAAAATCGGTGTCATCAGTATCCACCGAAACGCGGGAAATTCTTTGACTCAGGTCAATCGACCGCTGTTCAAAGGCCCTGCCTGTTCAATGGAGATGCCCCCAGTACACCAAGGCCTCCCGGTTCTCGGCAGTGAGCGACACCGTGGCCCCCACCGGCAACAAGACCTTGGTGGGCACATGCCCGAAGGGGAGGTTCGTGAAAACCGGGGCTTTGACTTGACTGCGCAACCAGGCGAGCACGCTGGCCATTTTGAAACCCCGGTCGTGCGGGGTGAGTTTGAAATCGGTGAATTGACCCCACAAAATGGCTTTTTGAGAACCCAACACACCGGCATGCAAGAGCTGGGTCAGCATCCGTTCGATGCGGTAAGGATGTTCATTCACATCCTCTAAAAACAACACCCCCCCCTTCACGCTGGGCAAATAAGGCGTGCCGACCAAGCTGCTCAAGACCGCCAGGTTGCCCCCCCAAAGCTGGCCTTGTTTCAAATGGAAGGGTTTTTCAGCGGCGTCGTGTTTGGGCAAGGTCCAGCCTGCGCCCTCCCCTTGGCCTTGCAGCAGGTCGTCAAAACAGGCCTGCATGATGTCGTCGGGCTTATCCTGTCCACCAAAGTCGGCGCACAAGGCGGGACCGGCCCAAGTGGTGGCCCCTGTCTTGGCCAGCAAGGCATTTTGAAACGCCGTGAAATCACTGAGCCCGACAAACCGGGTGCCTTGTTTCTCGATGGCTTTGGCAATGGCTTTGTATGGCAGACGGTGCAGCAAGCGGGACAGGCCATAGCCGCCACGAGAAATCAGGGCCACATCGGCACCGCTGGCGGCCGCCCGTTCAATGGCTTGGAGTCGGGTGTCGTCATCGCCAGCAAAGCGTGTGTGGCTGCTGAGTGCCTGCGCATCGACCTCCACCTCGTGGCCTTGCGCTTGCAGGCGCTTGACGCCTCGCTTGAAGGCGGCTTTGTCGCGCACAGCCCCGGAGGGCGAGTAAATGTAGAGATGGGACATGGCTTTTTTTAATGAGGAAAGAAGTGTCGCACAGCGGCCTCGGCCTGTTGGGCGTCTGGTTCTGCAGGGCCCAACTCGAGGGTGCCCAGCACTTGAAAGGCGCCGCCGTCGAATTGAACGGGGGTGTGATCGATTTTCATTGTCGCAAACGCACGCAAGGCCGCCTGGTGGCCTGGATCTGGAAAAGGCGCTTGGTAAGCCTTTCCCGCCAGGGCTTGACCTGAAAACGGCCCCTGGTGCAACAGCAAAATTTGTCGCAATGCCAAGCGTTCTAGCAGTTCTTGAAGGATCTGCTGGTGGCGTGCTGCTGAGTGAAAGGCCTCTTTTTTCGGCTTGTCGCTCTTGCCAAAGCCCAACCGATCCGGCACCACCACCCGGTGCCCATGGGCCAGCAACACCGGGATCATTTGCCGGAAAAAATAACCCCAGCTTGAGGGACCGTGCACGCACAGCCAAACGACCTCGGCGTCTTCAGGCCCTTCATCCAGGTAATGCAGGCGCAGGCCCTGGGCGCTGGGCAAATCAGTCACATAATGAGGCGCCCACGGGTAATCGGCTAACTCGGTAAAGGCCGCATCGGGGGTGCGCAAGGCATCGTCCCGCAGCGGCGCTGGATTGATGCGCCGGGGTTTGAAAAACGCCTGCAATATCTGCGCACAAGGTTCAGCCAAGACCCCGCCCTGAACTTGGGTCTGGTGGTTGAGCTGGGTTTGTGCAAACAAATTCACCACCGACCCCGCCGCCCCGGTGCGGGGCTCGCTGGCCCCAAACACCACTTGCGCCAACCGAGCGTTCAGAATCGCCCCACTGCACATGGCACAAGGTTCCAAGGTCACATACAAGGTGCAGCCTTCCAGGCGGTGGTTGCCCAAGACCTGGGCCGCTTGACGCAAGGCCAGCATTTCAGCATGGGCACTGGGGTCTTTGAGCCCGATGTTTTGGTTGTGGGCACGCGCCAGCACCTGCCCGTCTTTGACCACCAGGGCGCCCACCGGCACCTCCCCGGCAGCGGCGGCATTGGCCGCGAGACTCAGTGCCTGCGTCATCCAGCCTTCGTGCGTCACCTCAGGACACCATCCCTAAGCGCTCCATCCACAAGGCCAAGTCACGCGCTGCGCTGTCCTCGGACTGGGCGTAGGCCTGGTACATGGCTTGGTGAGATTCGGGACGGTGCTGATTGAGCTTGAGTTTGCATTCCAAGCGGTCTATCTTCAATTCAAAGCCCACGATGGCCTGCAACATTTTTCGCGTGTAATCCTCGGGCAAGTCTTGCCATTGCGCGGCATAGGGCGGCTCGTGGTCGGCAATCAGGGCCTTGAGCCATTGCTCCTTGGGGGCGGCATTGTCAATCAGTTGTGCCGTCACGGTGACGTGAACGGCCAGGTAATTCCAGGTCGGCACGCGCACAAGGTCGGGGTAGACCTGGGGCGACATATAGGCCTGGGGGCCTAAAAAAGTCACTACCGATTGGGGTCGTGCCAACAAATATTTCCAATGGGGGTTGCCACGGGCGCAGTGGCCGTAAAGGTGCTGGCCCTCTGGGTCCAAGTGCAAAGGCAAATGGGTGATGAATGGCAGGCCCTGGTCGTCGTTGGTGATCAGCGAGGCCAATGGGAATTCGCGCATCAGGCGACTGGCCCATTGGGGGTCTTTGGGAGAAAACTGGGGGGGCAAGTACATGGAAACCCGTTCGCGAATCAGCGCGGCTGAAGTATGGCACAAGCTGTCAAGTCGCGCCTGCACAAAACCTCAGTGAATCAGTCAGATGATTTTGGCTTATTTTTAACTAAATATTACAATAGTAAGAAAACGAAAGTCGGTCCTGGTGTTCGACTAGTTTCCTTTTGTCGAAACCACACGCTCCGATGCAACTTATCTGGATTTCCGGTCCAACGGCCAAGCTGACGAAAGTCAACATCACTTCACGCCAAATCAGCATGGCGGTGCTGGCCAGTGCCGTGTGCTTTGTGTTGTTTGGTGCCCTGCTTTATTTCCTTGGTATCCGAATTGCCATCGAGGTCAAACCCGATTGGGCCCATGCCATGGGCGGGGTGGTTTCCGAGGCTGAGCAACGCCGGGTCGAGGCGCAATACCAACAAAAGCTAAAAACCTTTGAGGATCGGCTGGTCGCACTGACCCAACAAGTGGATCAGATCAAACAGGCCAAAGACCGTTTTTCGGAGTTGGCAACGCCCGTCATTTTCAAAGTGAAGGCCGGTGACTTTAGCAACCAAGGCGGTTCGGTCCAACCCATCCAAGAGTTATTGGCCGAGCATGAATCCTTTGCTGAAGACGCCCAGCGGGACCTGAAAGTCAGCCAAGACGTCAACCAGCTGACCCAGCGCATCCTTGAACAATGGACCCAGGAGTACAAAGCACTGCGGGCCTTGCCGACAGGTCAGCCCCTGGCTGGTAAAAAAGAGCTGACCAGTTTGTACGGCATGCGGATTGACCCCTTTCGCCGAAGCCTGGCCTTCCACTCAGGCATTGATTTCAATGCCCACCCCGGCACCCCCATTCTGGCTGCGGGCGATGGCGTGGTCATCAAGGTGGAGCACAACGACAGCTACGGCAACTTCGTTGAAGTGGAACACGCCGGTCACATCATTTCAAAATACGCCCACGCCAGCAAAGTGCTGGTCACCGTGGGGGAGCCCGTCACACGAGGCCAAATACTGGCCGAGGTGGGCAGCACAGGCCGATCAACGGGGCCTCATTTGCATTTTGAGGTCATTCGGAACCAGGGTTTTGTAGACCCCATGCGGGTCTTGGTCAGCGCCCACGCCAGTTAAAGGTTCACGGCCTCGACGCCTTTGACACGGGAAATCAGCATGCCCTGATGGGTGATGGGTTGTTGGACTTCCAACGACTCGTAGGTAATGTCGCCCCTGATTCGGGATCCTTTTTCGAGGATGACTTTTTCGGTGGCGTAAATGTGGCCGTCCACCTGTCCGGCCACCAAGACCCGATAAGCCCGAATGTCCCCTAAAACACGCCCCGTTGCCCCCACCACCACACTGGACTGGGGGCCTTGTGGGAGGTCGGCTGCTTCAATATCCCCTTCAATCGTGCCATCCACGCGCAGATTGGTCGAGGTGATAAAGCGACCGCGCAGGGTGGCGTGCTCATCAACCAAAGATTGAAGCGAGTGTAGGTCCTGAGTAAAAAGACCCATCGGCTTTACTCGACGCGGGTTAATTTCCCAGAAATGCGACCACCCCGCTGAATGTTGATGGTGCGGTAAAAACACGATCCATCAATGACCGCACGGGAACCCACGGTCAGGTCTTGGCAATGGATTTCGCCAAAGATCTTTCCCTTGATGGTCAAAACTTCGGCTTGAATCTCACCCTCCACCAGGCCATCCACATCCAAGAATATGGATTTGGCAAATACCTTGCCCTTCAACGTGGAGGAAATGTTCAAAACGCCATCGGATTTGATCACCCCTTCAAACTCAAAACCATTGCTCAAAATAGAGGGTTTGGCGGTGGGTTTGATGCCCAAGGCCATGCTGCGGCTGGCGTCTTCCCCAAGCACCTCGGTCGAGAGGATTTCTGTGGAGCGATGGGTGAGGGGCTCTGCCCCCTCGCCAAGCACGTCGATGGGAGAAGCCTCGTTGGAATGGGGCGTGGGCACGGAAGGGGCCACCGTTGCGGGGGCAGGGGTGGATTTTTTATTGAACATGGACATGGTGTTGACTCGCAGAGAAAAGGGGGTCAGGCGTTGATGTACAAATCACCCTGCAACTGCCCACCTTTTTCAATTTCAATTTCGGAGTAATAAACCGTGCCTTTGACATCGCCTGTGCTGCGAATGATCAGTGACTTGGAGGCCGACAAGTATTCTGAAATACTGCCCTTCACGTCCACCAGCTCAGCCTGAACCTTGCCTTGGACATGGCCTGTGGCCTCCACAATGACCTGACGCGCGGTGATGGAGCCTTCGACCTTGCCTGAGATCGAAATGATGTCCGGCACCTCCAAAGAGCCGGTGATGCTGACCCCTTCTCCGATGAAGATAGAACCCTGTTGGTTAACTTCGGCCATACTTTCCCTCATTGAAATTCAATTTGTATGAGAGTGTAACTGCACCGAAGTCGCCTCAGGGCGCTTTTACATTTTCCCTCTTTCAATCCACATGCAATCGATGCAAGGCAACCCCCTGCTCTGGCGCGGGCATTTCCAGCCATTCTGTGTGGGAAAGGGTCTCGACCGCATCCCGGTAGCCCACGCTCGCGTGTTCTTCCATGGTGGATCTGGAAAACTCATAGTCTTTGTTGTCACTCTCATCGGGCCGACTTTGGTAAATGAGCTGGATCAGATTGACCACCCCTTCGTTGGCATAAAGCTGCATCAACGCCTCTTCTTCCGGGGTTCGCAGCCGCGCAGGAATGCGTTGATAGGCTTGGGCCAGTTGGCGGCGCAGCGCCAGGGCATTTTTGAAACCAGACGCCGCATGTCGGGTTCGGCTGGAATAGGTGATGTCTTTTTGCCTGGCCTCCACCTGAGACATGGTTTCAGGAATCGGGCCAGCCGCTTTGAACAGTTCGACTTGGAATACCAATGAACTCAGTTTTTCTTCTTGATCCAACAAATATTGCAAGGGCGTGTTGGAAACCAAACCGCCATCCCAATAATAAGACTCGCCAATTTTGACCATGGGCAGTGCGGGCGGCAAAGCGCCGCTGGCCATGATGTGATCCGCTGTGATGGGCTCTTTGGCTGTGTCAAAAAAGACATTGTCCCCCGTTGCCACATTCACCGCCCCGATGCTCAAGCGAATTTCACCGTTGTTGAGGCGCTTGAAGTCGATGAGGCGGTTCAAGGTGTCTTTCAACTCGGTGGTGTCGTAATAACTGGTCGCGTACTGGGTGCCTGGCAGGGTGAGCCAAGGGTTCACCAGATGGGGTTGAAAAAAGCCAGGTTGCCCCAGCATCATGGTGGAGAACCCGCTGAACGCCGCCGCCCATTTTCCGAGCGGGCTGTCGGCAGGTTCCAGGGCCCCCAAAGATCGGCTGGTGACGAGGGACCAAAATTCCTGCAGTCGCTCCAACCGTTTATGAGGTGGATTGCCCGCAATCAAGGCCCCATTGATGGAGCCAATGGAGACCCCGCAGATCCAGCTGGGGATGCAGCCCGCTTCTTCCAGGGCTTTGTACACGCCCACCTGATAGGCGCCCAAGGCCCCGCCTCCTTGCAGCATCAAGGCCACGCGACCATATTGAGCACACTGTGCCCTGTGTTTGGCCTTCATGGGCATGCAGCGCCTGTTGGGGGCGTCAAATAGTCATGAACCACTTCGCCCATGCCCAGCGTGAGGTCGGCCACAAAATGCAAGGCCGAAACCACCTCCAAAACCGGCAATCGGGCCACATTCGCTATGACGTGTTGATACAACTCCAAAGCCGCAGGCGATGTCCAGGCGCCGTGCAGTTGGATGTCCTCCATGCGGTATTGCACCAATTCCAAAATACGGGGCGTGCAGTCAACATGTG
>CAIUTG010000011.1 GCA_903902035.1 uncultured Curvibacter sp. | reverse complement strand
CTTCACCGGACGCGTCCCCTTCAAACACGTCTACATCCACGGCCTGGTGCTCGATGCCCAAGGCAAAAAAATGAGCAAGTCCGAAGGCAATGTGCTCGACCCCGTCGACTTGATCGACGGCATCAGCCTGGCGCCTTTGCTGGAAAAACGCACCCAGGGTTTGCGCAAACCCGAAACCGCGCCCCAGGTTCGCAAAAACACCCAAAAAGAATTCCCCGAAGGCATCCCCGCTTACGGCGCCGACGCCCTGCGCTTCACCTTTGCCGCCATGGCCACTTTGGGCCGGAGCATCAACTTTGACTCCAAACGCTGCGAAGGCTACCGCAACTTCTGCAACAAACTCTGGAACGCCAGCCGCTTTGTTTTGATGAATTGCGAAGGGGCCGACTGCGGCCTCATGCCCCACACCAAGGCCGATTGCGGCGAAGGCGGTAAGGCCCACGGCTACATGCACTTCAGCCAGGCCGACCGCTGGATCAGCTCGGGCCTGGAACAACTCAAGGCCGACATGGCTCAGGGCTTTGCCGACTACCGACTCGACCAGGTTGCCAACAAACTGTATGACTTTGTCTGGAACGAATTCTGCGACTGGTACTTGGAAATCGCCAAAGTGCAACTGCAAACCGGCACCGAAGCCGAGCAACGCGCCACCCGCCGCACCCTGATCCGCACGCTGGAAAGCATTTTGCGACTGGCCCATCCGTTGATTCCGTTCATCTCCGAAAGCCTGTGGCAGGTCGTGGCCCCAGTGGCCGGCTTGGGGGGCGATGACAAGCCCTCCATCAGCGTGGCCGAGTACCCCGAACCCAACCTGAAAAAAATTGACGCCGCTGCCATTGCCTATGTGGACCGCTTGAAGGGTTTGGTCGATGTGTGCCGCACCTTGCGTGGCGAAATGAATGTCTCGCCCAGCGTGCGTCTGCCTTTGCTGGTGTTGGCCTCTGACGCCGAAGAAATGGCCTTTCTGAGCCAAGCCGCTCCGGTGCTGAAAACCTTGGGCAAGTTGTCCGAAGTCAAGTTGTTTGCCAATGAAGCCGAGTGGGCGGCGCAAGCCCAGGCCGCGCCGGTGGCGGCTTTCGGCCATGCCCGCTTGTGCTTGTTCATGGAAATTGACGTGGCGGCTGAAAAAACCCGCTTGGGCAAAGAAATGACCAAGCTCGAAGCCGAAATCGGCAAAGCCCAAGCCAAGCTGAGCAACGAAGCCTTTGTGGCCAAGGCACCGGCGGCCGTGATTGAACAAGAAAACAAACGCGTGGCCGATTTCCAAGCCAAACTGGTCAGCCTCAGTGAGCAACTCAAACGCCTGGGTTAAACCCAACCCGTTTGTCACGAACTCGACTTCGATTTGTAGTAAAAATGCCAACGATGAACACCACACAACGCGTCCGCAAAGCGGTTTTTCCTGTCGCGGGTTTGGGCACCCGCTTCTTGCCCGCCACCAAAGCCTCGCCCAAAGAAATGCTCCCCATCGTGGACAAGCCGTTGATCCAGTACGCGGTCGAGGAAGCCCATGCGGCGGGCATTCAACACATGATTTTTGTGACGGGGCGCTCCAAACGCGCCATCGAAGACCACTTCGACACGGCCTATGAATTGGAAGCCGAGTTGGAGGCCGCGCAAAAGCACGCGCTGCTGAAATTGGTGCGCGAGCTGCAACCCGATGACATGTCGTTTTCCTATGTGCGCCAACCCCGCTCACTGGGCCTGGGACATGCTGTGCTGTGCGCGGCACATCTGGTCGGCAATGAACCTTTTGCCGTGTTGTTGGCCGACGACCTGATGACGGCCCCACCGGGTGGAGAGCCCGTGATGGCGCAAATGACCCGTCAATTTGACAAGCTGGGCCGCTCCATTTTGGCGGTGCAAGAAGTGCCTTTGGAGCATGTTCGTCGCTACGGCATTGTGGTGGGCGAAACGGTCGAACCGCACACCCTCAAGGTCAGCCACATCGTCGAAAAACCCATGCCCGAAGTGGCCCCTTCCCGCCTGGGTGTGGCGGGTCGTTATGTGCTGACACCCGCCATTTTTGACATCCTGCGCGACCAGCCCAAAGGCGCTGGCGGGGAAATTCAACTCACCGATGGCATAGCCCGACTGATGACCCGTGAAGCGGTTTATGCCTGGGAATACAGCGGCAAGCGCTACGACTGCGGCTCCAAAGAAGGCTTCTTAGAAGCCACGGTGGAGCTGGCCTTGCAACACCCCGAAGTCAGCGAATCCTTTCGCAACTACCTCAAGGGCTTGTCGCTCTGACAACCGGCTCAGGCCTTGCGCTGAATCACGTGCGAGATCTCAAGGCCTGAATCGGTCTGGGTTTGTTCTTGCGACAACAAACCGTGTCCGGTCTGTTTGCAAAAAGCCTGAAAATCACGCACCGAGCCGGGGTCGGTGGCCACCACCTTCAACAAGTCGCCGGGGGCCAAACCGGTCAAGGCTTTTTTGGCCTTCAAAATGGGCAAGGGGCATTTCAAACCCCGGGTATCAACTTCAAGCACGGTCAAACTCCATGAATTGGGGCTCCATGCCACGGGCTCTCAACCAATCGGCCAAAGCCACGCCCGTGGCTTGATGCCAACAACGAATCTGATCAAGATCCAACAATTTGTATTCAGCCAACTCGGGCGACAACACCACCTCCCCCTCGGCCACCACGTGGTAAACCACTATCACCTGGTTCATGCGCTGGAAGTCGTACACCCCCACCAAGTCCAGCGCGGTGACATCCAGGTTGGTTTCCTCTTTGACTTCACGGGCAATGCCTTGCTGCGGCGACTCACCCGCCTCCATGAAGCCGGTGATCAGGGCAAACATGCGCCCGCTCCAAGCGGCGTTGCGGGCCAATAAAACCTGGCCTCGATATTCGACAATGGCGGCCAGCACGGGCGTGGGGTTGTTCCAATGCACAAAGCCACAACTCGGGCAGGACAGCCGCTCCTTGATGCCCCCGTCGTCGCGGTGAGGCAACCACGCCAGGGAGCTGGCGCACAAGGGGCAAAAACGAAACTCGCTGCTCATCGCTCCCCCCTTCAAGCAGGGAATACGCCGGTGGAGAGGTAGCGGTCACCCCGATCGCAAACCACAAACGCGATGACGGCGTTTTGGCAAGCCTTCGCGACCTCTTGCGCCGCCCAGCAAGCCCCGCCAGCTGAGATGCCTGCAAAAATGCCCTCTTCCCTCGCCATGCGACGGCTCATGTCCTCGGCATCCTCCTGCGCCACATAGACCAGCTCATCGACCCACCGCGCGTCGTAAATTTTGGGCAGATAGGCCTGCGGCCATTTGCGGATACCGGGAATGCGTGAGCCTTCTTTCGGCTGCGCGCCAATGATGCGAATGGTCGGGTTTTTCTCTTTCAGGTAGCGCGACACCCCGGTGATGGTGCCCGTGGTGCCCATGGCGCTGACAAAGTGAGTGATCCTGCCTTCCGTTTGTGCCCACAACTCAGGGCCGGTGGTTTCATAGTGAATGCGGGGGTTGTCCGGGTTGGCAAATTGGTCGAGCACCTTGCCTTTGCCTTCGGCTTGCATTTGCTCAGCCAAGTCGCGCGCGTACTCCATGCCGCCGCTTTTGGGGGTCAAGATCAGCTCGGCACCAAAGGCCTTCATGGTTTGGGCGCGTTCGATCGACAGGTCTTCCGGCATGATCAAAACCATGCGGTAGCCTTTGATGGCTGCCGCCATGGCCAAGGCAATCCCGGTATTGCCCGAGGTGGCTTCGATCAGGCTATCGCCTGGGCGAATCTCACCACGCTCTTGCGCTCGCTGGATCATGGACAAAGCCGGTCGGTCTTTCACCGAACCCGCCGGATTGTTGCCCTCCAACTTACCCAGAATCACATTGTTGCGAGCCTGGTTTTCAGCCGCCCCGATCCGCTGCAAGGCGACCAAGGGGGTTTTTCCGACCACATCTTCTAAAGTTTGGAATTTCATGCCCATAATGTGCCATAATTCGACTCCACACCAACACTGCCCGGGTGATGAAATTGGTAGACGTAGGGGACTCAAAATCCCCCGCCG
>CAIUTG010000010.1 GCA_903902035.1 uncultured Curvibacter sp. | reverse complement strand
CTGCAGACTGTTTTCCTGGTGAGCAGCGCTTCCCAGGAGCAGAGCTTCATGGCAGGCAGGATGTGCACCTTGCGGCGGCTTGTGGGGAGGAGGCCAGGATGCCTGCACAACCCTTCGTGCGTTGCCTGCCCGCCAGATGGAAACCAGCACCATTGACGCGCTGTGTCGCCAACACCTGCTGCCCGGTGTTGCCCGCCCGCATCTGCCTGCCAGCAAGTTGCACGGCATGCTCATGGGCTTCATGGACTTGGTGTTTGAACAGGGAGGGCGCTATTGGGTGCTGGACTACAAATCCAATGCCTTGGGATCCGTCGATGCGGATTACGACGCTCAGGCCCTCAGTGCCGAGATGGCCAAGCACCGCTACGACGTTCAAGCGGCCTTGTATGGGCTGGCGCTGCACCGCTTGCTGAAAAGCCGATTGGGGCCCGCTTACGACCCGGTCCAGCACTTGGGCGGTGCCGTTTATTTGTTTTTGCGTGGCATTCATGGCCCGGCTGGCGGTGTTTGCAGCCTGGCGCTGGCCCCTGAGTTGTTGAATCAACTGGACGCCATGCTGGAACCCAACCCTTTGTCCTGAGCATGAACCCCATTCTTGCCACCCTCAATGACTGGTCCGAGCAAGGCTGGCTGCGACGCTTGGACAGTGCCTTGGCCCAATTTATCTGGACCCACGCGCCCCAGGCCGACGCCACCGTGCTGGTGGCCAGCGCCTTGCTGGCCCACATGGAAGGAAGGGGCCATGTCTGCCTGCCATTGGCCCCTCTGGTGCGTCGGCCTCAAGCGGTGCTGGCCTGGCCTGAAAAGGCCCAAACCGATTTGAACGCCTTGTGGGCCACCTTGCCCGCAGACCCGCAGGTGTGGGTCGATGCCCTGGCCCGCAGCCCGGTGGTGCGCTGTGTGCTTGGTCATGTGCCCGATGGTATTGCCAGTGCGGCGGACAGCGGCCAGCCCTTGGTGCTGGGCGGCACTCCTGAAGCACCGTTGTTGTATTTGCGCCGCTACTGGCTCTACGAACAGCAGGTCGCGTGGTCGGTTGGCCAGCGGGTCGCGCCCCAGACCGATGTGGACCTCCCCGTTGCCAAAGCCTGGCTGGACCGTTTGTTCCCAACGCAACCGCTGAATTGGCAAAAAATAGCCTGTGCGCTGGCGCTGCGCAGCGGTTTGACCGTCATCACCGGCGGACCGGGGACCGGCAAAACCTACACCGCGGCCCGGCTGCTGGCGCTGCTGTTGGCGACCAGTGCCAATCCGGCGTCATTGCGGGTGGCCTTGGCCGCCCCCACCGGCAAAGCGGCGGCACGCCTGCGCCAATCGATTGACAGTTCACTCACCCGCTTGCAAAGCAGTCTGGGCACCAGCGTCGATTTGCAAGCCCTCACTGAGCGCATGGGCAAGGCCAGCACCTTGCACGCCTTGCTGGGCATGTCTGCAGGCAGCCGTCAGTTCAAACACAACGCACAGCACCCACTGGATTTGGATGTGCTGATCGTGGACGAAACCTCCATGGTGCATTTGGAAATGATGGCTGCTTTGCTGCAAGCCATGCCGCCTCATGCCAAATTGGTTTTGTTGGGCGACAAAGACCAGCTGGCTTCGGTTGAGGCGGGCTCGGTGCTGGGCGATTTGTGCGCGCACGCTCAAGACACCCGCTACAACCCGGACACCTGTGCCTATGTACTGGCCACTTGTGGCGAGCGCTTGAGTGCATCGACCTTGCCGAGCAGCGCCCTTGACCAACAAACCGTGATGCTGCGCCACAGCCACCGCTTTGGCTCGGACATCGGTGCGCTGGCCCAAGCGGTGAACGCAGGTGTGGCGCGAGCGACGGCGCCGAATGAAGCCGGGGCCTATGATTTATTGGCCCAAGGCGTGCAAGCCCAGCGCGCAGGCAAGGTGTTTTTGTTGCCTGCGCCAGCCCAGCCCGAGGCGGTGGTGAATTTGGCCTTGCACGGCCGTGCGCAAGCGACGGCCTGCTATGTGGATTACTTGCGTGAAATCAAAACCGGCCCGACGACACTGGCGACACAAAACGCCAACCCCGCAGAGGCCCACAGTGCCTGGGTCAAGCGCGTGCTCCAGGCCTTTGATGGCTTCAGGATTCTGTGTGCTGTGCATGAAGGGGAGTGGGGCGACCGCGCCATCAACCAGCAAGTCCAGCAAGCCCTGGCCCGTGAGGGGTGGCTCAAGTCAGAGGGCGAGTGGTTTGCTGGTCGCCCCGTCATGGTCACCCGCAACGACAAGGCCTTGGGCGTGTTCAATGGGGATGTGGGTGTGGTCTTGCCCGGCCAGGTCAGCCCGACTTTGCGGGCCTGGTTCCTGGATGGGGATCAACTTCGCTCGGTGGCCGTGAGTCGCCTGGCCCATGTGGAAACCGCGTTTGCCATGACCATTCACAAGAGTCAGGGCTCTGAGTTTGCCCACACCGTGGTGGTTTTGCCCGAGGCCGGGGGGGACATCCTGACCCGTGAACTGGTCTACACCGGCATCACCCGCGCCAAGGATGACCTCACCTTGGTCGAGCCCCGTGCGGGTTTGCTGGGCGAAGCCCTGTCACGACAAGTCCAACGGGCCAGCGGCTTGAGCATGGGGGTGTTGAGCGCAGGGTGAATTGTTGTTTGGAGCGGGTGAAGGGAATCGAACCCTCGTATGAAGCTTGGGAAGCTGCCGTTCTGCCATTGAACTACACCCGCGTTTTTAAGTCTTTGATTTCAAAGAAATAAATTTTCGCTGACTCTTTGCACGTATTCAAAATACGCCTCAACCTGCTTGTCGGTATTGATTTGGCATGGCTTTTTATGGGGGGCGCTTGCCCTGAAGCCAAAAGCCAAACCAAAGCCGCCCCTTTATTCAATGGAACGGTCACTTTTCAGCAGGTTTAACCCTTCAAGTATATCGACAAATGCCCACCTCATTTTTCATGACACCGCAGGAAGCAAAATAGGCCCCGCTCAGGCTCAGGGTCAGAACGACCAAGCGATCGGGGGGCGCTCTTAACCATCTGATCGACAATTTGGAGTGACTGCCCATTGATCAAAAGTGAGGTTTTTTTACAACCCAACACCCTGAGGCTCGCACATTGTCGATGCGAGTCCTGTAAAGTGGGCGCAACTTGATGGATGACTCGAAATGAAATTGATTGCAATCTCAGCGCTGACAGGCTTGGTGTTGGCAACCAGCCAATTTGCACAAGCCGCCGATGAAAAAGCATTGGCACAATCTAAAAACTGTCTGGCTTGCCACTCTGTGGACAACAAGGTGGTGGGCCCCGCTTACAAGGACGTGGCCGCCAAGTATGCGGGCCAAAAAGACGCGTCAAGCCAGCTGGCGCACAAGATCATGGCGGGGGGCGGTGGCGTCTGGGGACCCATTCCCATGCCCGCCAATCCGCAAGTGAATGCAGCCGAGGCCAAGCGCTTGGCGGATTGGATTTTGGGCTTGAAACCATGACCTTGTTGCCGATGCTGATGTCGATCATCTTGCTGATCGTGCTCAGCCCCTTGATCGTGGCTTTGCTGCTGATCCGTTTGCAAAAACCGGTACGCATTTTTCATTCCAATACGGGCATGGTCAAAACGGGCTATGTGGGCTACAGCTGGACCTATTTGGCCTTTGGCTGGTTGGTGCCGATCTTCCGGGGCGAAATTGGCATCGGTTTGATGCACCTGGTCATCTACTTGGTGACCTTCGGTTTTTCACAGTTGATCCTGCCCTTTTTGTACAACCAGCAGTACATGACCCGCATGCTCACCAATGGTTGGCAATTGGACATTCGAGACATGAACTACCCGTTGGCCTGCCAAAAGCTCAACATCAGCGCTTAAAACCGGGCAGCTTTGAAGTCAAGTCGTCCAAGGCCTGCAAAAAAAGTGGCTGGCCCTGGCTGACCGATTGTTCCCAAGTTCGGGCTGACTCTTCGTTGGCATCGTCGCTGATGAATTTGAAGGCGTGCCAGGGCAGGCCATGCTCATGGGCCACATGGGCGATGGCAAACAACTCCATGTCCACCACATCCACTTGGTGGGTGGCCAACCAGGGGTCGTGTGCTGTGACGAAGCTGTCGCCGCTACCACAGCGCACCCGATTTGCAGGGAGTGTGGTGGTGGGATCGGGTGCGGCCAAATAGCGCTGGGGTCGCTCGCAAAAAGGCGTGATGCCCCGCGGCGACAAGGGCTCGGCACACATGTCGCGTTGCAATACTTCGCCAATTGACACCAAACCACTCACCCCTGCATGGGTCCGGCCCGCAGTGCCAAAATTGATGAGCCCCTGCGGTTGGCAGCGCTCAATGGCGCGCCAGGTTTGGAGGGCCGCATTGAGTTTGCCCACGCCGGTGTAAACCAGTTCCAGGCCAGGGGGCAGTTGGGCGGCGGAAATTTCGGCGGGCAGGGCGGCCAACAACAGCCAACAAGGGGTGTCACGCATGAGAATGGGGAGGAATAAAACGCAGCCAGGGTTTTGGCGTCGATAATTCTCCCATGAACCCACGCTCCCCCACGCCCTCGTCAGACGCTTCGTCTGCTTCCTCATCCCTTGGTTTTGACAAGCTGGGCCTGAGCCCAGCCGTTTTGGCCAACTTGCAGACATTGGGTTTGACCCAAATGACCCCCATTCAGGCGACCAGCCTGCCCTTGGCTTTGGCTGGCCATGACCTGATTGCCCAGGCCAGCACGGGCAGTGGCAAGACGGTGGCGTTTGGCTTGCCTTTGGTGAGCCGATTGGAAGCCCCCCGCATGAATGTGCAGGCGCTGATTTTGTGCCCCACGCGGGAGTTGGCCGATCAGGTGGCTCAGGAAATTCGGCGCTTGGCGCGTGCGGTGGAAAACATCAAGGTCGTCACCGTTTGTGGCGGTGTGCCTTTGCGGGGGCAAATCGCCAGCCTGGAACACGGCGCCCATGTGGTGGTGGGCACACCGGGGCGGCTGCTGGACTTGATCGACCGCAACGCCTTGCATTTGGGGGCCGTGCAAACCTTGGTGCTGGACGAAGCCGACCGGATGCTGGACATGGGCTTTTTTGACGACATCGTCAAGGTGGTCAAGCAGTGCGGGGTGAATCGCCAGACCCTGCTGTTTTCGGCCACCTACCCCGAGGGCATTGACCGTTTGGCCGCGCAATTTTTGAAAACCCCCAAAACCGTTCAGGTGGCGGCTCAACACGACCTGAGCACCTTGCAGCAGGTGTTCATCGAGGTCAAAGAAAACGAACGCCTGCTGGCCGTGGCCCAGGTGTTGCGGCATTACCGACCCGCCTCAGCGCTGGCGTTTTGCAACACCAAGAACCAATGCCGCCAATTGGTGGCCCAGTTGCAGGCCCAGGGTTTCAGCGCCATGGCTTTGTTTGGCGAATTGGAGCAGCGTGAGCGTGACCAGGTGATGGTGCAATTTGCCAACCGCAGTTGCAATGTGTTGGTGGCGACGGATGTGGCGGCCCGTGGCTTGGATGTGGCCGATCTGGCCGCCGTCATCAATGTGGACGTGAGTCCCGACCCCGAGGTGCATGTGCACCGCATTGGCCGCACCGCCCGCGCGGGCGCGCAGGGCCTGGCTGTGACGTTGGCGAGCTTGGATGAAATGGGTTATGTCGGTCGCATCGAACTGCTGCAAGGGCGTGAATCGGATTGGCACCCGCTGCGCGATTTGACACAGGGCGCGTTCTCGGAGTCCCCCGTGAAAGCGCCCATGGCCACCTTGCAAATTGTGGGTGGCCGCAAGGAGAAAATCCGCGCTGGCGATGTCTTGGGCGCCTTGACGGGCGAGGCCGGGTTTCAAAAAGAGCAGGTCGGCAAGATCAATGTGAATGAATTTTCGACCTATGTGGCCGTCTCGGCCGAGATTGCGCGTGAGGCCGTGCAACGCCTCTCAGCAGGCCGGATCAAAGGGCGCATGGTGAAAGTCAGGCTGCTGGGCTTGACCAGCAGTCCTGACTGAGCCGGGCATCAAGCCAGGGTGAAGCCCTCGTTGGCAAAGGGCATTTTGCGCAAACGCACGCCGGTGGCCGCGGCAATCGCATTGCCCAAAGCCGCTGGCAGGGCCGCGTAGGGCGGTTCGCCCAAACCGCCCCACACCTCGCCCCCGGTGGGCACCAGAATGGGCACAATTTCGGGGGTTTGGCGCAATTGCAGCAGTGGGTAGTCAGACAAATTGTTTTGCTGCACACGGCCTTCGCGCAGGGTGATTTCATTCAAAAACACCGTGCCCAGGGCATAGACCACATTGCCTTCGATTTGGGCCTTGGCCGAGTCGGGGTTGTTGACATGGCCGGGGTCAATCGCCACAAACACCTTGTGGACCGTGACGGCTTTTTCCGGGCTCACCGACAATTCCACCACGGTAGCGGCATAGCTGCCATAGGCGTCTTGCACCGCCAATCCACGGAATCGTCCTTTAGGCAGGGAAGTGCCCCAGCCCGCGGCTTTGGCAACGACCTGGAGCACCTTGGCATCGCGGCCGTCCTTGGGCAAGAGCGCCAAACGACCTTGCACGGGGTCTTGGCCCGCAGCGTGAAAGACCTCATCCAAAAATGATTCTCGGGCAAACGGGTTTTGCGAGTGATACACCGAGCGCCAAAAGCCAATCGGCACATTCAATCGGCTCATGGCGTGGCGGGCATCGTAATTCGCGACTTCGTAGGGAGAGTCATGAAATGCCTCACCCGCCTGAAAATCCTGGCCATTCTTGAGTGCATTTGGTCGAATGATGGCGGCAATGGAGGGCGAGGCAAACAGGGCTTGCCAGGCCTGGAGGCGGCCTTGCGCGTCGATCACCGCGCGCTGACGGTACAGCGCCACAGGACGGTAAAAGTCGTGCTGCATGTCTTCTTCCCGACTCCAGAGCAGTTTGACTGGCGTGCCCGGCAACTCCTTGGCCACGATCACGGCTTGGCTGACAAAGTCCTGGAAAGCCCCCCGCCGTCCGAAGCCACCACCCAGATAAGGGCGATGGATGATGGCGTTTTGCAAGGGCACGCCCAGCGTTTTGGCCGCCACGGCCTGGGTGGCTTCGGCATTTTGGGTGGGCGCCCAAATGGTCACTTTGGCTTGCTTGGCGTCACCACTGCTGTCGGGCTCCACCAGGGCGGTGCAGTTTTGTGGCTCCAGCGTGAAGTGGTTCAGATAGGGCGTGAAGTACTCAGCCTCCAAAGTCTTGAAGCCCGCTTGTTGTGGGGCTTGGGCCCAGGCGGCTTCAAAGTTGCCGTCTTGGCGCAGGGGCTTGGCCACAGCCAGATCGTTTTGCAAGACTTTCAAAATGGCGGCATCGTCGAGTTGGTCCAGGCCTTTGAAGTCCCAACTGATCTTGAGGCTCTTGAGGGCTTGTTGAGCACGCCACCAGTTGTCGGCAACGACGGCCACAAAGTCGGGCCCCGTCACCACTTTTTTCACGCCCCGCCGTTGCAACACCGCACCGGTTTCGACCGACTTGGGTGCGCCACCAAACACCGGGCACTGGGCAATGGCGGCGTACAGCATCTTGGGCAAGCGCACGTCGATGCCGAATTGGGCCGAGCCATTGGTCTTGGCCGGGATGTCAAAACGGGGCATGGATTTGCCGACGATCTTCCATTCCGACGGCGCTTTCAGCGCCACATTCTGAGGGGCAGGCTGCTTGGCGGCGGCGCTGGCCAACTCGCCATAGCTGGCACTGCGCTTGGTAGCGGCATGGCTGATGCGGCCGTCCTTCGCCACCAACTCGGTGGTGGCGACGCCCCACTGTTGCGCCGCCGCCGCTTTCAACATTTCCCGCGCGGTAGCGCCGGCTTTGCGCATCACCAGCTGGGAGTCGCGGGTGCCCCGACTGCCGCCCGTGGCAAAGGTGACGTAGATGTTGTTGCGCGCCACATGCTCGTTCACCGAGGCAAATTCCATGCGCACGTCGGACCATTGGCATTCCAATTCCTCGGCCAGCAACATCGGCAGACCGGTGCTGGTGCCTTGGCCCATTTCGGCGCGGGCCACTTCACAAATGACGTGGTTATCCGGGGTGATGCGAATCCAGGCGTTGATGTCCACCGCCGAGGCGTCGGGACCCATTTTTTGGGCTTCTGCGGGCAGGTGGAAACCCAGGGTCAAACCCAAGGTGCCAACCGTTGCGCCCGCAGAGAGGGTGAATTTCAGAAAATCGCGGCGTGAGTTGGGGGTGGTCAAAGTGGTGGTGTTCATTTTTCTTGTCCCCTTTAGACTTTGGCGTGGCCGAGTTTGGCGGCCTCGTGAATGGCCGCCTTGATGCGGGGATAGGTGCCGCAGCGGCACAAATTGGTGATGGCCGAATCGATGTCGGCGTCGGTGGGCTTGGGCTTGCGGGCCAGCAGGGCGGTGGCCGCCATGATCATGCCCGACTGACAGTAGCCGCACTGGGGCACTTGTTTCATGATCCAGGCTTTTTGTACCGCCGAAGTGCCGCTCAGGCCTTCGATGGTGGTGATTTTGCGACCCACTGCGGCGCCCACCGGCAGATTGCAGGTGCGCACGGGCTCACCGTCGAACAAAACGGTACACGCCCCGCACTGGGAAACGCCGCAACCAAATTTGGTGCCGGTCAGGCCGAGTTCATCGCGCAAAGCCCACAACAGGGGCATATCGGTTTCGACATCCAAGCTGACGCTTTTGCCGTTCAATTGGAGTTGCATGGGGGGACCTACTCTTTGGATTGATAATTTTTCTAGAATAGCGTGTTTAACGTGTCTGGATTTGACACGTATTTGACACCAGTCCTTTTACTTGCAACCCACCTCTCGCTTGACTTTGCCTGCCTACCCTTCCCACCGCGTCAGCGTGGCCCCCATGATGGATTGGACCGATCGGCATTGCCGTTTTTTCCACCGCCTCATCACCCAAAAAGCCCTGCTTTACACCGAGATGGTGACCACCGGGGCCTTGCTGCATGGCGATGTGCCGCGCCATTTGCGCTACCACGAGCAGGAACACCCTGTGGCCTTGCAACTGGGCGGCAGCGAACCCGCCGACTTGGCCGCCTGTGCCAAGTTGGGCGAGTCGTGGGGTTATGACGAAATCAATTTGAACTGTGGTTGTCCCAGCGAGCGGGTGCAACGGGGCGCTTTTGGCGCTTGCCTGATGAATGAGGCGGCTTTGGTGGCCGACGGCGTCAAAGCCATGCAGGATGCGGTGAGTCAGGTGCCGGTGACGGTCAAACACCGCATTGGCGTGGACCAAGTGGAAAGCTACGATTTTGTGCGCGACTTTGTCGGCACCGTGGCGCAGACGGGTTGCCGCACCTTCATAGTCCATGCCCGCAACGCCTGGCTCAAGGGCCTCAGCCCCAAAGAAAACCGGGAAATTCCGCCGTTGCGCTACGACGTGGTTCACCAACTGAAGCGCGACTTTCCTGACCTGGTCATCTCCATCAATGGCGGCATCACCAGCAACGAGCAAATTGAAGAACACTTGGCGCAGGTCGATGGCGTGATGATCGGGCGCGAGGCCTACCACAACCCCTGGCTGATGGCCGAGTGGGATGTGCGCTTTTGGGGGCAAGCCGAACGCGCCTTGAGCCGAGACGAGGTTGAAGACGCCATGTGCGACTACATGGCGCAAGAGCAGGCCGAGCACGGCACCCCTTGGCACAGCATGGCGCGTCACATTCTTGGATTGCGTCACGGCCAGCCAGGGGCCAGGCGTTGGCGGCAAGTGTGGAGCGACCCGTCGCTACGTCATTTGACGGCTCACCAAGTCAGCGCGAAGGCGCGTGAGGCGCTCTCGCTTTTGGCGAATTAACGCATCTATCCCGCCGCCTTCAACCCATTCACAAAATGCGCCAGCATGCGTTGGCGGGCGGCTGCGGCATTGCCTTGGTTCAGGGCGGCCATGAGGTCGCGGTGTTCTTGCAGTGAATCGGCCAAGCGGCCTTCTTTGAACAAAGAGTGGTGGCGGTTGAGCTTCATGACCTTGCGCAAATCGGCCACCATTTGCAGGCGCCAGCGGTTGTTGGCCAACTCCAACAGCAAAAGGTGAAACTGCTCGTTGAGCACAAAGAAGGCTTCGGCATCGCCCGCCGAGCCTTCCAATTGGTGGTGCAGGGCGTTGAGCTGGTCAATCGCTTCAGGCGGCGCTTGTTTGGCCACCTCGGCCGCCGCGTCGCTTTCCAGCAAGCCCAGCAGGTGGTAGACATCGCGCAGGTCTTTTTCATTGACTTCGGTGACGTAGGCACCGCGCCGCACCTTCATGGTGACCAAACCTTCGGCAGCCAAAACCTTCAAGGCCTCACGCAGGGGGGTGCGGCTGATGCCGAGTTCTTGGGCAATTTTGAGTTCGTCGATCCAGTCACCGGGCGCCAACTCGCGTTGAAAAATCTGCGAGCGGAGTTGTTCGGCCACCTGTTCGTACAAGGCTTGCTGACTGAATTTGGGTGCAGTCCTGCCCACCGGTGACACCGATGCGGTGCCCAGTTGAAGGTTGGCGGGGCTGGTGGATTCGACCAAGGCTGGCATGTGGTGATTGTAAGCAAAACCAAGGAAACTTAATTCATAATTATGAATGACGAAGTAAAATTCTGTGCCATCCAGCATTGAAACCCGCTGCCCACAAGGTCCGATATGAGCGCTCAAAACGATTCAAAGTCTTCTCCTGCCCACCCCTCATTCGCCCCCAGCGCTTTGGCCGATTGGGCCAAGGCCGCAGCCAAGTCGGCCCCTGGTGGCGATGTGAATGCCCTGAACTGGCTCACCCCCGACGGCATCACCGTCAAGCCTTTGTACACGGCGGCCGACACCGCCAACCTGCCTTACGCCAACACCTTGCCGGGCTTCGAGCCTTTTTTGCGCGGCCCGCAGGCCACCATGTACGCGGTGCGGCCCTGGACCATTCGCCAGTACGCGGGCTTCTCGACCGCTGAAGAGTCCAACGCCTTTTACCGCAAGGCGCTGGCCGCTGGCGGGCAGGGCGTGTCGGTGGCCTTTGACCTGGCGACGCACCGGGGTTACGACAGCGACCACCCGCGCGTGACCGGCGACGTGGGCAAGGCCGGTGTGGCGATTGATTCGGTCGAGGACATGAAGATCTTGTTCGACCAAATCCCGCTCGACAAGGTGTCGGTCTCGATGACCATGAACGGCGCGGTGCTGCCGGTGCTGGCCGGCTATGTGGTGGCCGCCGAAGAGCAGGGCGTGAGCCAGGACCAATTGAGTGGAACGATTCAGAACGACATTCTGAAAGAGTTCATGGTGCGCAACACCTACATCTACCCGCCGCAGCCGTCGATGAAGATCATCGGCGACATCATCGAGTACACGGCCAAGCACATGCCCAAGTTCAACTCGATTTCGATCAGCGGCTACCACATGCAGGAAGCCGGCGCCAACCAGGCGCTGGAGCTGGCCTTCACCCTGGCCGACGGCAAGGAGTACGTCAAGACCGCCATTGCCAAGGGCATGGACGTGGATGCCTTTGCCGGGCGCCTCTCTTTCTTCTGGGCCATCGGCATGAACTTCTACCTCGAAGTCGCCAAGATGCGCGCCGCGCGCCTGCTGTGGTGCCGCATCATGAAGGGCTTTGACGCCAAGAACCCCAAGAGCCTGATGCTGCGCACCCACTGCCAGACCTCGGGCTGGTCGCTGACCGAGCAAGACCCCTACAACAACGTGGTGCGCACCACCATCGAGGCCATGGCCGCGGTGTTTGGCGGCACGCAAAGCCTGCATACCAACAGCTTTGACGAAGCCATCGCGCTGCCCACCGAGTTCTCCTCGCGCATCGCGCGCAACACGCAGCTCATCATCCAGGAAGAGACGCACATCACCAGCGTGGTCGACCCCTGGGCCGGCAGCTACATGATGGAAAAGCTGACGCAAGACATGGCCGACGCCGCCTGGCAGATCATCGAAGAG
>CAIUTG010000009.1 GCA_903902035.1 uncultured Curvibacter sp. | reverse complement strand
GCCAAGGTGGGCATGGTTTTCCAAAAGCCCACCCCCTTTCCCATGTCCATTTACGACAACATTGCGTTTGGCGTGAAGTTGTTTGAAAAACTCTCGGCCTCTGAAATGGACGACCGGGTGGAATGGGCTTTGCGCAAGGCCGCTTTGTGGACCGAAGTCAAAGACAAGCTGCAGCAAAGTGGCTCCGGTTTGTCAGGCGGTCAGCAGCAACGCTTGTGCATTGCGCGTGGGGTGGCCATCAAGCCTGAGGTTTTGCTGCTCGATGAGCCCTGCTCAGCCCTGGACCCCATCTCCACTGCCAAAGTGGAAGAACTGATTGCGGAGTTGAAAAACGATTACACCGTGGTCATTGTGACCCACAACATGCAGCAAGCGGCCCGTTGCAGCGACTACACCGCTTACATGTACCTGGGTGACTTGGTGGAGTTCGGCGAAACCGAGCAACTGTTCTTCAAGCCCCAGCGCAAAGAGACCGAAGACTACATCACCGGCCGTTTTGGTTAAGGAGTGCACGATGCCTGAAAAACACCTATCGACTCAATTTGACAGCGACCTCGACAAAATCTCCTCGCGTGTGATGGAGATGGGCGGCTTGGTGGAATCACAAATTTACCAAGCGATTTATGCCATGTCGCATTTCAGTACCGAATCGGCCAACCAGGTGTTGGAAATCGAAATTCGGGTGAACAGCATGGAAATCGAGATCGACCGCGAGTTGGCCTCCGTCATTGCCCGCCGCCAACCTGCTGCCAATGATTTGCGCTTGATCTTGGCCATGTCCAAGACCACCGCCAACTTGGAGCGGGTGGGTGATGAGGCCAGCAAAATTGCCCGCATGGTGAAGTCCATCATCGACAGTGGCACCTCGCGCGCCTTGCCCTCCAACGACCTTCGGGTGGCGGCCGATTTGGCGGCCGGCTTGTTGCGCAAGGCCCTGGATTCCTTTGCCCGTTTGGACACGTCGTCGGCCGTGGACATTTTGAAAGAGGATGACCTGCTCGACCAAGAGTTTGACGGTTTTGTGCGCAAGCTCATCACCTACATGATGGAAGACCCCCGCACCATTTCCTCCAGCCTGGACCTGCTCTTCATCGCCAAAGCGATTGAACGCATTGGGGACCATGCCAAAAACATCGCCGAATTCATTGTTTATGTGGTCAAAGGGACCGACATTCGCCACTCTTCCATGAACGACATTGAAACGGCTTTGCGTTGAGGTCGACTTGCATTAAATTGAGCCCAAAATGAGAAAACTGCCCCAAATCCTGGTTGTTGAAGACGAACCCGCGATTGCCGAATTGATCGCCGTGAATCTACGCCACAACGGCTTCCAACCGGTTTGGGCGGAAGACGGCGTTTCGGCCCAGCGCGAGTTGGACGCCGTTTTGCCCGATGTGATTTTGCTGGACTGGATGTTGCCGGGCCAAAGCGGGGTCACCTTGGCGCGCAAATGGCGCGCCGATCCACGCACCAAGGGCGTGCCCATTTTGATGTTGACGGCGCGGGGTGACGAAAACGACAAGGTGCAAGGTCTGGACGCTGGCGCCGATGACTACATCACCAAACCCTTTTCCACCCAAGAGTTGTTGGCGCGCATTCGGGCCGTCTTGCGTCGCCGCGCACCTGAGCAGGTTTCGGATGCCGTCACCATCGGCGAGTTGGTGTTGGATGCGGGCACCTACCGGGTCACCTTTCAAGGCGTGCCCCTGAAAGTGGGCCCCACTGAGTTCAAGTTGTTGCATTATTTGATGAAGCACTCCGAGCGGGTGCACAGCCGCTCGCAGTTGCTGGACAAGGTCTGGGGCGACCATGTTTTCATTGAAGAGCGCACCGTGGATGTGCATGTCAAACGCCTGCGCGAAGCCCTGGGCGTCGCCGGGGCCATGGTCGAAACGGTGCGGGGGGCAGGCTATCGCCTCACGGCGCAGGCTGTGCTGCCTTTACAGGCCTGAACACCTCACGAATGCTGTTTCGATTTTTGACATGGCTGCTGGCCCAGGCTCTGGGGGCGGGGCTGGGCTGGCTGGTTTGGGGCGCTCCTCAAGGGCTGTGGTGGGGGTCGCTGCTGGGTTTGTGGGCGGCTTGGTTGGTGGATGCAACGCGAGGGGCCAAATTTCTGCGCTGGCTCAAAACCAATGATCTGCAGCAAGCCCCTTCACTATCGGGTTTTTGGGGGGACTTGACCGAGCGCAGCCGACGCTGGGTCAGGGCCTTGGACCAACAGGTGAGCAACAGCGAAGGCCGCTTGCAAGACTTTTTGGCCGCCATTCAGGCCTCACCCAATGGGGTGGTTTTGTTGGACCCAGAAGGCCGCATTGAATGGTGCAACCAAACGGCGGCAACGCATTTCAGCTTCGATGAAGCGCGGGACCACCGCCAGTTGATTGGCAATTTGCTGCGAGATCCCGCTTTTTTAAAGTACTACAACGCACGTGATTTCAGCCACGATGTGGTGGTTTCCGCCCGCCGCAGAGGGTTGGGGGCGCGCCAGACCTCGATTTCGGTTCAATTGCATTTGTATGGCGATTCGCAGATGCTGATGTTGTCGCGTGACATCACCGCACTGCAGCAGGCCGAGGCCATGCGGCGTGATTTTGTGGCCAATGTCTCGCATGAAATACGCACCCCCTTGACGGTCTTGTCCGGTTTCATTGAAACCTTGCAAAACCTGCCTTTAGAAAAACAAGAGCGGGCTCACTATTTGCGTTTGATGGGGCAACAGGCCAACCGCATGCAGTCGGTGGTCAGCGATTTGTTGACCTTGTCGCGGCTGGAGGGCAGCCCTTTGCCGTCCAGCACCGAATGGATTCCGGTGGCCAGTTTATTGGCCCATTGTGAGCAAGAGGCCAAATCCTTGTCCGAGGTCATCACCTCGCCGCAAGGGCGCCCCCATGTCTTGACGGTGGACACGTCGATGGCGGCCCAATGCGACATCGCGGGCTCGTCTACCGAGTTGCAAAGTGCTTTTTCCAATCTGGTCAACAACGCGGTGCGTTACACCCCAGGGGGGGGGCAGATCGAGGTGATGTGGCGGGTTTTGCCCGATGGCCATGCCGAGTTTGAAGTCAAGGACAGCGGCCCGGGCATTGCGCCCGAGCACCTGCCCCGACTGACCGAGCGGTTTTACCGAGTGGACCGCAGTCGATCGCGTGAAACCGGCGGCACCGGCTTGGGGCTGGCGATTGTCAAGCATGTGCTGCAGCGCCACGATGCACAACTGGACATTCAAAGCACCCTGGGTGTGGGGTCTCGCTTCACCATCCGCCTGCCAGCGGCCCGGATCCGTCAGGCTTGAGCTTGACGCCGCACCACCCGCCAGAGCATGGCGCTGAACACCAGGGCGGTGGCCCACAAGGCCAGGCTGGAGGCGACCCAAAAGGCATCGGATTTTAAGGACCAAGGACTGATCCAGGGACTGGCATCTGCCCACTGAAAGCCATAAGCCAAGGCATAGCCCCCGCCCAAACCCAGGCCCCAAAGCAAGCTGCCATAGACCACAAATGTGGACACGGTGATGCGGAAACAACGCAACAAAAACACACACAGGGTTTGCAGCCCATCGGCCGCGTGGTAGAGCGCGACCCAGGCCAGCAGCGCTGAGGCCGCTTGCTGAACCGCCACGACCGGGCTGTACCAAGTGGGAATGACAAAACGGCCCCACCACAGCAAACCGGCGCAAGACCAGCTCAGGCTCAGGGTGATCACCAGGCCCGTCCCAATGGCGCGACGCACTTCGACGGGGGCTTGCGCGCCCAGCCAATGCCCGGTGCGCGCGCTGGTGGCGATGGCCACCGACAAGGGCACCATGTAAAACAGGGCCCCCAGATTGGCCGCAATTTGATGGGACGCGGTGGCCGTGGTGCCCAGACGCGAGATGAACAAGGCCATCAAGGTGAATGAGGTGACCTCCACAAAAATCGACAAACCCGAGGGCAGGCCTTGGCGAAGCAGCCCTTTCAGAGCGCCCCAATCGGGCTTCTCCAGCCTTTGCCACAAGGCATAAGGGCGGTACAAATCATGGCGGCTGAGCAGGTAAAAAGCCACCCCCATCATGGCGAAATTCACCACCCAGGTGGCCAGCGCCGAACCGCTGGCGCCCAAGGCGGGGACGCCCGCGCCGCCCCAGGTCAGCCAGATGGACAGCGGGATTTTCAGCAGCAAGCTGGCGAGCTGCACCAGGGTCACCAAACGGGGGCGGTGCAGGGCTTGGTTCAAGGTGCTGAACAATCGGAAAAACAAGGCCGGCCACAAGGAAAAGGCCAAAATCTGGAGGTACTGGCGGGCCTCGGTTTGCAGCGACAGGGGCACCTGGGCGTAGTGCAGGGCTGGGCCAGGCGTGAGCAGCAGGAGCATGCCGAAGGCCGCCAGAAAGAAGGTCAGGTAAATGGCTTGCCGAAAGGAGCGCCCCAGCGCCAGCTTTTGCTGGGCCCCGTTGAGTTCGGCCCAAATGGGCAACAGGGCTTGCAAAACCCCCAACAAGCCGACAAACACACTCACATAGAGGGCCGAACCGACCGACAAGGCGGCCAGCGCGTGGGGCGAGTGGCGGCCGACGATGATGGTGTCGGTGATGCCTGAAACCACCAAGGCCAGTTGCCCCACAAAGACCGTGCTGGCGTGTTGGGCAATGGGTCGCAATTCCCGCAAACTTTGGCTCATGGTCCCTTGGCCCATGGCGTGGGTGAGGCGGTGGAGCGGCGGTACAGAATCAGCTGGTCAAAGCGGTCGGTGGGCCGTTGCAAAATGCCCACGGTCTGCCAGTCCTGGGGGTCGACCGGATGGCCTGGCGATGCCAAACGCCAAGGGCATGGGGCATGGGCCTGATCATGGGCCTGATCGTTTGGGGCGGGCACCAGATGCAAGGGGGCATGGTATTGAAAAGCCGCGATCTGCGCGCGGGTCAATCCGACTTGTTCCAGACAGGTCGCCACGTTCGCTGACGGGGGCAGGTCCATCCACTGTCGGGCTTGTTTGACCATGGGCTCATAACTCAAGGCGTAATTCAAAGCCGGAAGCCACAAGGTCATGAGCAACACCCAGGCCAAGACCGTCCCGCCAGCGGGCAAGACCAGACTTTTCCACAAAGCCCTGCGATGCCGCCCAATGCGCCAGGCCAGCAGCCAGGCGTAAGCGGTGGTGGCCAGCAAGGCCAAAATGAATTCGCTCCAGACCCAATGGGGTGCAAAGCCTGGTGCCCGTCGTGCCACGGCGGAGGCAGCGGCGCTCGGGGTTCCGGTGACGGCCGCAAACCAGTAAAACCAGATCAGCAAGGCCACCAAAGCAAAAAACAGCAGGGTGAACCAGTCGATCAGGGCGCTCAGGCGTCGGTTCAGCGTGGGCAGCGCAAAAGAAGCCAGCGCACTCAGGGCGGGCAGGCCCAGCAACAGGGCCCTGTCTGTGGGTTGGGTCAGGCCGGCACTGACCAGGGACACCCCTAAAAAGCCCAGGGGCAAGGCCAGATGGGTGGGCCAGCGCCAGTGGGTCAACTGTTGACGCCAGCGCCAAATGGACCAAAGCGCCAGCGGCCAGGCGGGCCAGCCAAACCAGAGCAACAGCCGCAGCGGGCCATCGGCACGCCAAGCCTGGCTTGGCCAGTGGGCTCGCCACTCGAACAGTCCCAGCCAGTAGGCCCAGAAGAAAACCCCCAGGCTGATCAAGCCCATGCACAGGGCGAGCAAGCCGGGCGGGGGGGGAGGGGTGGGGGCGGTTTCTTTTTGCCAGGCCACGGTGGAGGCACTCAGGCCGCCCAGGCACAGG
>CAIUTG010000008.1 GCA_903902035.1 uncultured Curvibacter sp. | reverse complement strand
CCGACGCCGAAACCATGGGCGTGGTGCAATGGGTCTTGGGCGGCGAAGTTCAACAAGACATCGTTGGGCTGATCAATCAGGCCGGTGGCAAGGCCGTCGGCTTGACTGGCCGAGACGGTGCCATGATCAAGGCCCGCAAACTCAAAATGCTGGATGCCCAAAACCCCGGCAAAGAGCTGGATGTGGGGCAGGTGGGGGAAGTCATCTCGGTCGACCCCTCGGTGGTGAAGGCCCTGCAAGACGATGCCTTCATTCCGGTCATCAGCCCGATTGGTTTTGGTGAGAACAATGAAAGCTACAACATCAACGCCGATGTGGTGGCCAGTAAATTGGCCGTCGTCCTGAATGCCGAAAAATTGTTGATGTTGACCAACATCCGGGGGGTACTGAACAAGGCGGGTGAGTTGTTGACGGAACTCACACCGCTGCAAATTGATGGCCTGATTGCCGACGGCACCTTGACCGGCGGCATGTTGCCCAAAATTGCGGGCGCATTGGACGCCGCCAACAGTGGCGTCAAATCGGTGCACATTGTGGACGGGCGCGTGCCGCATGCGGTGCTTTTGGAAATCCTGACGGATCAGGCCTTTGGCACCATGATCAGCTCGACCTGAGGGCTTGTTGAAGGAAATCCCCGATGGGCAGTGCCCTTGGACAAGTCGATAATGGGCTTCATTCACAAGGAGCCCCATGAAACTCGTTCGCTTTGGTCAACCCGGAAAAGAAAAGCCGGGCCTGTTGGACCCCGAGGGGGTTTTGCGTGACTTGAGTGGCGTCATCCCCGACATCGGTCCCGATCAATTGGGCGAGGCTACCTTGAAAAAACTGGCTCGCCTCAAGCCAGAACAACTGCCACGTGTCAAAGGCAAACCCCGGTTGGGGTGCCCGCTCACCGGGGTTGGAAAATTCATTGCCATTGGTTTGAACTACGCAGACCATGCCGACGAAGCTGGCATGCCGCTGCCCAAAGAACCCGTGGTTTTCATGAAGGCCACCTCTTGCATCAGTGGTCCGAATGACCCGGTGATGTTGCCCAAGGGATCGACCAAAACCGATTGGGAAGTCGAGCTGGGTGTGGTCATTGGCAAACGCACCCGCCACGTCACCCAAAAACAAGCCTTGGAACATGTGGCGGGCTATCTGCTGGTGAACGACGTCAGCGAGCGCGAGTGGCAATTGGAACGGGGTCCCACCTGGGACAAAGGCAAGGGCTTCGACACCTTTGGTCCCATGGGCCCTTGGTTGGTCACACGCGACGAAGTCGCCAACCCGCACAAACTGGATTTGTGGTTGGACTTGAATGGGGTTCGCCAGCAAACGGGCAACACCAGAACCATGATTTTCAAGCTGCCCAAAATCATTCAATACCTCAGCCAAATCATGACGCTGGAACCGGGTGACGTGATCACCACCGGCACCCCGCCCGGGGTGGGCATGGGCGTCAAGAAAAATGGCGTGCCTGCACCAGTTTTCCTGAAAAAGGGCGATGTCATGACCTTGGGCATCACCGGCTTGGGCGAGCAGCGACAAGCAGTCAT
>CAIUTG010000007.1 GCA_903902035.1 uncultured Curvibacter sp. | reverse complement strand
CAAGGCGGCCGTGGCGGCCAAGCCTGTGAAAAACCAGCGTTGCCAGCCCGAGGCATCGGCCAGGAAAGAAAAGGCGGCGCCCGGGTTGTGCGCCCTCACCACGTTAAAGAACGGGGTGACCGTGACGCTTTCGCCCAGCTGGTAATAGCCCGTCACCAAAATTTTGGTGAACTGATCGAGCAAAACCACCACCAGCGCCCAGGCCAACCAAAAGCCCAGTTTGGGCCTGCTTTTGCTGACCTTTGACATGCGGCCCGCCATCTCAGGCCATGAGGCGGGTTTCGCCCGCGCCATATAGGTTGCTCACGCAGCGTGTGCACAAGCCGGGGTGGCTGGCATCGGTGCCGACGCTGAGGTCGTAATGCCAGCAGCGCTCGCATTTGGGGGCGGTGCTGGGGCTGACGGTGGCCTTGAGCAAGGCCGTCTCAACCCCGTCCACAGCGGTGGTGCTGGGCGTTGAAGTGGCGGCAGGGCTCGCGGCCACTTGCAGCGAGGCTTCCGAGGTGATGAAGACAAACTTCAGGTCTTGCCCCAGGCTTTGCAGGGCTTGCAGGAGTTCGCCTTCGGGCACTTCCAGCTGCACCTTGGCTTGCAAGGAGGCGCCCAAAAGACCCGCGCTGCGCACCGCTTCAATGTCTTTGTTGACCACTTCACGGGCGCTGCGAATCAGCTCCCATTGGTGCAGCAACTCGGCTTGGCTGGCGCTGCTGCTGAAGGCTTGGAAGTCCCAATAGGTTTCCAGGAAGATGCTGTCGGTTTTTCCAAAGATCGCCCACGCCTCTTCGGCGGTGAAGCTCAGGAACGGGGCCATCCAGCGCAGCATGGCGTGGGTGATTTCCCACAAAGCGGTTTGTGCGCTGCGACGGGCCAGGCTCTTGGGGGCTGTGGTGTAGAGCCGGTCTTTCAGGACGTCCAGATAAAACGCGCCCAAATCTTCCGAGCAATACACCTGAAGTTTGCTGACCACGGGGTGAAATTCGTATTTCTCGAAGTGGCCCAAAATCGTTTCTTGCAGCTGCGCCGCCCGTGCCAGGGCATAGCGGTCGATGCTGAGCATTTGCTCGGGGGCCACGCGGTCTTGGGCGGGGTCAAAATCGCTCACATTGGCCAACAAGAAGCGCAGCGTGTTGCGGATGCGGCGGTAAGCGTCCACCACCCGGGCCAGAATTTTGTCGTCAATTCCCAGGTCGCCCGAGTAGTCGGTCGAAGCGCACCAGAGGCGAATGATTTCGGCCCCCATTTTTTCGCTGATGGTTTGCGGCGCCACCGTGTTGCCCAGGCTCTTGCTCATTTTGCGGCCCTGGCCGTCCACGGTGAAGCCGTGGGTCAGCAGGCCTTTGTAGGGGGCGCGGTCGTCCATCGCGCACGCCGTCAGGAGCGAGCTGTGGAACCAGCCCCGGTGCTGGTCGTGGCCTTCCAGGTACAAGTCGGCCGGGAAGCCCGAGCTGTCCAGGTGGCTGTTGCGCAGCACATGGAAATGGGTGGTGCCCGAGTCAAACCAGACGTCCAAAATGTCTTGGCTTTTGGTGTAGTTCGGGGCGTCAGCGCCAATCAGCGATTCGGCGCTGACGGTGCTCCAGGCCTCGACGCCGCCTTGCTCCACCAAGGCCGCCGCTTGGTCCATGAGGGCCAAGGTGTTGGGGTGCAGTTCCCCGCTGTCTTTGTGGATGAAGAAGGGCAGGGGCACGCCCCAGTTGCGTTGGCGGCTGATGCACCAGTCGGGTCGACCCGCAATCATGTCGCGCAAACGGGCCTTGCCGTTTTCGGGATAAAAGTGGGTTTGTTCAATCGCCTCCAGCGCCAACTGGCGCAGGGTTTTAGCCGCCTTGTCTTGGGTGAAAACGCCTTCGCCTTCGTCCATGCGAACAAACCATTGCGCCGCCGCACGGTAAATCACCGGCGTTTTGTGACGCCAGCAATGGGGGTAGCTGTGGGTGATTTCTTGCGTGGCCAGCAAGCGCCCGGCTTGCGCCAAAGCGGTCAGCACGTTGGGGATGGCCTTCCAGATGTGCTGACCACCAAACAAGGGCAGTTCGGCGGCATAGGTGCCATTGCCCTGCACGGGGTTCAGGATGTCATCAAAAACCATGCCGTGGGCCATGCAGCTGTTGAAGTCATCGACGCCGTAAGCGGGAGACGAGTGCACGATCCCGGTGCCGTCATCGGCGGTGGCGTAATCGGCCAGGAAAACCGGCGAGTGGCGGCGGTAGCTGTAGGGGTTGGCGGCGGCGTTGTCCTCGGGGGCCACGGCCACGTCATACAGCGGGTGTTTGAATTCGATGCCGCCCAAGCGCTGGCCCACGGTGGTGGCCAGCACCTCGCCGCTCAAGCCAAAGCGCGCCAAGCAGGTTTCAACCAAAGTGGCCGCCAGCACCAGCAAGCCTTTGTCGGTTTTGACCAGGGCGTAGCTGAGCTCGGGGTTCAGGTTCAAGGCTTGGTTGGCGGGCAGGGTCCAGGCGGTGGTGGTCCAGATGACGGCAAAAGCCGGTTGCGTCAGGGCCGGCAGACCAAAAGCGTCGGCCAGTTTTTCGGGTTGTGCGCATTCAAACGCCACGTCCAAGGTGGTGCTCTTTTTGTCGGCGTATTCGATTTCAAACTCGGCCAGCGAACTGCCGCAGTCAAAGCACCAATAAACCGGCTTCAAGCCTCGGTAAACAAAGCCGCGCTCCATGATGCGCTTCAAGGCCCGAATTTCATTGGCCTCGTTTTGAAAATCCATGGTCTTGTAGGGCCGGTCCCACTCGCCCAGCACACCCAGGCGTTTGAAGTCGGCCATTTGCCCGGCAATTTGCTCGGTCGCAAAGGCCCGGCTTTTGGCCTGCACCACATCGCGCGGCAGGTTGCGGCCGTGCAGTTTCTCAATGGCGTTTTCAATCGGCAAGCCGTGGCAATCCCAGCCCGGCACATAGACCGCGTCCATGCCCTTCAATTGGCGGGCCTTGACGATCATGTCCTTCAAAATTTTGTTGGCGGCATGGCCAATGTGGATCTGGCCATTGGCATAGGGCGGGCCATCGTGCAGGATGAATTTGGGTGTGCCACGGCGGGCTTCGCGCAGGCGTTTGTAAATGCCTTTGTCTTCCCAGGCCTTGATCCAGCCGGGTTCGCGTTTGGGCAGGTCACCGCGCATGGGAAACGGGGTGTCGGGCAGGTTCAGGGTGCTGCGGTAATCGGACTCGGGGGTTCCGCTTTGCTTTGGGTCGGCCATGGGCTTTTATTCTGGGTGATGGGGCGTTGAGGTCAACGCTGGGGGGGATGCTGACAAAAAATCACGGGCGTTGACGCAGTCTTGGGCGATGCCGGCCTGGAGGGCCTCCAGGCCGTCGTATTTCAACTCGTCGTGCAATTTGTGCAGCAGCTCGACGCGAATGATTTTACTGTAGCCCCCTTCGGCGCCCAGAAAGTCGGGCCAATCCAGGCAATGGGTTTCCAGCAGCACCCGACCGCCGTTCACATCGCTGGGGTCCAGCGAGGGGCGAACCCCCAGGTTGGCGACGCCGGGCAGGAAGGCGTGGGGGTCGTCCAGGGCCCCGGTCAAACCATACACCCGCACCACAAAGATGCCGCTGGCCGCAGGCTTCCAATGGGCAAAACGCAGGTTCAGGGTTTTGAAACCCAGCTCGCGGCCCAGTTTGCGGCCATGCACCACATGACCGCTGATGCTGTAGGGGCGGCCCAGCAAGCGAGCCGCTGCGTTCATGTCGCCTTGGCTCAGGGCCTCGCGCACCGCCGAACTGGAAACCCGCAGGCCATGCACTTCGTAACTGTTCATGCGGGCCACGTCAAAGCCCTGGGCCTCGCCCGCAGCGTCCAGCATGGCGTAGTCGCCTGCGCGTTTGGCGCCGAAGCGGAAGTCATCGCCCACCAACAAATACCGGGTGTGCAAGCCCGCCAGCAAGACCCGATCAATAAAGGCCTGGGGCGACAAGGCGGCCAAAGCAGCGCCAAAAGGCAGCACCACGGTTTGATCGACGCCGCAGCGCTCCAACTCTTGCAGCTTGTCGCGCAAGGTCCCGATGCGGGCGGGGGCCAATTCGGCGCGTCCCGTCAAACCGGCAAAGTAGTCGCGTGGGTGCGGCTCAAAAGTCAACACGGTGGTCGGCAGGCCTCGGTGACTTGCTTCATTTTTAAGCAAGGCCAGCAGGGCCTGGTGACCCCGGTGCACGCCGTCAAAGTTGCCAATGGTGACGGCACTGGCCTGGGCCAGGCTGGGTTCGTGGTAGCCACGGAAGATTTTCATGGGGCCCTATTGTGCTTGAACTGCTTGTCATAAAAACAGCGTATATTGGGGCGATCTTACGGATTTGATTGCTGGTTCCCTTTTAAGGAGGCATGGTTTGAAAGTCTTGAAGTTGTCGGCTCAAGGGCTGCCCCAATCGTGGATCACGTTGGAGCAAGCGGTGATTCATTACGCGGCGGGCGAAGTGCGCTGGGAGTCCGGCGAGGAAATTGCGGTCTTTCGCGGGGGGCACAACGCCCGCACGGGTGAGCAGTCGCGCATTTCGGTGAACAGCATCATCGGCACCAAGGGCGTTCCGAACATCAACCCTTTCCTGCTCAAACCCGGCCTGACCAATGCCAAGTTGTTTTTGCGCGACCGCAATGTTTGTGCTTATTGCGGCGACCACTTCCATGAGCAAGACCTGACCCGTGAACACATCGTGCCGTTTGCCCAGCAAGGGGTGGACACCTGGATGAATGTGGTGACCGCCTGCCGCGCCTGCAACCACCGCAAGAGCCACCGCACGCCCGAGCAAGCCAACATGCCCTTGCTGTATGCGCCCTATGTGCCCAGTCTGTGGGAAGACTTCATCTTGCGCAACCGTCGGATTCTGTCGGATCAGATGGAATTTTTGATGGCCCACGTGCCCAAGTCGTCCCGCTTGCTGATTTAGAGAGTGCTCAAGACGAGGCTTTGTTCCCCAGCGGAACTGCTGAAGGTGAGTCGGGCTGTTTTTTCTTGCAAGTCCACGACCAGGCGACTGAAGGCCTCGCCTTGCGTCCAGCAAAGCGTGAGTTCATGGGCTGAGCTGCTTTGGCTGCTGAACTCACCTTGGAAGGCCGGGTGTTGGTTGCGGTGACGAATCAGCTCAATCAACTGGGCGACCACGGGTTTTTCGAGATCGCGCAGCACTTCCTCGCGGCTGAAGTAATGGCGGTTGATGTCGCGACCGACTTGCGTGCGTTCCAGCAAGGCCATGTCGTTTTCACCCGCCAACAGGCCGACGTAGTACACCTGCGGAATGCCGGGCACAAAGAATTGAATGGCCCGTGCTGCCAGATAGGCGTTTTCGTTGCGACCCAGCGCGTCAAAGAAAGTGCAGTTGACTTGGTACAAGTCCAGGTTCGAGGCGGCAGCACCCGTGGCTTTGCGGCTTTGGCCTTGGGAGTTGCGGTGCATGCGCTCGACCAGTTCGTCGAGTTCATGGGGTGGCACCAGGCCGGGTTGGTTGACGCGGTCGCTGGCGTCGGCGCCGATGTCGATGATGCCAATGCCGTCGTGGGTGTCGAGCACGGTCACCGCGTTGTTGGGGCGCTGGGCCAACCAGGACAAGAGCGGCGCGCTGCGGCCAAACTCCAAAGCATGCAGCACCAGTGGCGGCAGGGCGAAGTCGTAGACCCAATCGACCTTTTTCGCAATTTCCATTTGGCGCTTGTAGTAAGCGTGGATTTCCACCAGCACCTCCAGGCCCAGTTGGCGGCCCTTGGCGGCAAATTCGCTGATGAATTCAAAGGTTTCCGGCATCATGAAACAGTTCTTGCCAGCCTGCTTGATGGCGTAACCCACGGCATCCAAGCGCACCATGGTCACGCCGCTGTCCGAGAGGCGCTGCAGGATCGAGTCCAGATAGGCTTGACCGGCGGGGTGGTGCACATCGATGTCGATTTGCTGCGAGGTGAAGGTGGTCCAGAGCAAGCGGCGTTCGCCATTGGCCAGCGTGGTCATGGTGAAGGGCATGCCGGGGCGCGGGCGGTAAACGGCCAGCAGGTCTTTTTCGGTGGCGCCGTTCGGGAAAACCGATTCCATGGTCAGGAACAGGCCGTCAAATTCGGAGTCCTTGCCCTTGGCCGAGAAATCTTGAAACTGCGGCGATTCGCTGGACATGTGGTTGACGATGACGTCGGCCATCACGTCGACGTTTTGCGACAGTTCACGGATGCTTTGCCAGTCGCCCAAACGGGCATCGACCTGGGTGTGGTCAATCGGGTCAAAACCCGCGTCGGCCCCATCGATTTTGTGAAAGAACGGCAGCAGGTGAACCCCGCCAAAAACCCCCTTCAAGGGGCCGCTCAAGAGTTCGCGCAGTTCATTCAAAGATTGACCGCCAAAACGGTCGACATAAGTGATCAGTTGAACCTGGTTTTTCATTTTCTAAATTGGGACAGATATCAAAAAGAAGGGGCAATCATTCAAAGCGGAGAGGTCGTCTGAGCCTGCGGCACTTTGACGCGCAGGGTGGCCAAAGCCCCCAGCAGCATCAGCCCACCCGCCAGCACCATGACGTATCGTGGGTCGCCTTGCAGCCAGGTGTCGTACACCAAGGGCAGGGTGGCAGCGACCAAGAGCAAGGGGATCACGATCATCATGTTGAAGATGCCCATGTACACCCCGGTGCGTTCGGGCGGCACGCTGCTGGCCAACATCACATAGGGGTTGCCCATGATGCTGGCCCACCCCATGCCCACCCCAATGGCGGGCAGGAACAGCCAGGTCTCGGTGCTCATTTGCGGAATGGCCATCATGCCCAGGCCAGAGACGGTCAAGCAAAAGGCGTGGACCCGGCCCGCACCCAGGCGGCGTGTGAAAGGCACCATGACCAGCGCGGCAACAAAGGCGACCAGGTTATAGAAAGCCCCCACCTGACCGTTCACCAAAACCGCGTCGCGAAAACCCTGTGTGCTGGCGTCGGCCGTGTGGAACAAAGAGCGTGAAATCGAGTACAGCACATACTGCCAATAGCAGCCCATGGCGTACCACTGAAACAATTTCATCCAGGCCATTTGACGCATGGCTTGGGGCATTTCGACGATGGCTTGACCAATTTCTTTCAAGGTGGACAGGGGACCGCCCTTTTTGGCTTGCATGTCGGCCAACTGTTCTGGTGTCAGCGGCAACTCAGGCACGCGCCAGATTGACCAGACGATGGAGCTAATGGAAATCACCGCGCCAATCACAAAAGTCACCAGGGTGATTTGTGGAATGTGGTTGTCGGCCAAGCGGTCTTTGTTCATCCCCAGCCACACCAGAATCGAAGGGGTCAGGTAAGACAAGGTTTGCGCCAAGCCGGTGAAGGCGCTTTGCATGATGTAGCCCGTGGGGTGTTGCTCCTTGGGCAGGCGGTCGCCCACATAGGCCCGGTAGGGCTCCATGGTGATGTTATTGGCGGCATCCAAAATCCACAACAGGCTAGCCGCCATCCACAGCGAGGTGCTGTAGGGCATGGCAAACAGGGCCAAGGAACACAAAATGGCACCGATTAAAAAGTAAGGGGTGCGACGCCCAAACCGCGAGGTGGTTTTGTCGCTCATGGCGCCCACAATCGGTTGCACCAACAGACCCGTCATGGGGCCTGCCAAGAACAAAAGCGGCAACGAGGCCTCATTGGCGCCCAGGTAGCTGTAAATGGGGCTCATGCTGCTTTGTTGCAGACCAAAGCTGAACTGCAGGCCCAAAAAGCCAATGTTCATCTGCAAAATCTGGACAAAAGAGAGTCTTGGAGGGGGGAGGGGTCGCAGCACCGAGGTCATGGAGCCGGATATTAGCTTTCTATGCAATCGTTTGCAATAGCGTAAACCCTGATCCTTGATTTAATTCCAAATACAGAATGAGAAAAGGCCCTCCAGGGCCTTTCAAAAACAGGTTCGTGGGTGCTTATTTATGCAAACACGCCCGCCGTGTCTTGCATGGCATCGGACACCTGGCCGAGATGGTGCAGGCTGTCACCAAAGCTCATCTCCAACTGGGTCAGGGCTTTGAAATAGTGGCTGACGATGTACTCATCGGTCACGCCGATGCCACCGTGCAACTGCACGGCTTGCTGGCCGACAAAGCGCATGGATTGGCCCAGTTGGTATTTGGCGCGGGACAGGGCCGCACGGCGCTCAGGCGCAGGGGCGTTGAGTTTGAGGCTGGCATAGTAGCTCATGGAGCGGGCCAGCTCGAGCTGCATTTTCATGTCGGCCATGCGGTGACGCAGGGCTTGGAAATTGGCCAAGGTGACGCCAAACTGTTTGCGGGTGTTGAGGTATTCCGCGGTCACGGTGACCGTCGGGTCCATGATGCCGACGGCCTCGGCGCAGCTGGCAGCCAGGCCGATGTCCACCGAGTGTTCCAGGGCGGTTTGTCCGTCCAGGGTGACCAACGTGGCGGGGCTGTGGCTGAAAGTGACCTCGGCAGCACGGCCACCGTTTTGCGTGCCGTAACCTCGGGTGGTGACACCGGCGGCTTGGCGTTCTACCAAAAACAAAGCGGTTTGGCCCGCCAGTTGGGCGGGCACCAAAAACGCATCGGCCTGGTCGCCCACGGGCACCACGCTTTTGCTGCCACTGACTTGGTAAGTGCCCTGGGTCTGGGTGGCCGTCGTCTGCGGGGTTTTGAGCGCGTAGCGCGCGGCCCGCTCCTGGTAGGCCAACACCACCAGGGCTTCGCCGCTGGCAATGCGGGCCAACCAGGCTTTGGCTTCGGCACTGCCGTAACCCGCCACCACGGCACCGGCAATCAAAGCCTGGGTCAGGGGTTCGAGCACCATGCCCCGGCCCAGTTCTTCCATGACCACCATGGCCTCGATCGGCCCCATGCCCATGCCGCCGTCGCTTTCGGGCACGAACAAGGCGGTCAAGCCGAGTTCGGCCAGTTCGTTGTACACGTCGCGGGAAAAACCACCGGCTTTGACAATGCTTTGGCGGCGCTCGAAGGTGTAGCCTTTTTCCACCCACTTGCGGGTGGCGTCGCGCAACTGCTCTTGGTCTTCGCTGAAGTCAAAATCCATTTGAAAGTCTCCTGATTCTGGGGTCTGGCGGCGTTCAGCCGAGCACGGTTTGTGCAACGATGTTGCGTTGCACTTCGTTGGAGCCGCCATAAATGGAGGTCTTGCGCATGTTGAAATAGGTGCTCGCCAAAGGCGCGCAGTGCAGGGCGCCCACCGCGTCACCTTGCCAGCCGGCTTCCATGGCTTCTTGGATCAGGGGCAGGCTGTAAGGGCCGGCGGCCAGCATCATGAGTTCGGCGTAGCGCTGCTGGATTTCGCTGCCACGGATCTTCAACAACCCGGCGATGTCCAGCGAACTCTTGCCCTTGGTTTCTGCCGACAAGACGCGCAGCACCATCATTTCCAGGGCCACCACGTCAACTTCGAGTTTGGCGATTTCGTCGCGGAAACGGCTGTCTTCATAAACGCCCTCGGCTTTGGCGATGCGTTTCAAACGTTCGAGTTCACGCTTGGCGCGGTTCACATCGGCGATGTTGGTGCGCTCGTGAGCCAGCAGGTATTTGGCGTAGGTCCAACCCTTGTTTTCTTCGCCGATGAGGTTCTCAACGGGCACTTTGACGTTGTCAAACCAGACCTCGTTGACTTCGAGGCTGCCGTCGAGCAAACGGATGGGGCGCACGCTGACGCCGGGCGACTTCATGTCGATCAACAAAAAGCTGATGCCAGTTTGCGGTTTGCCTTCGTTGCTGGTGCGCACCAGGCAGAAAATCCATTCGCCGTATTGGCCCAAAGTGGTCCAGGTTTTTTGACCATTGACGAGGTAATGGTCCCCCTGTTTTTCGGCCTTGGTTTTGACCGAGGCCAAGTCGGAGCCCGAACCGGGTTCGCTGTAGCCTTGGCTCCACCACACGTCGCCGCTGGCAATGCCGGGCAAAAAGCGTTCTTGCTGTTCGCGGTTGCCAAAAGCCATGATCACGGGGGCCACCATCACGGGCCCGAAGGGCACGACGCGTGGCGCGCCTGCCAAGGCGCATTCTTCTTCAAACAAATGCCGCTCAACGGCGTTCCAGCCGGGGCCGCCAAAGGCTTTGGGCCAGGCATGGCCGAGCCAACCCTTTTTGCCCAAAATTTTGGCCCAACGCTGCATGTCTTCGCGCGTCAGGTGCAGCGAATTGTGTACCTTGTGGGCAAGGTCTTGGGGCAGGTTGGCGCCGACCCATTCACGAATTTCTTTGCGAACTGCCTGTTCAGCAGGCGTAAAAGCCAAGTCCATGGAGTCTCCAAACGATGGTGTTGCTAATTTAGCACGACCGTTCGATTGTGACTTGTCAAGCCAGCGACAAGGGGGCCGAAGCCGCCCGAAAGACCTAGGATTTACCCGGGGCCTGGAAGCGCGTGGTGGCCGGGTGCTGGGTGGCCCATTCGCGGCTGGCGGCCTCGCTGGGGGGCACGCAACCCCGGGCTTGCACGCACAGGCTGGCGCTGGCCAAGGCATGACGCAAAACCTGTTCACCGGCGGCGGCACTCAAAGCCTGCTGGCCGTCAAAACCGACCCGTGTCAAGGCCGCCAGCAGGCCCGCCAAAAAGCTGTCACCGGCGCCCACCGTGTCGATCACTTGCAAACTTTGTGCTTCCTGAGCGAACCAGCTGGCCCCGTTGCGGCTCAACAAATACGCACCGTCAGCACCCAGGGTCAAGGCCATGAGCGAGGCCGGAATTTGGGCCATCAAATGCCGCGCCTGGCTCAAGGGGTCAGCGCCAGGCACTTGCAAGTGCTGCAGATCTTCATCACTCACTTTGACCAGATGGGCGTGGTTCAACAAGCTCAAGATGTGGCTGCGGTAGGCCACCAAATCGGGCATCACCGAAGGGCGCAGGTTGGCATCCACGGCCACCAATTGACCGGCCGCACGTTGGGTTTTCAGCCAAGGCAGATAGACCTCGGCGTCTTGGGGGTCCAGCGCCAAGCCCCCCGTGCAGACCCATTGCAAACCGGGCACCAAAGCGGTGTCGCAAGCGGCGTTGAGTTGGGCGGCATTGACTTGGCGGTCGGCCACGCCCGCGCGGTAAAAAGCATAGTCGGGGTGGCCCGAAGCGTCCAAGGACACCACCGCCAGGGAGGTCGGCTCGGCAATGGGTTCGGCATGGCTCAGCAGCACCCCGTCGTCCAGCATCTGTTGGCACAAGGCGCGGCCAAAACGGTCTTTGGAAAAGGGGTTGAGGTACAGGGTGCTCAAGCCTTGCAGGCTCAGAGCCCGGCACAGGTTGTAAACAGCGCCCCCCAGGCAGGGCTCAAAGGCACCGTCAGGTCGGGCAATCAGATCAATCAACGCCTCGCCGGCCACGGCGATTTGCACAGAGGAAAGGGCACTCATGGGGTTTTAAACAGAAAGGGTCAAAGCGGACGCTTCAGAGCGGACAGGTCGATTTGCGCAGTTGCAAGGTGGTGGCCAGCACCTGGGGTTCTACGGTGTGGCCTTGGCGGATTTGCAGCAAGCAATCGATCATGGCGGGTCCGGCCAATTCAATCGATTGGCGCACCGTGGTCAGTGGCGGGTGGCAATGGGCGGCGGCTTCGATGTCGTCATAGCCCACCACGCTGACTTGCTTGGGCACTTCCAGTCCCTTGCTGGCCAAAAAGCCCATGGCATTCATGGCGATCAGGTCAGAGGCGGCGAACAAGCCATCCAGCGGCAGCTTCTTTTTGAGCAGGCGGCTCAACTCGGTTTGGACTTCTTCAATCGCAAACGAGGTGCGCACCAGCAGCTGGGGGTCGGGTTGGAGCCCATGGGCTTGATGGGCCGCCAAATAGCCTTGGTAGCGTTGCTCGGTTTCGGGGTAAGCGATGTCGCCCAGAAAAGCAATGTGGCGCCGCCCCAGGCCCAACAGGTGCTCTGTGGCCAAACGGCCGCCAGAATAATTGTCTGAGCCCACGCTGCAATAGAGTTGGCGTGGCAGCTGGGCACCCCAGACCACAAAGGGCACACGGCGCATGGCCAACTCGTTCAATTGGTCGTGGTGGCCCCACTGGCCAATGACCACGATGCCGCTGGCACGGCCGGTGTCGTAGAGTTCAGCCAAATCGTTGAGGTGCTCGGAGTCCACGCGTGAGAGCAACAGGTCCAGGCCTCGGTCGGTCAAGGCATCGGCCAAGGTGCCGAGCATGCCCAGAAAGAAGGGGTCGGACACATGCTGACGACTGCCTTTGACGTAAGGGATCACCACCCCAATGGTGCGGTTGTCGCCGAGTCGCAGGTTTTTGGCGCTGAGGTTGATGGTGTAGTTCAGCGAGCGAGCCAGCTCCTGGATTCGTTGCCGAGTCTCCGGGTTGATCAGTTCGCTGTCGTTCAAGGCCCGCGAGACGGTCGAGGTCGAAACGCCCGCAAGGCGAGCGATGTCGGTCATTTGGACGCGGCGCTTGTCGGATTCCATGGACATCGGCAGTTGGAGGTTCAAGTTTTGGCGTTCACCAGCATCAGCCACAGATCGGCCACGGCCTGGGTTTCTGCGCCGGTATGGCTCAAGGCCTGGCGAGCCTGCTCAGTTTGACCCGCCTTGAAACGGGCAATGCCTAAATGTAAGCGCACATCGCTCTCGCGTTTGACGCCACCCAGGGCGAGCCCTTTGTCAAAGGCATCAGCGGCAGCCGCCCATTGCTGGCTGGAAAACAGCACATTGCCCAGGTCCACCCATTGGTTGGCGCTTTGGGCGGTTTGGCGCAAATTGTCCAAACTTTTGTTGTCCTCGTCGGCAGCGCGTTGGGCATCCTTTTCCAATTGCTTCAAGTCAGCCACGGGCACGTCCCCAGGAAACACCTTGGCCGCTTGACCTTGCGCCAAGACCAACTGAGCCTCTTGTGGGGAGCCGGCCTTCAGGGCCAATTGCGCATAAGTAAAGTAGTCGCTGGACTCTTGGAGGTTGCCCGTTGCTTGGATCAGACGGTAAACCTCAATTTCCAGCCGCTGGTTAACACCCGGTTGTTGCAGGAAGCGCGACAAGAGATCCATCCAGTAGTCTTTGCTGGGGTGGTCTCGGACCAGTAGTCGCAAAGATTGGTAATAGCCCGTCATGTCTTTGAGCTTGGCCTGGCTGGCTGCCATGGCCCGCAACTCTTCTTCGCTGACCGGCCGTGTTTTTTCTGGCGCAGCTTGAACTGCGGCCAGGTGTTTTTGCACTTCTTCCACCACCTCTTTGTCCAAGCCTTGTACCTGCAGAGACTGCACCAGGATGAGGTTCATTTTTGGATTGCTGCAACCTGCTTTGAGGCATTCGCGTGCCCACCGGCTGGCGCCGACAAAGTCCTTGGTGTTGAAGCTGAGGGCGACCAGGTTGTCCAACAAAGGCAGACGCTCTTTGTCGTTCACGGTGGGGGAGTTCACCAGCCAGGTCATCGAGGGAATGGCCACCGCGAAATTCTTTTGGTTCAAGGCAACGTTCACATTCAAGCGCTCAAAGGCATCGCGCTCGGTGATGTTCAAATCGGTTTGCTCGCGTAAGGCCTGTAGAGCCAAAGCGGCATCCGGGTAATTTTTGGCTTGAATGGCGTCCTGTGCCTTCTTGAGCACAACCATCACCTCGGTTCTGATCTTGGGGGGCTGTGTTTGCTCGGCTTGGGCTGCTGAGGAAAGGCTCGGCGCCAAGCCAGCACAGGCGATCAGGCTGGTCAAAACAGCAGATGCTACCCATTGAGCTTTGATTTTTGGGGGCATGTTTTATCTCTAAAAAAAAGCCCCGTCTCCGTTGTGGGTGACGGGGCAAGTCTTACCAACGGAGAACCTTAATTCACGAACTGCTCGGAGCCCACAATGCCGAGCTTGTTCAGTCCCAGGCGCTGGGCACTGGCCATGACCATGGCCACTTGTTTGTACTTGCCCTTGGCGTCCGAGTGAATGTGCAATTCGGGCTGAGGCTGGTAACGGGCCGCCTCCGTCAGGCGCGCTTCCAGGTCGGCGCGGCCATTCACGACGGCACCGTTCCAGTGGATCACGCTTTGCGAATCCACATCGATGTTGATGACCACCGGCTCCACTTTCTTGGTCGGCGGTTTACTCACCGGCATGTCCAGGTTGATCGAGTGCAACTGCGCCGGGATGGTGATGATCAGCATGATCAAGAGCACCAACATCACGTCAATCAGCGGCGTGGTGTTGATGTCCATCATCACTTCGGGTTCGGCGCTCGACGAGCTGCCAATGTTCATTCCCATGGTGTTATTCCTTAATCGCTTAAAGCGTCAATCGCTCTTAGGCTCGGTGATGAAACCCACTTTGACAATGCCCGAACGCTGCACCGCATACATCACCCGGCCCACGGCCTCGAAGTCAGCGTCGCCATCGCCCCGGATTTGCACCTCGGGTTGAGGCACTTTGACCGAGAAGGTCTTCATCCGGGTGAGCAAATCGGTGGTGTTCTTGATCGGCGTGTCGTACAAAAAGATGCCGCCCTTGGCGTCCACCGAGATGATCACGTTTTCCGGCTTGGTCTCGCGCACCACATTCTTTTCTTTGGGCAACTCCACCTTCACCGAGGTCGTGACCACAGGGATGGTGATCAAGAAGATGATCAGGAGCACCAACATCACATCCACCAAAGGCGTGGTGTTGATCTGACTCATGATTTCGTCTTCGGCGTCTGACCCCACATTCATGGCCATGGCGTGCTCCTTTTTGCTTTAAGTCTTTGATTGACCGTCGTCTGGCCGGCTTACTTGGCCGAGGCCAGCAATACCGAGTGCAGGTCGCTGCCAAATGCGTTGATGTCTTCCATCACGCCCTTGTTGCGACGCACCAGCCAGTTGTAGCCCAGCACCGCAGGCACGGCCACGGCCAAACCAATCGCGGTCATGATCAAGGACTCGCCCACCGGGCCGGCCACTTTGTCGATCGAGGCTTGGCCCGACATGCCAATTTTGACCAAGGCGTTGTAGATGCCCCAGACCGTGCCGAACAAGCCGACGAACGGACCGGTTGAACCCACGGTAGCCAACACAGCCAGGCCATCTTGCATGCGGCTTTGCACATTGCCAATGGCACGTTGAATGCTCATGGTGACCCAGGTGTTGAAGTCCACCGCACCCAGGATGCCGGTGTGCTTGGAAGCGCCTTCCAGGCCCTTTTCTGCAATGAAGCGGTAGGGGCTGTCTTCGCTCAGGCCATCGGTGCCAGCGCGCACATTGGGGGCTTCCCAGAAACCGTTTTGCACCGCTTTGCCAGCGCGCATGGCTTTGCCTTGTTCAAAGAACTTGGTGACGATCACGTACCAAGAGCCCAAGCTCATCAGCACCAAAATGGTCAAAGTGCCTTTGGCCACCACATCGCCTTGGGCCCACAGGGCCGACAGGCCGTAGGGGTTGTCCGTGGTTTCGGTGACCGCAGGCGCTGGTGCGGCCACCGGCGCTGCTGGAGCGGGCGCGGCCTCGGCAACGGGTGCAGCGGCGGGTGCTGGCGCAGCGGCTTCGGCCACAGGGGCGGCTTTGCCGTGGTCCTTGTCTTTGGCCAGGGCGGCGGTGCCGAACAACAAAGTCGCGCACAAGCCAGCGAGCAAGGCGGCGGTTTTAATGGATTTGGACATCTTCAATCTCCTCGGGGTACGAATCAGCTTCGAATGGGTTTAAAAAATAAGATCAGGGGCTGGGGTCTGCGGTGTTATTCCAGGCGCCAGGTGTACTGGATGCTGGCCCAACTTTGTTCGGGCTTGCCATCCGTGGTGGCCGGTGTGAACTGGCACTTGGACAGCGCACTGCGGGTGGCTTCGTCCAGGCGGTTGTAGCCCGAAGACTTTTCCACCTTGGAATCAATCACCTTGCCGTCCACATCCACCAGGAATTTGACGACCACATTGCCTTCTTCTTCAGCACGGCGTGAGGCCGCCGGGTAGGCCGGCTTGGCGCAGTTGGCCGCCGAGATCACCGCTGCCTTGTGCACGGGCGGTGCGGGCGGGGCCACAGGCGCAGGCGGTGCGGGCGGCGCGGGCGGGGCCGGTGGGTGCGGCGTGTTGGACACGGCGGCAATGGAGTTGTTTGAGACCGGTGCGTTGACGGGCACATCCACTGGCGGCACATAGGTGGGCGGTGGGGGTGGGGGCAAATTCTTCGGCGGTGGGGGTGGCGGCGGTTGGGGCGGCAAGT
>CAIUTG010000006.1 GCA_903902035.1 uncultured Curvibacter sp. | reverse complement strand
GCTTTGAAAAACAAAGTCTGGCCTTTGTTGGTGAACGGTCAGGTCAAGCCCCAGGTTCATGCCACTTTTCCCGCCGCTCAGGCGCACGCCGCGCATGCGCTGATGGAGTCGGGCCAGCATGTGGGCAAAATCGTGCTGACTTGGTAACCTTGTTTGGCTGGAGACAACACGCAAATGTCAAAAAAACTCATTGCTGGCAATTGGAAGATGAATGGCAGCCTGGCCGACAACGAGGCCTTGATGGGCGCGGTGGTGGCTGGTTTGCCCGCGCCTTCGGTGCTGGCCGCCGCGCAGGTCTCGGTCGTGGTCTGTGTGCCTGCGCCCTATTTGGCCCAGGTCGCCGCCTTGCGGGGGCATGTGGAGCTGGGTGCGCAGGACATTTCCCGCCATCGGGTGGGGGCTTATACCGGCGAGATGTCACCGGCCATGCTGAAAGATTTTGGTGCACGGTATGCTATCGTGGGCCACTCGGAGCGGCGTCAATACCACTTTGAAAACAATGAATTGGTGGCCTTGAAGGCCCAAAACGCCTTGTCGCATGGCATCACGCCCATCGTTTGTGTGGGGGAGACCCTGGCACAGCGCGAAGCGGGTGAAACCGAGGCCGTGGTCAAGCGCCAATTGGCGGCCGTGATTCATGTGAATGGTCACTGTTTGACCGAATTGGTGGTCGCTTATGAGCCGGTTTGGGCCATAGGCACGGGCAAAACCGCCACACCTGAGCAGGCGCAAGCCGTGCATGCGGTGATTCGGGGCCAATTGCAAGCCGCCAGTCCGAATGGCAAGCGCATCCCCATTTTGTATGGGGGCAGCATGAATGCCAGCAATGCCGCGGCTTTGTTGGCGCAGCCCGACATCGACGGGGGTCTGATCGGTGGTGCGGCTTTGAAGGCCGCTGATTTTTTACAAATTGTCGCTGCAGCCCAGGCTGTGGCTTGAAATTTTCTGGAGTGAGAGTATGAGCATCGTGGTGACTTTGATTTTGACGGCCCAAATGTTGTCGGCCTTGGGCATGATTGGCCTGATTCTGGTTCAACATGGCAAGGGAGCCGACATGGGGGCGGCCTTTGGCAGCGGAGGCTCGGGCAGTTTGTTTGGCGCCAGCGGCAGCGCCAACTTTTTGTCGCGCACCACGTCCGTGTTGGCGGTGATTTTCTTTACGGCCACGTTGGCCTTGGCTTATTTTGGTAACCTGCATGCCGATGCACCGGCAAGCAGCGGAAGTGTGTTGGAAACCTCGGCTGGGGTGCGTCCTGCTTTGGATGCCGCCAAGGCAGCGCCCGCTGAGCCGGCTGTGCCCGCCGAACCTGCCAAGGGATCGGCGGCGATACCCACCAAATAACTTGTTGAATAAGCGCGGGTTTTTGTGTAAAACATAGGGATTTTACGGGTAGAATCCGCGCAAGTTTGAAGCGCTATTTTGTCCTCAAGCGCTTCTGCAGCAAACTGTGCCGTCGTGGTGAAATTGGTAGACACGCTATCTTGAGGGGGTAGTGGCGAAAGCTGTGCGAGTTCGAGTCTCGCCG
>CAIUTG010000005.1 GCA_903902035.1 uncultured Curvibacter sp. | reverse complement strand
TTACGCGGCCCTGATGACAGGCGCTCCGGTGCCCTTGGCCAAAAGCCAGGCGGACGCTGGCAAGGCCAAAGGCAAGCTCAAGCGCCTGGTCTCCGACGTTGTCGCGCGTGCACCCAAATGATGGCAGCCATCGCCAACGCCACCCACAGGCCAAAGCCCACCAACATCGGGACGATCGGCCAGTCCAGGGCCAAACAAGCCGCATAAGCCCCCAGCATCACCAAGATGCTGAGGTTTTCATTGAAGCCTTGCACCGCGATTGAGCGGCCCGCGGTGAGCAACTGGTGGCCTCGGTGCTGCAACAAGGCGTTCATCGGCACCACCAAAATCCCACCCACCACGCCCAACAACGACAAGGCGGGCAGGGTGGTGTTGAGACCGGTCGTCAAAGCCGCACCCGAAATCATCAAGCCCAGCAACACCCCCGCAGGCAAAACCCGCCAAGCCGCGCCCAGGCCCACCAAGGCACCGGCCAGGCCCGCCCCCATCACCACGCCGATGGCCACCACCGCCTGCAAATAAGCGGCGCCGTCCATGGACAACTGCAGCACCTCTTTGGCCCAGCGCAGCACCGCAAATTGCACGGTCGCACCGACGCCCCAAAACAAGGTGGTGACGGTCAAGGTCAACCCGCCTTGCGGATCGCGCCACAAGCGCCGATTGGCGACGGCGAAATCACGCACCAAGGCCGGTACCTGGAATGAGGTTTTGGGGTAACTGACCACGCCCGTTCGGACCAGCGATTGCAGCCAGGCGGCCAAGCCGTACAAGCACAAAACCAGCACCAGAGAAGCCAACAACTTTGACTGCAAAGGCAAGCCCAAGCCGTGCAAAACCGGCGCCAGCAGCGCGCCGACCTGCACCGCGAAAGGCGTGCGGGCATACCAGGCACTGACCAAGAAGCCGCCCAGAACCGTGCCCGACAATGCGGCCAACACCACCGAAACCTCAATCCAGCCATTCGCCCGCACCAACAACCGGGCCGGCACCCATTCGGTGATCAAGCCGTATTTGGCCGGGGCATAAGCCGCCGCCCCGACGCCCACCACCGCATAGGCCAGCACGGGGTGGATGGCCGTGAACATCAGCAAGACCCCGATGGTTTTGAGGCCATTCATCCAGACCATCAACCGGGTTTTGGGCACCGCGTCGGCGAACGGCCCCATGAAGGGGGCCAACAGCACATAGGAAATGGTGAAAGAAAATTTCAACATGGGTGCCCACCAGGGCGCAAAACCCTGCTCTTGGAGCAAGGCAGCGGCCAATATCAGCAAGGCGTTGTCGGCCAGCGCGGACACAAACTGGGCAGCAATCAACAAATAGAAACCAGAAGGCATGGGGGCTGATTAGCCCTCAGTCGCATGACACAACCATGACAAAACCTCAGGGAAAACGAGAATGGATCGAGACCGGCTTCTGTCCTATATTCAATGCACTCGAATCAAGCCAGTCATGGCTTGGCAGGTCGGGGTCCGAGGAGACAAAACAAAATGAAAAGGCGCCTGACATCCAGGCGCCTTTTTTCATTCACAATCCAGTCCCATGGAAATGATTTGGGTCGCACTGGCCAGCACATTGGCCGGTTTCATTGACGCCATCGTCGGCGGTGGGGGCTTGATCATGGTGCCCTCGCTGTTTGCGGCCTTCCCCGACAAAACCCCTGCCGCCTTGTTTGGCTTGAACAAAAGCGTCTCGATTTGGGGAACCGGCATGGCCGGCTGGCAATACCAGCGACGGGTTTCCTTGCCCTGGCGTGCCTGGTGGCCAGCGGCCATGGCCGGCTTTGTTTTTGCCCTGGCAGGGGCCTGGGCCGTGACCCAAACACCCCCCGACTTCCTGCGCCGTTGGCTGCCCGTGGTTTTGCTGGCGGTCTTGGTCTACACCTTGGTGAAGAAAGACCTGGGCCAGCACCACCAACCCCGCTGGACCGGAAGACGCGAAACCGGCGCCGCCTTGTTGATCGGGGCCTCGATTGGTTTTTATGATGGTTTTTTTGGCCCGGGCACGGGCAGCTTTTTGGTGTTCTTGTTTGTGCGGGTCTTGGGCTACGATTTTTTACGCGCCTCGGCCAGCGCCAAGCTGATCAATGTGGCCACGAATTTGGCGGCCCTGATCCTGTTCACCAGCCAAGGTCTGGTGAGCTGGCCTATGGCTTTGCCACTGGCGCTGTGCAATGTCTTGGGCAGTTTGTTGGGCAGCCGACTGGCGCTCAGGCATGGCACCGCTTTTGTGCGCTGGGTGTTTATCGCGGTGGTCAGTGCCTTGATTTTAAAAACCGGCAGCGACGCTTACTGGGCTTGAGTCACCGCAGGCGCAGCAGGCGCCACAGAGGACGGGCCAGGGGGCCAAGGCATTTCGGAGGCCTTGCGCGACGGGCCGATGGGCGCCGCAGCTTGGCCTTGGCTCACCGCGGCAATGTCTTCCTCACTGGGGTAACGGTCTTGCAACCAGTAGTCAAACACCCGCCGTGCGATGGGGGCGGCAACTTCTGCGCCCCAGCCCGCATTTTCGACAATCAAGGCCAGCACGATTTTGGGGTCGTCCAGCGGGGCCATGGCGATGTAGAGCGCGTGGTCCCGCTGGTGCTCGCCCATGCGGGCGCGCTCGTATTTTTGCCCTTCCCCGATGGTCACGGCCTGCGCCGTCCCCGTCTTGCCACCCGAGGTGTAGGCGGCCCCCGCAAAGGCACTGGCCGAAGTTCCGGCCTGCACCACAGCGCCCAAGGCGTCGCGAATGACGGCCACATTCTCGGGCTTGAGGCCCAGGTTTTGCGGCGGCTCTGTCACCAGGGGCCGGGTTTCACGGCTCACCGCGTCGCGCGTGGCCATGGCGATGTGGGGCTTGTATTTCAGGCCGTTGGTGGCCAAGACAGCCGTGGCCTGCGCCAACTGCAACATCGTGAAGGTGTTGTAGCCCTGGCCAATGCCCAAAGAAATGGTTTCCCCGGCGTACCATTTGCGCTGGGCGGCGGTCTTGTAAGCCTTGCGTTTCCATTCGGTGCTGGGCAAGACGCCACGGGTTTCACCCTGGATGTCAATGCCCGTCAGCTGACCAAAGCCGAAGGGGGCCATGAAGTCATGAATCGCATCCACCCCCATCTCATTGGCCAGGGAATAAAAATAAATGTTGCTGGACAGCTGGATCGCCCGGCGCATGTCCATGTCGCCCAAATAGCCTTCAGGGCTGCCAAATCTGTGCCCGCCAAAATTAAAATACCCAGGGTCGTTGATGATGGCTTGGGCACTGCGCTTGCCCAACTCCAACGCCCCCAAGGCCATGAAGGGCTTGTAGGTTGAGCCCGGTGGGTAGGTCCCACGCAAAGCCCGGTTCAAGAGAGGTTTGTCGATGGATTCATTCAGGCTTTGCCAGTTGTCCAGATCAATGCCTTCGACAAACAAATTGGGGTCAAACGTGGGCTTGCTGACAAAGGCCAGGACCTCCCCCGTTTTGGGGTCCAACGCCACCAAGGCACCCCGGCGATTGCCATACAGGTCTTCAATCAACTTTTGCAACTTGATGTCGATGGACAAGATCACGGTGTCACCCGGCGTGGCGGGTTGGCTGGCGAGTCGGCGCACCGCCCGACCACCGGCGGAGGTTTCGATTTGTTGCACCCCCGTGGTGCCGTGCAGTTGACGCTCAAAGCTTTGCTCAATGCCCAGCTTGCCGATGAACTCCGTGCCTTCGTAATTGTTGCCATTCTCCGAGTCTTCGATGGCCTCTTTTTCTTTTTGGTTGATGCGTCCGATGTAGCCAATCACATGGCTGGCCAACTCCCCGTAGGGGTAGGAACGAAACAAACGGGCTTTGACTTCGACCCCAGGAAAGCGGAATTTCTGCGCCGTGAAACGGGCCACCTCTTCGTCGGTCAAACGGGTGCGGATGGGGACGCTGGCAAAGCCTTTGCTTTCCTCCAACAGCTTCTTGAAGCGCTTGCGTTCCCGCACCCCAATGTCCAACACCTGAGCCAAGTCCTCAATCCAGCCCTCCACCGGGCCCGCCTTGTTGGGCGTGACTTCCAGGGTGTAGGCAGAATAATTGGTGGCCAACACCAGGCCATTGCGGTCCAGAATCAAACCCCGGTTGGGCACCGTGGGCACCACCGCGATGCGGTTGTCTTCGGCCTGCTCGGCCAGGTCCTCATAGCGGATGACCTGCAAATAAAACAAACGCAAGAACACCAGGACGAAACCCACCACCACCACCAGCATGGCCACCCTGACCCGCGACCTGAAGCGAGACAGGTCTGCGTCCACATTGCGCATTTCGTTCATGGCCGGCCCTGTCTGAACATCACAAGGGGCGACTGTCGTCGCGATCGGGTGCGCGCATTTGTGGCAACAGCAAGAGCCAGGACAACAGCGGCCACATCAAGGTTTCCAGCACAGGAGCGAGCAAGACCCAGAGCCCAGGAAACTGCCCGCCCAAGGCCAATCGAACCAACACATCCAGCACATGGCCCAATAAAAACAGCGGGGCAATTTGCAAGGCCTGCCCCCAATACCCAAACCAAAGAACGCGCCGATGCATCAGAATGGCCAAATAACTGATCACGCAATACCCGATGGCGTGCTGGCCCAACAGACAGGTTTGATGCACATCCATGGTCAGACCAAAGAAAAAAGCCGCCGTCAGTCCGACCTGCAAAGGCTGGCGCATGGTCCAAAACACCAACAACATCAAGAGCCAATCCGGCGCACCGGGCAAACGCCCCCAAGGCAACATGTTGACCAACATGGCCAACACCAACGTGCCCCAGATAAAAGCGCTTTTGGCCGGCAACAACAGTTGCTGCCCAGCGGGTTTGACCATCATTTCGCACCGCCCTTCGGGGAGGCCGTCGCCGCGCCAGGCGCAACAGGCGTGGGCCGGGGCGGCACCTGCGAGCCCAAGGGCGTCACCACCAAAACATGCCTGACCCCGGTGACACCCGATAACGGCGTGCAATGCACCTGCGCAAAGGCGGCGTCCCCCCGGCGCTCAATTTTGTCCACCCTGGCCACACTCAAGCCCGGCGGGTACACCCCATCCACGCCACTGGTGAAAAGCTCATCGCCCACCTTCACATCCGCATTGGCTGACACAAAACGCAAAACCAGGCCTGCCCCCTGGGGGTCGCCATCGGCAACGCTGCGCTCACCCGTGCGCACATTGAGAACGGGAATCGAGAAGTCCCGGTCAATCACCAGGGTCACCTCGGAGGTCAACAGGTCCACCCGGGTGACTTGTCCCACCACCCCTTTTTCATCAATCACCGGCGAACCCAGCGCGATGTTTTTCAACTGTCCCCGGTCAATCACCGCGCGGTGGGTAAAGGGATCGGCCGCGTCGTACAAAATTTGCGCCGCTTGGCCGGTGGTGCTGAAACGCTGACTCAGGCCCAGCAACTCACGCAGCTTGGCATTTTCTTGCAGCAATTCATCGACCTGCTGGGTTTTGGCCGATTGCAAGGTGAGTTGCTGGCGGGTTTTTTCTTCGAGTGCATGGGCACGCCCCACGGCCGAGACGTAGTCGGCCCCGCCCTCCAGCCATTCAAAAGGCTGGCGGGCCACCCACTCCAAGGGGTAAATGGCCGTGGCCAAGGCCGAATGCAGGGGCTGTGTGATGTGCAAGCGGGCATCGGCCACCATCAAGAAAATGCCCAACGCCCCATAAAAAGCCAGTTGCGTCAGCGCCGAAGGCCCTTGTTTGAACAAGGGCGGCGGGCGACGGTCAAGGGTTCCGAGTGACATGACCACCCATACAGACCCGCTTACTCGCTCGTGAAGATGCTGCCCAAGCGGTCCATGCGCTCCAGCGCGATGCCACAGCCGCGCACCACACAGGTGAGGGGGTCTTCGGCCACCAGCACCGGCAAGCCGGTTTCTTCGGCCAGCAGGCGATCGAGGTCGCGCAACAAGGCGCCGCCACCGGTCAGCATCATGCCGCGGTCGGCAATGTCAGCGCCCAATTCAGGTGGGGTTTGTTCCAGCGCGTTTTTCACGGCCGAGACAATTTGGTTCAACGGGTCGGTCAAGGCTTCCAGCACTTCGTTGCTGGAAATGGTGAAGCTGCGGGGCACGCCTTCGCTGAGGTTTCGGCCCTTGACTTCCATTTCACGCACTTCGGAACCGGGGAAGGCCGAGCCGATTTGCTTCTTGATGGCTTCGGCCGTGGGCTCACCGATCAACATGCCGTAGTTACGACGGATGTAGTTGATGATGGCCTCGTCAAACTTGTCGCCGCCCACGCGGACCGAGCCCTTGTAGACCATGCCGCCCAGCGAAATTACGCCCACTTCGGTGGTGCCGCCACCAATGTCGACCACCATCGAGCCCGAGGCTTCCGACACGGGCAAGCCCGCGCCAATGCAGGCGGCCATGGGTTCTTCGATCAAATAAACGGCGGTGGCGCCTGCGGCTTCAGCGGCATCTTTGATGGCGCGGCGTTCCACTTGGGTCGAGCCACAGGGCACACAAATGATGATGCGCGGGCTGGGGCTGAAGAAGGAGCGGGGATGCACCATTTTGATGAACTGCTTGATCATCTGCTCGGTGATCACGAAGTCGGCGATCACGCCGTCCTTCATGGGGCGAATGGCTTCGATGTTGCCGGGCACCTTGCCCAGCATGGCCTTGGCTTCACGGCCCACGGCCTGAATGACTTTTTTGCCGTGCGGGCCGCCTTCATGGCGAATGGCGACCACCGAGGGTTCGTCCAGCACGACGCCCTTGTCGCGCGCAAAAATCAGGGTGTTGGCCGTGCCAAGGTCGATAGCGAGGTCGGTCGAAAAGTACCGACGAAAGGATCCGAACATGAAATTTCCTACTGTTTGAAAAGCGAGTGGCTGCTTTTAAATGCGTGGCATGACTGGCCAAAAAACGGGTTTTTCAGCGCCCAGCGCAAAGACGGGATAATACCCGATCCGCTCCAATTTGCTTAACCATGTCCCTCGCAACCCAAGACATTGCCCGCCTGGCCAACCTGGCCCGCTTGCAACTTCAGCCCGACGAAGCCCAGCGTTTGCTGGGTCAAATCAACGGTTTTTTTGAACTGGTGGAACAAATGCGGGCCGTGGACACCCAAGGCATTGAGCCCTTGGCCCACCCCGTCGCCGCCATCCAGGAAATCGCCCTGCGCCTGCGCGCCGATGTGGTGAGCGAGGCCAACCAGCGCGAAGCCAACCAGGCCAGCGCGCCCGCGGTTGAAAACGGCTTGTTCCTGGTTCCCAAAGTGATCGAGTAAAGACCCGCATGAGCAACGAACTACATGATTTGAGCGTGGTCGAGCTGGCCGCGCTGCTGCAAAGCAAAAAAGTCTCTGCCGTTGAAGCCGCCGAGCATTTCCTGAAACGCATGGCCGACCACAGCCATCTGGGCGCTTTTGTCAGCATCCACCCCGAGGCCACTTTGGCGCAGGCTCGTGCCGCCGACGCGGTGTTGGCGAAACAGGCCCCCACCCAACCGGGTGACCCGTTTAAAACCTTGACCGGCGTCCCGATTGCACACAAAGACGTCTTTGTCACGCGCGACTTTCCCACCACCGCAGGCTCCAAAATGCTCAAGGGCTATCAATCGCCCTTTGACGCCACCGTGGTCACACGCCTCGCCGAAGCCGGTGCGGTGACCTTGGGCAAGCTCAACTGCGATGAATTCGCCATGGGCTCGGCCAATGAAAACTCGGCCATCGCTCCGATCGGCTTTGACGCCCCCGCACCGGTGCGCAACCCCTGGGCGCCAGACCGCGTGCCCGGCGGCTCTTCGGGCGGCAGCGCCGCCGCCGTGGCGGCGCGCTTGGCCCCCGCCGTGACGGGCACCGACACCGGCGGCTCGATTCGTCAGCCCGCCAGCTTTTGTGGCATCACCGGCATCAAACCCACCTATGGCCGCGCCTCGCGCTACGGGATGGTGGCCTTTGCCTCCAGCCTCGACCAGGCTGGCCCCATGGCGCGCAGCGCCGAAGACTGCGCCTTGCTGCTGTCGGCCCTGTGCGGCCCCGACCCGGACCGCGACGCCACCTCGCTCGATGTGCCTGCGGAAGATTTTTCGCGCCCTCTGAACGACTCGATCGAGGGGCTGCGCATTGGCATCCCCGCCGAGTTCTTTGGTGAGGGCCTGGCCCCCGATGTGAGGGCTGCAGTCGATGCTTCATTGAAAGAATACGAAAAACTGGGTGCCAAACTGGTGCCCATCAGCCTGCCCCGCACCGAGCTGTCGATCCCGGTTTATTACATCATTGCCCCGGCCGAGGCCAGCTCCAACCTGAGCCGCTTTGACGGCGTCAAATTCGGCCACCGCGCCAAGGACTACGCCGACCTGACCGACATGTACAAAAAGACCCGCGCCGAAGGCTTTGGCGACGAGGTCAAGCGCCGCATCATGATCGGCACCTATGTGCTGTCGCACGGCTACTACGACGCCTACTATTTGCAGGCGCAAAAAATCCGCCGCATGATCGCCGACGACTTCCAGCAGGCTTTCCAAAACTGCGACGTGATTGCCGGCCCCGTGGCCCCGACCGTGGCCTGGAAACTGGGCGAAAAGTCTGCCGACCCGCTGGCCAACTACTTGGCCGACATCTTCACCCTGCCCGCCTCCTTGGCCGGGCTGCCCGGCATGAGCCTGCCCGCCGGCTTTGGCGAAGGCGGCATGCCTGTGGGCCTGCAGCTGATTGGCAACTACTTTGGCGAGGCCAGGTTGCTCAACGCCGCCCACCGCTTCCAGCAAGCCACCGATTTTCACCTCCGCCAACCGGGGAGTATCTGAATATGAGTAAAAATCGCCTCGTGCAAGGCTACGAAGTCGTGATCGGCTTCGAGACCCATGCCCAGCTCTCGACCCAGAGCAAGATTTTCAGCCGCGCCTCAACCGCTTTTGGCGCAGAGCCCAACACCCAGGCCTGCGCGGTGGACCTGGCCCTGCCCGGCACATTGCCAGTGATGAACCTGGGCGCGGTCGAGCGTGCGATTGAATTCGGCTTGGCAATCGGTTCGCACATTTCACCCAAAAGCATTTTTGCGCGGAAAAATTATTTTTACCCCGATCTGCCCAAGGGCTACCAGATCAGCCAGTTTGAAATCCCCGTGGTGGTGGGGGGCGAGGTTGAATTCTTCCTGGGCGACGAAAAGAAAATCGTGCGTCTGGTGCGCGCTCACCTCGAAGAAGACGCTGGCAAGTCCTTGCACGAAGACTTCATTGGTCAATCGGGCATCGACCTGAACCGCGCGGGCACGCCGCTGCTCGAAATCGTCACCGAGCCCGACATCCGCTCCAGCGACGAGGCCGTGGCCTACGCCAAGGAGCTGCACAAGATCGTCACCTGGATCGGCATCTGCGACGGCAACATGCAAGAAGGCAGCTTCCGCTGCGACGCCAATGTCTCGGTGCGCCGCCCCGGTGCGCCGCTGGGCACGCGCCGCGAAATCAAGAACCTGAACAGCTTCAAGTTCATGCAGCAGGCCATCGACTTTGAAGTGCGCTGGCAAATTGAGCAAATCGAAGACGGCCACACCATCCAGCAGGCCACCGTGCTGTTCGACCCCGACACCGGCGAGACGCGCGCCATGCGCACCAAGGAAGACGCGGCCGATTACCGCTACTTCCCCGACCCCGACCTGCCGCCGCTGGTGATTGCCGATGAGTGGGTGCAGCGCGTCAAGGCCGCGATGACCGAGCTGCCGCGCACCATGGCGGCGCGCTTTGTGGCCGACTACGGCCTGCCCGAGTACGACGCCACCACGCTGACCCAAAGCAAGGCCATGGCGGCCTACTTTGAAGCCACGGCCAAGGCCTGCGGTCAGCCCAAATTGGCGAGCAACTGGCTCATGGGTGAGGTGTCACGCCGCCTGAACAGCAGCGAGGCGAGCATCGAGAGCGCCCCCGTCAGTGCCACTCAATTGGCGGCTCTGATCACGCGCATTGCAGATGGCACGATTTCCAACAATGCCGCCAAACAGGTGTTCGAAGCGCTGTGGAGCGGCGAGGCCAGTGCGGTGGACGCGGTGATCGAAGCCAAGGGCTTGAAGCAAATGAACGACTCGGGCGCGCTGGAAAAAATCATCGATGAGGTGATCGCCGCCAACCCCGACAATGTGGCCCAATTCCGCGCCGGCAAAGACAAAGCCTTCAATGCCTTGGTCGGCCAAATCATGAAGGCCAGCCAAGGCAAGGCCAATCCGGCGCAGGTCAATGAATTGCTGAAGGCCAAGCTGGCGGGGTAAACCGCCAGGGGCGGGGTCGCTTAGACCACGCCGTAACGCTGGCGATAAGCCTCGGTGCGGTTCAGGTGTTCGGCCATCTCGGCGCCCGCTTGCTGGCCCAGGTAGCCCAGCAGGTCGGTCAAGCTGGCGATGGCCGCGACCTGCAGGCCCAGGGTCTCGCGCACATATTGCACCGCGCTGTGGGGCACATCCTGGGTGCTGCCGTCGGCCTGTTTTTCGGTCGCCATTTCTTGCCGGTCCAGCGCAATCGCCACCGCGTGAGGCGTGGCACCGGCGGCTTGAATCAGGGCAATCGACTCCCGCGCCGCCGTGCCCGCCGACATGACGTCGTCCACAATCAAGACCCGGCCCCGCAGTGGCGCGCCGACCAAGGTGCCGCCTTCGCCGTGGTCTTTGGCTTCTTTTCGGTTGTAGGCAAAGGGAAAGTTTTTGCCCAAACGGGCCAATTCAATCGCCACAGCGGCGGCCAACGGGATGCCTTTGTAGGCAGGGCCAAAAATCATGTCAAACTCGATCCCGCTTTCGACCAAGCGCTTTGCATAAAATTCAGCCAAACGGCCCAGCTTGGCACCGTCGTCAAACAAACCCGCGTTGAAAAAATAAGGGCTCAGACGACCTGCCTTGGTTTTGAACTCACCAAAGCGCAAAACGCCTGAAGCCACTGAAAATTCAACAAACGCTTGCGCCAACGCATCTGGGGCACCATTAACCTGCATGGGGAATTCCTTGTTTAAACTGACCAGCCTGAACCTGAACGGCATCCGCTCCGCCTCGACCAAAGGCGTTGAAGCCTGGCTGGCCGAACAAGCTGTGGATTGTATTTGCGTCCAGGAAATCAAAGCCCAAGCGCCTGACATGGCGGGCAAATTTGAAACCCTGGCCGGCTTGAAAGGCTATTTTCAGTTTGCCGAAAAAAAGGGCTACTCGGGCGTGGGCGCCTACACCCGGCACGAGCCCAGCGACGTCGTCATCGGTTTTGACCCCGAAGAATTTGACGCCGAGGGCCGCTATGTTGAACTGCGCTTTGACACACCAAAGCACAAGCGCTCCATCATCAGCGCCTACTTCCCCAGCGGTTCGTCGGGCGAGGATCGCCAGCAGGCCAAGTTTCGGTTTCTGGCCAAGATGGCGCCCCATTTGATGCGCCTCAAGGTCCAACGCGAATTTGTCCTGTGCGCCGATGTGAACATCGCGCACCAGGAAAAGGACCTGAAAAACTGGAAGGGCAACCTGAAAAACAGCGGCTTCCTGCCCGAGGAACGCGCCTGGATGACCGAGCTCCTCCAGCAAGGCGTGGTCGACGTGTACCGCCACCTCCAGCCCGACACCACCGACGCTTGCTACACCTGGTGGAGCAACCGCGGTCAGGCCTATGCCAACAATGTGGGGTGGCGTTTGGACTACCACTTGGCCACCCCCGCGCTCGGCCTGTCGGCCAAGTCAGAGGCCATTTACAAAGGCCAAAAATTCTCGGACCACGCGCCGATCACGGTTGAATACGATTGGGGGCTTTGATCATGCTGCAATACCTCACCATCCCCGTCACCGCCTTCCAGCAAAATTCATCGCTGGTTTGGGACGACCAAACCGGGCAAGCCGCCGTGATCGACCCAGGTGGCGATCTGGATCTGTTGCTGGGCGAGGCCGAGCGCCTGGGCTTGAAGCTCGAACAAATCTGGATCACCCATGCCCACATCGACCATGCCGGGGCCACAGCGGAGTTGGCCGAGCGCTTGAACCTGCCCATCATTGGCCCGCACCCCGGCGACCAGTTCTGGATTGATTTGCTGCCCGAAACGGCGCTCAAATATGGCTTCGCCCCGTCAAAAACCTTCCAGCCCACGCGCTGGCTGCAGGACGGTGACCGCGTGACCTTGGGCGCCCACACCCTGCAAGTGCGCCACACCCCGGGCCACACGCCGGGGCATGTGGTGTTTTACTCGCCTGAAATCCAGCGCGCTTTTGTCGGCGATGTGCTGTTTGCAGGCAGCATTGGCCGCACCGATTTTCCTCAGGGCAACCACCAGCAGTTGCTCGACAGCATCACCCAGCGTCTGTGGCCCATGGGCAACGACACGGTGTTCATCCCCGGCCATGGACCCGAGAGCACTTTTGGCCGCGAACGCCGCAGCAATCCCTATGTCGGGGGCACCTGAGCGCATGGCAACCCTCCAAGCCGGGCTCCTAGGCTGGTTGAGGAGTTTCAAGGTCTATGCCGAGCCGGCCAGCTTGCGCATGCTCGCATTGGGCTTTTCGGCTGGCCTGCCTTTGCTGCTGGTGCTGGGCACCTTGAGCTTTCGCCTGCGCGAGGCCGGGATTGACCGCACCACCATTGGTTACCTGTCCTGGGTCGGTCTGGCCTATGGCCTGAAATGGCTGTGGGCCCCCTTGGTCGATCGGCTGCCCCTGCCGGGCTTGACCCGTTGGCTGGGCTGGCGTCGCAGCTGGCTGCTGTTGGCGCAAGTGGGCGTGGTGGTGGGCTTGTTGGGCATGGGGCATTTCAACCCCCAGGAAGACCTGCATGCCTTGGTGGCTTGCGCCATGCTCACCGCCTTCAGCTCGGCCACCCAGGACATTGCGCTGGACGCCTTTCGCATCGAGTCGGCCGCCGTGACGCGGCAGGCAGCGCTGGCCGCGTGTTATCAAACCGGCTACCGCCTGGCCATGATCTGGGCGGGCGCGGGCGGCCTGTGGTTGACCGCTCAAGCCGAGGCCCTGGGTGTTGCCACCGCAAGCACCGCCGCAACGCCATCCCCCTATCAAAATGCCGCCTGGCAATGGGCCTACTCGGTGATGGCCGCCTCGATGGGGGTCGGTCTGTTGACCGTGTTGGCCTGCGCCGAGCCCGCCAGACGCGAAGGGGTGCGCAGCCAATCCATCGGTGAGTGGTTGAAAAGCGCCCTGGTCGAACCCTTTCTCGACTTCGTGCAGCGCTACCGCTGGCAGGCGGTGCTGATCCTGAGCCTGATCGCCATTTACCGCATCAGCGATGTGGTGATGGGCATCATGGCCAACCCGTTTTATGTGGACATGGGCTACACCAAGACCGAAGTGGCGACGGTGAGCAAAGTCTACGGCGTCATCATGACCTTGACGGGGGCTTTTGTGGGCGGGGCCATGGCCCTGCGCCTGGGCGTGATGCGGGTGTTGATGCTGGGTGCCGCCTTGAGCCTGGGTGGCAATTTGTTGTTCGCCTGGTTGGCAGGGCAAGGTCACAACCTGAACGGCCTGATCTGGGTCGTGTCAGCCGACAACCTGGCCAGTGGCATTGCCTCGGCGGCCTTCATTGCCTTTTTGTCGTCCTTGACCAATGTGCGCTACTCGGCCACCCAGTACGCCTTGTTCAGCAGCTTGATGCTGTTGGCCCCCAAATGGCTGGCGGGTTTTTCGGGGCGCTTTGTGGATGCGCATGGCTACGCCCCCTTTTTCTTGTCCACGGCGGCCTTGAGCCTGCCAGTGCTGGTGCTGGTGTTTTTCACGGCGCGGTTGAAAATCTTTCAGCGCCGCGCCGAATCGCCCCATTGAATCGTCTAAATTTACCCTTTACATTTACCATTCTTTACGGTTGCCCCTGCACCAGCCACACGCACTTGTCCGATCATCGGCCCTTGTTCCACCTCCCCCTGTTCTAGCCATGAGTGCCGCACTGCCCTCTGCCCACACCCTGCTAATGATCGAAGACGACACCCGTCTGGCCGACATGGTGACCGCCTACCTGGCCCCCTCGGGTTACGAGGTGGTGCACAAAATCCACGGCACGGCCGGTCTGGATTACCTGAAAACCAGCCACACCATCCCCGCCTTGGTGGTGTTGGACCTGATGCTGCCCGACATGGATGGCTTGGAAATCTGCCGCCATTTGCGGGCGTTGCCGTCTCCCCTGAACCAACTGCCCGTGCTGATGTTGTCGGCCAAGGGCGACCCCATGGACCGGGTCATCGGCCTGGAGGTGGGCGCCGACGATTACCTGCCCAAACCGTTTGAACCGCGCGAGTTGCTGGCCCGCATCCGGGCGCTGCTGCGCCGCCAGAGTGAGGGCAAAAGTGCCAAGTCTGCCCAATTGCTGCAGTTTGGCTCCCTGGAGATTGACCAGGATGCGCGTCAGGTCCATTTGTCCGGCGCGCTGTGCGACCTGACGTCCTACCAATTTGATTTGCTGGTGACCCTGGCCGAGCGCGCCGGGCGGGTACTCTCACGCGACCAGATCATGGAGGCGGTGCGCGGGCGCGAGCTCGAAGCCTTTGACCGCTCGATCGATGTGCACATTGGTCGCATTCGCCAAGCCATTGAAGCCGATGTCAAAAACCCCAAACGAATTTTGACGGTGCGCGGCGTGGGCTATGTATTTGCCAAACAACAAGACTGAGGCCATGCCTACCCAACACAGTACCTGGCAGCGCCTGACGCGGCAGCTCTCGGTGCGGATCTGGCTGGCCGTTTTGGGCATCATGGCCGTGCTGATTTTGCTGGTGGGCGGTGCTTACCAATTGGTGGCCGAGCCGCCACCCGCGATGCGCGAGGTGGTGGTGCGCAACGATGCGGGGGACGTCATCGGCAGTGGCGTGCTCATGCGCAACGGCAGCCACTTGCCCACTGCGCCCACCGACGAAAGTGTCGGGCCCGGCGCGGGCAGCTTGCCCGTCAACGTCAAGCCCCTGAAACGCTGGGGCCTGACGCCGGTGGAAAGGGTCAACGGCCCTGAATTCATCGTCACCATGAATGACGGCACAACGTTGAACCTGCACCTGCCTCGGCCCGGCCCCAAACCCAACAAGCACATGAATGGTTTTGGTTTCTTTTCGATTTTGGGCATGGTCGGCATCGCCGTGGCCTTGGCGACCTACCCCATCATGCGCAAACTCACGCGTCGCCTGGAGGCCGTGCAAGCCGGGGTTGAGTATTGGGGCAAAGGCCATCTTTCCGCCCGCGTCCCGGTGAGTGGTCATGATGAAGTGGCTTTTTTGGCCGAAAAGTTCAACGAGGCTGCCGAACGCCTGGAATGCCTGGTGCAAAGCCACAAAACCCTGCTGGCCAACGCCTCGCACGAATTGCGCTCGCCCCTGACCCGTATACGCATGGCTTTGTCAATGGGCGAGCAACAACTCAGTCCCGGCCTTCAAGCAGAAGCCCAACGAAGTCTGCAAGAGCTGGACACCCTGATTGAAGAAATCTTGCTGGCCAGCCGCCTGGACGCGAAAGAGGCGGAACTCGGTGCGGCCGAAATCATCGACCTCACGGGCCTGGCCGCAGAAATCAGTGCCGATTTCCCGGTCACCTTGTTGCCGTGCACAGCCCAGACCGAGGTCTTGGTTCAAGGCACCCCCAAGCTGCTGCGTCGCGCCATTCGCAACCTGCTGGAAAACGGTCAACGCTATGGCCAAGGCGAGCTGACCTTGTCCCTCGGGGTGGAGACGGGCTCTGCGGGTGGCCCTTGGGCTTTGCTGGCGGTGAGTGACCAAGGGCCGGGCGTGCCCGACGACCACAAAGCACAGATTTTTGAGCCTTTTTATCGCCTGCCCGGTGCGAGCGAAACCTCTGGCGGGGTGGGCTTGGGACTGGCTTTGGTGAAGTCCATTGCCGAACGCCATGGCGGCGCGGTTTGGTGCGAAGACAATGAAACCGGCGGGGCCCGGTTTGTCTTGAAACTGCCCCTGATCACCCCTTGATACTTGGGTGATGAACCCCGCACTCAGTGACCGTGGGCCACCACCTCACCCGCCTTGAGCTGGTAACGGGTACCGCAATAAGGGCACTGGGCGCTGCCCGTGTGGGCCACGTCCAAATACACCTTGGGGTGGCTATTCCAAAGCTGCATTTGTGCCTTGGGGCTGGGGCAGAAAACCCCGCCTTGGGGGTTCAAATCTGCGGCCAACAATTCAACGGTTTGGGTGGGTTTTGCGCTGCTCATGAGAACCTCAAATAAATGAAACCGGTTTTAAACCTTGGTCAGCCAATGGGCATAACGGGGGTTGCGGCCGTTGACGATGTCAAAGAAGGCGCTCTGGATTTTTTCGGTGATGGGGCCGCGTGAGCCGATGCCGATTTCAATCCGGTCCAACTCGCGGATGGGCGTCACTTCTGCGGCAGTGCCGGTGAAGAAGGCCTCATCGGCGATGTAAACCTCGTCGCGGGTGATGCGCTTTTGCACAATTTCCAGGCCCAAATCGGCGGCAATCGCAAAAATGGTGTTGCGGGTGATGCCGTTCAAAGCCCCTGCCGACAAGTCCGGGGTGTAGATCACGCCGTTCTTGACGATGAAGATGTTTTCGCCCGCGCCTTCGGAAACAAAGCCGCTGGCGTCCAACAGCAAGGCCTCGTCGTAGCCATCTTCGGTGGCTTCCATGTTGGCCAAAATGGAGTTGCTGTAGTTGCTGACCGCCTTGGCCTGGGTCATGGTGATGTTGACGTGGTGGCGGGTGTAGCTCGAGGTTTTGACGCGAATGCCGCGTTTCAGGCCTTCTTCGCCCAAGTAGGCGCCCCAGGCCCAGGCCGCGACCATCAAATGGATTTTGTTGCCCTTGGGCGAAACGCCCAGTTTTTCTGAGCCAATCCAGGACAAGGGGCGCAGGTAGCAGCTTTCGAGTTGGTTGGCGCGCACCACGTCGATTTGCGCCTGGTTGGCCTCTTCTTGGGTGAAGGGCAGTTTCATGCGCAAGATTTTGGCGCTGTTGAACAAGCGCTCGGTGTGGTCTTGCAGGCGGAAAATGGCCGTGCCGTTGACGGTGTTGTAGGCACGCACGCCCTCAAAAACCCCGCAGCCATAGTGCAGGGTGTGGGTCAACACATGGATTTTGGCGTCCCGCCATTCGACCATTTGGCCGTCCATCCAAATCTTGCCATCGCGGTCGTCCAGTGCGGGTAGGGTGCTCATGCGCGTGTTTCCTTTTAGCTTGGGCTTGGGTCGAAATGAAATGCGGCCCAAATGAAGAATGGGGCATTTTAAGGCGCGCTGGGTGGGTCGGCTTTAAATTTCCCGTCGCAGCCAATCAATGGCCTCATCCACCCGGTCAATCGCGTGGACCTGCAGCCCTTCAATCGGTTTTTTGGGCAGGTTTGCGCGGGGCACCAAGGCCACCCGAAACCCGAGCTTGGCCGCTTCTTTCAAGCGCTCTTGACCGCGCGGGGCCGGGCGCACCTCGCCCGCCAGACCCACCTCACCAAAGGCCAAAAAACCCTGGGGCAGGGGTTTGCCACGCAAAGACGAGGTGATGGCCAGCAACACCGCCAAATCGGCGGCCGGCTCGCTGATGCGCACCCCCCCGACCGCGTTCACAAAAACATCTTGGTCCATGCACGCCACGCCCGCGTGCCGGTGCAGCACCGCCAGCAGCATGGCCAAGCGGTCGCGCTCCAAGCCAACACTCAAACGGCGTGGGCTGGGGCCACCGCTGTCCACCAAGGCCTGGATTTCAACCAACAGGGGTCGGGTGCCCTCCAACGTCACCAAGACGCAACTGCCCGGCACGGGCTCGCTGTGCTGGGACAAGAAAATGGCGCTGGGGTTGGCCACGCCCTTCAAACCGCGCTCGGTCATGGCGAAGACGCCAATTTCATTGACCGCGCCAAAGCGGTTTTTAATGGCCCGCACCAGGCGGAAGCTGGAATGGGTGTCGCCCTCGAAATACAAGACCGTGTCCACCATGTGCTCCAACACCCGTGGCCCGGCCAAGGCCCCCTCTTTGGTGACGTGACCAATCAGCACCACGGTGATGCCGGTGGCCTTGGCCATGCGCGTCAGGTGCGCTGCGCATTCGCGCACCTGTGCCACCGAGCCGGGGGCCGAACTGAGTTGGTCGGAGTAAAGGGTTTGGATGGAGTCGATCACCGCCACCGCCGGTTGGCGCGATTGCACGGTGGCCAGGATTTTTTCAAGCTGAATTTCCGCCATCAGCTTGACTTGACTGGCGTCAATGCCCAATCGCTTGGCGCGCATGGCAACCTGGGCGCCGCTTTCTTCGCCCGTCACATAGAGCGTCTCCAAACCGCGCCGCTGCAAGCCGTCCAAGGCTTGCAAGAGCAACGTGGATTTGCCAATGCCAGGGTCACCGCCAATCAAAACCACGCCGCCCTCGACCACGCCACCCCCCAAGACCCGGTCCAATTCATCCAGACCGCTTGGCGTGCGCGCCACCTCGGTGGCTTCGATCTCGGACAGCGGCGTCACCGGGGTCGCTTGTGCCAATCCCGCATGGGCGGCACCCGGGGCCTGACTCAAACGGTTTTTGCTGTGTCCTGCCCCTTCGACCAACCCCTCCATCAGGGTGTTCCAAGCGTTGCAATGGGGGCATTTGCCCAGCCATTTGGGACTGGTGCCACCACATTCAGTGCAGGTAAAAATGGTTTTTTCTCTGGACATGCGCAGACTATAGCCAAGGCGATCCGCGCCCGATTTAAGATTTCCGCTCAAACAAAGGAAGCACCATGAAAATTGGCATTGTCGGCATGGGCGCCATTGGCGGGTGGCTGGCCGCGGGTTTGGCCGCAGCAGGTCACGAGGTCAGCGGTCTGGCACGGGGTCAAACCTTGCAGGCCTTGCAAACCCAGGGGCTGCGCTTCAGCGTGGGGGATCAAACCAGCACCTGGCCCATTCGGGCCAGCCAGCAGGCCGCCGAGCTGGGCCCGCAAGATTTGGTGGTGATCGCCCTCAAGGCGCAGTCACTGCCCGCCGTTGCGCCCGAGCTGAGCCCCTTGATGGCCCGCGACACCGTGGTCATGAGCGCCATGAATGGCGTGCCCTGGTGGTTTTTCCAAGGTTTTGGCGGTCCGTTGGCGGGCACCCACCTGCCATCGGTAGACCCACAGGGACGCATTGCCCAAGCCATTCCGGCTGAACGGGTGCTGGGCTGTGTGGTGCATGGCAGCAGTTCGAGCGCATCGCCGGGCCATGTTCGGCTGAATTTTGGCCAGGGGCTGATCCTGGGCGAGCCCGGCGGTGGTCATTCCGCGCGTTTAACGCAATGGGTGGCGGTCTTTCAACAGGCTGGTTTTGCGGCTCGGGCCTCGGCGCAAATTCAGTTTGACACTTGGTACAAGCTCTGGGGCAACCTCACCATGAACCCCATCAGCGCCTTGACCGGCGCCAGCAGCGATTTGATTCTGGGCGACCCCTTGGTGCGCGATTTCATGTCCAGCGTCATGCTGGAAGCCAAGGCCATTGGCGAGCGCCTGGGCTTGCAGTTTGAGCAGTCGCCAGAGGACCGGCATCAGGTCACCGAAAAACTGGGCCGCTTCAAAACCTCCATGCTGCAAGATGTGGAGGCCGGTCGGCCGATTGAACTGGATGCCTTGGTGACTGCGGTGCAAGAGATTGGCCGCCTCACCCAAATACCCACCCCGTTTACCGACGCTTTGTTGGGTTTGACCCGTCTGCGCTTTGCTCAAAAGTCACCCGAGACGCCACGCCACACATGAGTTCATAGCCAACGGTGCCGGCGGCATGGGCCACCTCGTCAATCGGTAAAACCGCACCCTTGGCGGCCAGCCCCCACAGCGTGACCTCGCTGCCAAAACCAAAGCCGCTGCCCAACACCAGGCCCGCCGCCTCCAAAGGGCTTAAATCCACCGCCACCATGTCCATGCTGACGCGGCCCAACAAGCGGGTGCGCACGCCTTGCACCAGCACCGGGGTACCGGTGGGCGCGTGGCGCGGGTAGCCATCGGCATAGCCACAAGCGGCAATGCCAACACGCAGGGGGCCGGGCGCCGTGAAGACCCCCCCATAGCCCAGCCGGTCACCGGCTTGCAAGGCTTGCACGGCCAAGAGCTTGGTGGACAGGGTCATGGCGGGTTGCAGCCCCCAATCGGTGCTGCTGTGGGCCGGGTAATCGGGCGAGCTGCCATACAAGGCAATGCCCGCGCGCACCCAGTCGTTTTTAAGGCTGGCGGCATGGGGGTGGCCCTCCACGCTCAACAAGGCCGCGCTGTTGGACAGGCTACGCTCGCCCGGCAGATCGGCGGTGGCCGCCACAAAACAGGCCACCTGAGGCGCCATGCCTTGGGCTTGCTCGGCTTCACTGAAATGGGTCATCAAGGAAATTTCATCGACCTGAGGCAAGGCGTTCAAACGGGTCCAGGCCGAGCGCACCCGGTGCGGGGCAAAGCCCAAGCGGTTCATGCCCGAATTGACCTTCAAGAACACCCGGTGCGGCACCTGGGTTTTATGGGCCGAGAGCCAATCAATTTGCTCGTCACAGTGCACCACATGCCAAAGGTCCAGGCGCGAGCACAACTCCAGGTCACGCGGCTCGAACGCCCCTTCGAGCAACAAGATCGGGCCCCGCCAACCCAGGTTGCGCAAGCGCTGGGCCTCGTTCAAGTCCAGCAAAGCAAAGCCGTCGGCCCCACGCAGTCCTTCGTAAACGCGCTCCAGCCCATGACCATAGGCATTGGCTTTGACCACCGCCCACAACTTGGCGTCCCCCGCCGCCAGACGCAGTCGCTGCAGGTTGTGGATCAGGGCGGCGGTGTGAACGGTGGCGTGTATCGGACGAGACATGGCAAAACTCTACCAGACCCGAGCGTGATATAACCGAGCCCCCGACAACGATCTGACGCCAGCACAGCCTCCCCATCCCCCATGAAGCGCGGTTTTTACACCATCATGCTGGCGCAGTTTTTTAGCTCGCTGGCGGACAACGCGGTGTTCGTCGTCGCGGTGCAATTGCTCAAAAGTCAGGGCGCAGCCGCTTGGCAACCCGCCGCACTGGTGCCCATGTTTGCCCTCTTTTACGTGGTTTTAGCGCCTTTTGTGGGGGCTTTCGCCGATGCCAGGCCCAAAGGGCAAGTCATGTTCATCAGCAACGCCATCAAAGTGCTGGGTTGTTTGTTGATGCTCACCCACCTGCATCCGCTGCTGGCCTATGCCGTGATCGGTCTGGGTGCGGCGGCTTACTCGCCCGCCAAATACGGCATCCTGACCGAGTTGTTGCCCACCTCGCAACTCGTTCGCGCCAATGGCTGGATTGAGGGCTTGACCATTTCCTCCATCATCCTGGGCGTCTTGTTGGGGGGTCAGTTGGTCAGCCACACGGTGTCCAGTTGGTTGCTCCAAGCCGACTGGCCCTGGGTGATGTTGGGCATCAACACCGCCCCCAAGGCCGCCATTGCGGTGCTGGTTTTTGTCTACGCCCTGGCCGCAGGCTTCAACACCCGCATCCCGCGCACGGGGGAATGCCTGCGCCCCTGGCGCGTGCTGGAGCACAGCGGCAAACAGGCGGGCCAGCGTGCGGGTTATCTGCGCAGCATTTGGCTTTTGGTGCTGGACTTCAAACACTGCAACCAAATTTTGTGGCGCGACCGCCTGGGCCAGATTTCACTGGCAACGACTTCTTTGTTTTGGGGCGTTTCGGGCAACCTGCGCTACATCGTGCTGGCATGGAGCGCCGCCGCCCTGGGCTACTCGATCAGCCAAGCCTCGGCTTTGGTCGGCGTGGTGGCGATTGGCACCGCGGTGGGAGCGGTGGTGGCCTCGATCAAAGTGAATTTGCGGCAAGCGACCCGGGTCATCCCGCTGGGCATTGCCATGGGCGTGTTGGTGATTTTCATGAACACCATCAGCAGCGTGAAGCTGGCTGTGCCCTTTTTGGTTTTGCTGGGGGGCCTGGGCGGGTTCATGGTGGTGCCCATGAATGCCTTGTTGCAACACCGGGGCCATGCCTTGATGGGGGCTGGCCGCTCGATTGCCGTCCAGAATTTCAACGAGCAGTTGTGCATTCTGGCTTTGGGCCTGGCCTACAGCCAGGCCACCGAATGGGGCTTGTCCGCCTTTGGCGCGATCGCGGGTTTCGGCTTCATGGTGGCAGGCACCATGTGGCTGATTTGGAAATGGTATCAACGCAACCTGGAAAAAGACGGCGATGTGATCGAGGCCTTGCTGCTGGAAACCGACGACGACGCCATGCCCTGAAGGCCGCATGGCCTCTGTGACTTAAGTCGGCAGTACCCGGGCCAAACGGGCCTTGACCTCGCCCGGTTTGAGCCCATAGGTGTCGGCAAACTCGGCCAAAGTCAAGCCACTGGCCTGAAAGGCCTGCGCCAGGGCTTGATCGCGGGCTTGCTCTTCGCGCCACGCGGCCAAGGCCTCGTCCAGCAAGGCATTGGCCGCTTCATCCCGCGAACGCACCAATTCTTCATAGGCCTGGGGCGTCAAACCCGATGCCAGCATGGCCTGGATCAAGCGCCGCCGCAACTTGGGGCGCAAGTCTTCCCGACTGCGTGGCTGGCGTCGCTTGAACACCTCCATCAAGGCGTGGTGGACATGCTCCGGGGCCATCGCCTCGACCGCCTGGCCCTGCAGATCATGCCGCGCCAAGCCCGCCGAAACAGCGCTCAGGTACCGCGTCGAGCGGGCGTGAAAGGCCAGCGCCTGTTTCAGGGTCTCGGGCTCGAATTCCTCGGGGTGAGCCGCCAGCAGGTCTTGATAAATGCCGCGCTTCATGGGCAAAAACTCGGCCCCAAAAAGAGCCGGGTAGTGTTGTGCCAATTTTTCCAGCACTTCGGTGCGTGGGTTGGCGGTTGCCGTTTCAACAGGATGGGTCATGGTTGCCAAGAAAATTAAAGTGTGTGCAGCGCCGCATCCAACAACTCCACCCAGTGCTGAACCGGGGTGTTGGTGCCGCTTTGCAAATGGGTGATGCACCCGATGTTGGCACTGACGATGGCCTCGGGCGCCAATTCGGCCAGATGGCCGAGTTTGCGGTCGCGCAGGGCATAGGCGATGTCGGGGTTGAGCACGGAGTAAGTGCCTGCCGAGCCGCAGCACAAATGGGCCTCGCAGCTGGCCACGCGCACATTGAAACCCAAGGTGCTGAGGTGGGCTTCCACACCGCCGCGCAATTGCTGACCGTGCTGCAAGGTGCAGGGCGGGTGAAAGGCGATTTGGCCGGTCGGCACGGTCCGCATTTGGGGCAGGAGACGGGGCACCAAATCCGGCAGCAACTCGCTCAAGTCGCGGGTCAGGGCGCTGATTCGTGCGGCTTTTTCGGCATAGTCGGGGTCGTGCTGCAGCAAATGCCCATACTCCTTGACCGTGACACCACAGCCCGAAGCGTTCATCACCACGGCTTCCACCGCCTGGCCATTTGCGCCCGACATGTCGCCCGAAACATAGGGCCACCAAGCGTCGATGTTGGCGCGCATTTGCACCAAGGCGCCGTCTTGGTCGTTCAAATGGAACTTGACCCCGCCACAGCAGCCCGCCGCAGGGGCGACAAGGGTCTGAATGCCCGCCGCGTCCAAAACCCTGGCGGTGGCGCTGTTGATGTTGGGGGACATCGAGGGTTGCACACAACCCGCCAGCATCAGCACCTTGCGCGCATGCTGGCGCGTCGGCCAAAGCCCGGGGTTTTGCGGCAAAGGCACTTTGGCTTTCAGGCTTTGCGGCAAGAGCCCGCGCACGGTTTGGCCCAACTTCATGGCAGGCGCAAACAAGGGGGAGTTCAAGCCTTCTTTTAAGAGCCAGCGCTGGGCCCGCTCGGCCAAGGGGCGTTCCACCTTTTCTTCGACCAACTGGCGACCAATGTCGACCAAGTGGCCATACTCGACCCCACTCGGGCAGGTGCTTTCACAATTGCGACAGGTGAGGCAGCGGTCCAAATGCTGTTGGGTTTTGCGGGTGGGCTCGGCGCCTTCCAATACCTGTTTGATCAGGTAAATGCGGCCGCGCGGCCCATCCAGCTCATCCCCCAGCAATTGGTAGGTCGGGCAGGTGGCGGTGCAAAACCCGCAATGCACGCAGCGGCGCAAAATGGCCTCGGCCTCACGGCCAGCCACACTGTTTTGGTATTCGGGTGCCAGTTCGGTTTGCATCAGGCCTCCAACCGTTGGCGACAAAAAATGCCCGCCGGGTCAAATTGTTTTTGTAAGTCACGCTGAATGCGTAGCAGCACCTCAGACGCCGGGGTGAACACCGGCAATGCCGAGTGACCACGAAACCGGGTCGCATGCCCGCCCCATTGCTGGGCGCGCTCCCGCAATGGGGCGGCGGTGTCGGGGGCATCTTGCGGGGTGAGCTTGTACCAGCGCTGAGCCCCGCCCCATTCAATCAGGCAACGCTGACCTGTGCCCAATGGTGGCGTGGTGTCGGGCACACACACCCGCCACAGGCTGTCTTCGCCGGTCAAGGCAAAGAACGGATGGGTTTGTTCGCGCAAAGCCCCCCACAAGGCGTTCGCCTCGACTTCAGGCAGCAACTCCCCCCCCATTCGGTCGATGGCGGCTTGCACGGCGGCCTTGGCCCCGCGCAAACGCACGGTCAACACCCCATCCAAGCAACACGAAGCGTTGAGGGGCAAGGGCTGACCCGCCCAAGCATTGAGTCGCTGCAGGGCCGTGGCGCTGTCCAACTCGAAGCGCAAGCTGGCTTGCGCCGGGGCCACCGGCAAGACCTTGAGCGAGACCGAGGTGATCAAGCCCAAGGTGCCCATGGACCCAGCCAACATGCGCGAGACGTCATAGCCCGCCACATTTTTCATGACCTGCCCGCCAAACACCAGGTGTTCGCCGCGCCCATTGAGCAGCTCCAAACCGAGCACAAAATCCCGCACACTGCCCACCGCCGCACGGGACGGGCCCGCCAAGCCAGCGGCCACCATGCCGCCCACGGTGGCCCCCGACGAGGGGTGCGCCAGGTGCGCAAAATGCGGTGGCTCGAAGGGCAGGCATTGGCCCTGTTCAGCCAACACCGCTTCCAACTCGGCCAACGGGGTGCCAGCCCCCACCGTGACCACCAGCTCCGAGGGCTCGTAGGCGCGGATGCCCGCCAAGGGCCGCGTATCGACGATGTCGCCCACCAGCGCTTGACCGTAGAAATCCTTGGTGCCCCCACCGCGCCAACGCAAGGGCGTTTTGTCTGCGGCAGCAGCGAGGATGCGGTCGGCGTAGTCTTTGATCTGTGACGGCATAAAACGCCTGTGTCCTTGGATGAATTTGCCGCTATTGTAATTTTGGTGCCACGCCCCTGCCACAGTCGCGCCGGATAATGCCCCCATGAGCACACTGCAACTGGATTCTTCTCGGGTTTTAACGCTTCAAGGGGCCACCAATTTTCGGGATTTGGGCGGCTACATCGGCCACCAGGGGCGCCCGGTGGTCTGGGGCAAGTTGTTCCGGTCCGAACACCTGGGAGGCCTGACCCCACCCGATTTGGAGCACCTGAGTGCGCTCGGGGTGAGGCGCTCTTTTGATTTCAGGGGGCGGCAAGAAAGCGCCTTGGAGGCCTATGACTGGCCCCAAATCGAGCGCCACCCCTTGCCGATTGAGCCCACGGTGGTGCAGCGGCTGCAGGCCCAACAGCTGGACAGCGGGCCGCTGTCGGCCGACGATGCGGTGCTGGCCATGCAGGACACTTACCGCGATTTCGTGCGCCAAAACTCGCCCCGCTTTGCCGAGTTGTTTGAACACCTGCTGAACGACGACTCGCCGCTGGTGTTCCACTGCACCGCCGGCAAAGACCGCACGGGTTTGGCGGCCGTTCTCATTTTGCACGCGCTCGGGGTTTCAATGGCAAGCATCCAAACCGATTACCTGCTGACCAACCAATACTACAAGCGCGTCGAAAGGAACGCCCCGCCCGCACCCAGCCGAAGCTTGCCAAGCGAAGTCATGGCCGTGGTCTGGCAAGTTCAGCCGGCTTTTTTACAAGCCGCGCTGGAGGTGATTGAGGCCGATCATGGCGGTTTGGCGTCGTATTTGGCGCACCAGATGGGCCTGAGCCCAGCGGCGCTGCTGGCCTTGCGGGCGAGGTATCTGGTGGGTTGATCAAACCCATTTTTCACTGAAAACCGTGATTCCCCCTTTAGCAATCCGTCATCAAACGGATGGTGCTTGACAAATAATATGATGGTCGTAATATTGCCGCAAGATGACCACCCACGCAACCCGTAAAGAACAAAGCCACGAGCGAATCGTTGACGTAGCCGCCCGTGCGATTCGTCGCGCTGGCTATCGTGGCATCGGCGTTGCAGACATCATGAAGGAAGCTGGGCTGACGCACGGCGGCTTCTATGCGCACTTTGATTCTCGTGATGCGCTGTTGGTCGAAGCCATGCAGGCGGCCAGTCGCGACAACCGCGCCGCACTTTCACAAGCCATGGCAAGACGAATGGCCAAAGGGCGCTCCCGTTTTTCTGCCCTGGTTTTGACCTATCTCCATGACACGCAGCTGGTGCAAACAGAGACAGGTTGTGTCGTGGCGGCCTTGGCTTCGGAGATGCCTCGGCAAGATGATGCCGTCGGGCAAGAGGCGCGTCGCCGCGTCACTGACTTGGTCGAATTTGTGCGGTCGGCACTCCCTCATGGCGTCGAGCCAGAACAAGCCGAAGTCGTTACCGCCACCATGGTCGGCGCTTTGCAACTGGCGCGCACGCTTGGCGGTATTGCTGGCCGTGCTTTGCTTGCTCAAACCCGCCAAGCACTGATCCAAAAGTATCAACCCACCTCCGATTTTTGATTTTCATTCAAGCCCACTGAGCATTTTTCACTCAGAATATTACGATCGTCATATAAATATGAGCCCCACAAAAAACACCGCCCTTGAGCCCAACCTCAACTCAGCGGCAGAACCTGCTTTAACAAAGACATCAACTGATAAAACCTCACCTTGGCCTGTGTTTTGGGTCGCCAGCATCGCCACCTTTTTGGTATCGCTCGACACAACCATGCTCTTCGCCGCGTTTGATCCGTTGCGGCACGCATTTCCAACCGCCACGGCCGCCGACCTCTCATGGGTTCTCAACGCTTACACCGTGGTCTATGCAACGATGCTCATTCCCGCCGGGGGTCTGGCGGACACACATGGGCGCAAACGCGTCTTTCTGATTGGCGTCGCGTTGTTTCTGGCCGCATCAGCCGCTTGTGGTCTGGCCAATAGCGTGGCCTGGTTGGTCAGCGCCCGGGTGCTGCAAGCGGTCGGCGCGTCACTGTTGACGCCCGCTTCCTTGTCGATCGTGCTGGCCGCCTTTGGACAAAACCAGCGTGCCGTGGTGGTTAGTTTGTGGGGCGCTGTGGGCGGACTCGCCGCTGCCGTGGGTCCCAGCGCGGGTAGCTTCGTGATCGACCATTTCGGCTGGCCTTGGGCCTTTTACATAAATTTGCCGATCGGTGGCTTTGCCTTGTGGCGTGGTGCTTCCCTGCTGAACGAATCGGTGAAATCTGGTGAGCGCAGACGGGTGGATGGGGTGGGTATGGCGCTGCTGATTTTGGCCGTGGGCGCCATCACGTTTTCTATCGTCGAGTTGAATGCCCCTGGCTGGAGCCAAAAAGAGCTTGGGGTGATGGGCGCCACAGGCATCGCAGCCGCATTGATGTTCATTGCATGGGCACGTCGCGCGCCTGCGCCATTGGTCGACCTGGCCTTGTTTCGTCACCGCACTTACCGATATGTCAATCTTGCCACCCTGTCTTTTGGTATCGCATTCTCAATGATGTTTTTGACCTTCTTCTTTTACATGATGACCGTCTGGCACTTCACCCTGCCGCAGGCGGGATTGGCAGTCACACCGGGTCCACTGCTGGTGATGCCCACCGCCATCATCACCGGCCGTTTGGCATCGCGCTTGGGCCATCGACGTTTTCTGGTGGGCGGTTCGCTGCTCTATGCGTGTAGCAGCCTATGGTTCTTCCTGGTGCCTGGTATCGAGCCAAATTATTTACTGCATTGGCTGCCGGGTCTGATGATGAGCGGCATCGCGGTGGGCCTGGTACTTCCGTCGCTGTCTGCCGCAGCCGTTAACCGCCTGCCGGTTGCACACTATGCGGTTGGCAGCGCAGTCAACCAGGCCACGCGTCAAATTGGCTCGGTGCTTGGCGTGGCCATCACGGTGGCGCTGTTGGGGCATGACACCCTTCAACGCGCGGACTTCAATGCCTTGTACCTTTTGCATGGTGCATTGGCACTGCTAACGGGTCTGCTGTGCTTACCCGTCAACACCAAGCCACAACACACACAGCCATGAACAAAGGCGCTAAACGCATCCTTTAACGGCGTTGAACGACACTCAGGGCCTCGGCGTCGTTCTGAGATCAGCCCTCAAAAAACGCCGTCGGCAAGCCCGGCACGTCCACCCGTGCCGACAAGACACAACCCCCCAAGGGCCAGCGCGTCCATTCAGCCTCAGGCCGCCCTTTGGCGGCAGTGGTCAAAAACAGGGTGCGACCATCCGGCCCACCAAAGCAAGGCATGGTGGGGCAACGGGCGGGCACGGGCACGCGGGCCACCACCTCGCCCGCCGGCGAAATTTTGAGCAATTGGCCGCCTTCGTATTGAGCGCTCCAATAATGGCCCTCCACATCCACGGCCGCGCCATCGGGTCGGCCACCATACAGGTCGGCTTGGGCCAAATTGGCGGGGTCAAAGCCCGCCGGTTTATCGGGCAGCTGCAGCCAAACCCGGGGATCGGTCAGCACATTGCTCTGGGCATTCCAGTCCCACGCGTGGACGCGGTGGCTGCCGGTGTCGGCCCAATACACGGTATGCTTTTCAGGGGCCCCTTCTGGTGAAAAAGCCAATCCATTGGCGGTGACGTTGTTGTCGGCCTGTTGCCGCAACACGGGCTCGGTGCCTCGGGCGTCCAGACTGTACAAGGCCCCCAATCGCTGGTCTTTGGGTTCATACATGGTGCCGACCCAAAAACGCCCCAGGGGGTCGCAGCGACCATCGTTGCTGCGCGTGGTTTGGGGATCGTGCGGCAAGCGCGCCAGGCACCTTAGCTCGCCGCCCCAATGGGTCGCCCGGTAGATGCCATCGCGCAAAGCCATGACCAAACCGCCTGCGCGCGCCGGGGCAATGCAGCCTGGCTCGGAAGGGAGCGCCCAACGCTCCAGCGATTCGCCTTGGGGGCCTGAGCGAAGAATTTCCCGGGCGGGAATGTCCACCCAATACAAGCGTTGCTCCTGCGGGTGCCAAAACGGCGATTCGCCCAATTGCTGGCGCTGAGGGCTGAGCGCTTGCCAATTCAGGTGCAAAACGTCTGTGGACATAGGTGAGAGGCTTTCATGGCGTCGTGGTGAAAACTGAATTGTGGACAAAAAAAGGCCCGCCAAAGCGGGCCCAATATCCAAGGAGATGAAAAAAACAGTGGGGCGAGGGCTTAGCGGTTGTACGCCGTTTCGCCGTGCGCGCTGATGTCCAGACCTTCGCGCTCTTCTTCTTCGGTTACGCGCAGGCCAATCGTCAGGTCCACCAGCTTGTAAGCCACCAGAGCCACCACGGCTGACCACACAATCGTCACACCAATCGCCTTGGCTTGCACCAAAACTTGCGCGGCAATTGAGTAGGCGTCAGGCGTCACAGCGGCCACCGTGAACCAATCCGCCGGGAAGCTCGGGCCACCCAGATTGGGCGAGTTGAACACGCCCGTCAGCAAGGCACCCAAGATGCCGCCCACCCCGTGCACGCCAAAGACGTCCAAGGTGTCGTCCACGCCCAACAGCTTTTTCAGACCGGTCACGCCCCACAGGCAGACCAAACCCGCCACCAGGCCAATGATCAAGGCGCCACCAATGCCCACGTTGCCGCAAGCCGGGGTGATGGCCACCAGACCGGCCACCGCACCCGAGGCCGCACCCAGCATCGAGGCCTTGCCTTTGTGCAAGGCTTCACCGGCCGACCAGCTCAGCACCGCTGCGGCCGTGGCAATGAAGGTGTTGACGAAGGCCAAACCGGCCACGCCGTTGGCTTCCAAAGCGGAGCCCGCATTGAAACCAAACCAACCCACCCACAGCAAGGCCGAGCCCACCATGGTCAGGGTCAGGCTGTGCGGAGCCATCGATTCTTTGCCATAACCAATGCGCTTGCCGACCATGACAGCGCCAACCAAACCGGCCACGGCTGAGTTGATGTGCACCACGGTACCGCCAGCAAAGTCCAGCGCGCCCCATTGCCACAGCAAACCAGCCTTGGCATTCATGGCATCCACCACATCGGCCGAGGTGTAAACGTCGGGACCCATCCAGAACCACACCATGTGGGCAATCGGCAGGTAGCTGAAGGTGAACCACAGCACCATGAAGGCCAGCATGGCCGAGAACTTGATGCGCTCGGCAAAAGAGCCCACGATCAGGCAGCAGGTGATGCCGGCAAAGGTTGCTTGGAAGGCGGCGTAGACGATTTCAGGAATGGCCACGCCCTTGCTGAAAGTGGCCGCATTGGCAAAGGTGCCTGCCACATTGTCCCAAACCCCCTTCATGAACAAGCGGTCCAGGCCGCCAATGAAGTCATTGCCTTCGGTGAAGGCCAGGCTGTAGCCGTAAATGAACCACAGCACGACGATCAAGGAGAAGGTGACCATGACTTGCATGAGCACCGACAGCATGTTCTTGGAGCGCACCAGGCCGCCGTAGAACAGGGCCAGACCGGGGATGGTCATCAAGATGACCAAGAGGGTGGAGACCATCATCCAGGCGGTGTCGCCCTTGTTGGGGACGACGGCGGGGGCGGCGTCGGCCGCAGGGGCAGGCGCGGCTGCCGCTGCGGGAGCCGGTGTGGCTGCCGCGGGCGCAGCGGCACTGGCTGCAGCCGGTGCAGAAGCGGCTGGGGCGGTCGCGGCCGGTGCATCAGCGGCCATGGCCAGCTGGGCCGAGCCCGCAATGCCACCCAGCGCCGTCAGCGCCAGGCCCGCACTCAGGACGAAAGAGGAGAGAAGTTTTTTCATAATCAGACTTTCTTGATCTTGTGGGGGTTCAACCGCTTCACAGCGCTTCTTGGCCCGTTTCGCCCGTGCGAATGCGCACCACCTGCTCCAGGTCGTACACAAAAATCTTGCCATCACCAATCTTGCCGGTGCGCGCCGCGCCTTCGATGGCTTCGATCACGCGCTCGACCAAATCGGTGGCCACCGCCGCTTCGATCTTGACCTTGGGCAAAAAATCCACCACGTATTCCGCGCCCCGATAAAGCTCGGTGTGGCCCTTTTGACGACCAAAGCCCTTGACTTCGGTCACGGTGATGCCCTGAACCCCCATCGACGACAGCGCTTCACGCACTTCGTCGAGCTTGAAGGGTTTGATGATGGCAGTGACAAGTTTCATGTGTACTCCTGGCGAACCCGATTAGAAAATTTAAAAACAATTTGAAACATCAATGCACGCAGATTTCGTGCCAAATGTGAAGACTTGCACTGCCGCGATTTGGGCCAGGTCGCCATTGTCAATGCACCAAACGGGTGCTTTTCTCAATTCTGGTGCTGTTGTCAAATAAAAACGCACCAAAACAATGCAGCCCTCTTTGCCTGATTTTGCCCAAGTCAACAGCCGAACCCTGCAAGGTTTGCGCGCCCCACGCATCCTGGTCGAGGTCCATTTGGCCAATGGATTGCCCAGCTTCAACCTGGTGGGTCTGGCCGATACCGAGGTCAAAGAGGCCCGTGAACGGGTTCGTTCGGCCATTCTGAATTCGGGCCTGGTCTTTCCAAACAACAAAAAAATCATTGTCAACCTGGCACCGGCCGACTTGCCCAAGGAATCGGGGCGGTTTGATCTGCCCATGGCTTTGGGCATTCTGGCCGCCAGCGGCCAAATCGATGCGGGGGCCTTGGCGGCGTTTGAATTTGCCGGGGAACTCTCGCTTTCAGGGGCCTTGAGGCCCGTGCGCGGGGCCTTGGCCATGGTGGTGGCCAGTCGCAGCGAATGCCGCCAAAGCCAGGTCCCTGCCATTCAGTGGGTCCTGCCGCCGGGCAGCGCCGAAGAAGCCGCCTTGGTGCCCGACACCCTGGTCTGGCGTGCCGAACACCTGCGCGATGTGGCTACACGCTTTGCGCCCAAACCCACCCGCCAACCCGCCGCAACGCCCCTGGGCAACGGCTGGTCTCGCCTGGACCCTTGCCGCCACACCCCCCGCGCATGGACCGCCCCGGAAGACCTGGCCGACGTCAAAGGCCAGGCCGTCGCCAAACGCGCCCTGGAAATTGCCGCTGCGGGCAACCACAGCTTGTTGATGGTGGGGCCGCCCGGCTCGGGCAAGTCCATGCTGGCGAGCCGATTTGCTGGCTTGCTGCCCCCCATGACCCTGGACGAAGCCCTGAGCAGTGCCGCCGTGCTGAGCCTGGCGGCCCAATTCAAGCCCGACGACTGGGGTCAGCGCCCAACCCGCAGCCCGCACCACAGCGCCAGCGCGGTGGCTTTGGTGGGCGGCGGCTCACCGCCTCGGCCTGGCGAAATTTCCCTGGCGCACCACGGCGTGCTGTTCTTGGATGAACTTCCCGAATTCCCCAGGGCGGCGCTGGAGGCCTTGCGCGAACCGCTGGAAACCGGCGTGATCCGCTTGGCCCGGGCCGCGCACCGGGCCGAATACCCCGCCCAATTCCAGCTGATTGCCGCCATGAACCCATGCCCCTGCGGCCTGCTGGGGATGCACACGCCGCTTCAAACCGGGCCCACCGCGCCGCGCTGCCGCTGTACGCCAGAGCAGGTTGCACGTTACCAAGGCCGTTTGAGTGGCCCCTTGCTGGACCGCATTGACCTGCACATTCACGTCAACGCCGTTCCATTGACGGCCCTGTGGACCCCGCCACCTTGGCCAAGCGAAGCGCTTGACGCCAGCCCCCGCTCGGAAACCCGGCAAGTCCAGGCACGGGTGGTGCAGGCCAGGGCCCGTGCGCTGCAGCGACAAAACCAGCCGAACCAAGCCTTGCGCGCCGAGGCCCTGCAACAACACACGCGGCTGGCGGACAAGACCCAGCAATTGCTGATGGCGGCGGCCCAAAAGCTGGGCTGGTCAGCGCGTGGCGTCCACCGGGCCTTGCGCGTGTCCCGCACCATTGCCGATTTGGCCGAGGCCGAAAACATCCAAACCGAGCACCTGGCCGAGGCGATTCAATACCGCGCCATGACCGCCACTTGAGCCCCCCAAAAACCGGCAGGAACCTCGATTCGGAAGATGCGGGACAATGGGGGGTTTACGTTCCTTCTTTTTTTACAAGTTTCCTTCCATCTCATGAGTGCTTTCAACGAAGAACGCGTGCTCTCAGTGCACCACTGGACCGACCGGCTTTTCTCTTTCACCACCACCCGGGACACCTCACTGCGGTTTTCCAACGGCCACTTCACCATGATTGGCCTGCGCGTGAACGACAAACCGTTGCTGCGTGCTTACAGCATCGTGTCGGCCAACTATGAAGAACATCTGGAATTTTTGAGCATCAAGGTGCCCGATGGCCCGCTTACCTCACGCCTGCAACACATCCAGGTGGGTGACAGCATCGTGGTCGGCAAAAAGCCCACGGGCACTTTGTTGATTGACTACTTGCTGCCGGGCAAACGGCTGTACATGCTGTCCACCGGCACGGGCGTGGCGCCGTTTTTGAGCATCATCCGCGACCCCGAGACCTATGAAAAGTTCGAGCAAGTGGTCTTGGTGCACGGCGTGCGCGAAGTCAAGGAATTGGCTTACCACGACTACATCACCCAAGAACTGCCCCAGCACGAGTTCCTGGGCGAGATGGTCAGCCAGCAACTCAAGTACTACCCCACCGTGACGCGGGAGGCTTTCAAACACCAGGGCCGTGTGACCACCGTGATTGACAACGGCCAAATGGCCGCCGACCTCGGCCTACCCGCCTTGAACCCGGTGGAAGACCGCGTGATGATTTGCGGCAGCCCCGAAATGTTGCGCGACCTGAAGCACATGATGGAAACCCGGGGCTTCAAGGAAGGCAACACCACCAAGCCCGGCGACTTCGTGATCGAACGCGCCTTCGCAGAGCAATAAGCTCAAAGCACCGGGGCCAACCAGCGTCGCAGCGCCGCCACCGGCATGCCGCGACGCTCGGCCAGATCGTGCAATTGATCTTCCCCGATCTTGCCGACATTGAAATAGGTGCTGTCCGGGTGGGCCAGGTAAAAGCCGCTCACGCTGGCAGCCGGTGTCATGGCCAGGCTGTCGGTCAAACCCATGCCAATGGCTTGGCATTGCAACAAGTCAAACAATTCGCGCTTGACCAAATGGTCGGGGCAAGCGGGGTAGCCGGGGGCCGGTCGAATGCCTTGGTAGCGCTCGGCAATCAGGTCTTCTGGCGCCAAGGGTTGTTCGATTTCGGCTTTGGCATAGCCCCACAAATCGGTGCGCACCCGCCAGTGCAAATACTCGGCAAAGGCTTCGGCCAAGCGGTCGGCCAAGGCCTTGAACAAAATCGCGGAATAGTCGTCGTGGGCGGCGATGAACTGGGCCTCTTTTTTCTCGGAACCCAACCCCGCCGTCACGGCAAACACGCCCACATAGTCGGCCACATCGGTCGCTAAACCATGGTTCGGCGCGACAAAGTCCGACAAGCAGCGGCTGGGACGGGTGACGCCGTCGATGGTTTGTTTTTCGGTTTGTTGCCGCAGGCCATACCAAGTGAGGGCGACTTGGGTGCGGGCCTCGTCGGCGTACAACACGAGGTCGTCGCCCACCGAGTTGGCGGGGTAAATGCCCACCACCGCATTGGCCTGCAACCAACGGCCTTCAATGATTTTTTGCAGCATTTTCTGGCCATCGGCCAAGACTTTTTGGGCCTCCTCACCCACCACCTCGTCTTGCAAAATGGCGGGGTAGGGGCCGGCCAAGTCCCAGGTTTGGAAGAACGGCCCCCAATCAATGAAGGGGACCAAGCCATTCAAATCAAAGTTTTTGATTTCGCGACGTCCGATGAATTTGGGGCGGGTCGGCTGGTACTGCGACCAATCCACCGGGGTCGCATTGGCCCGCGCCTGGGCCAGGGGCCACATCGGGGTTTGTTTGCGGTTGGCGTGCTGTTGCCGGACTTTTTCGTAGTCGGCATTCAATTCGTCGATGTATTTTTGCGCCTGCTCAGACAACAGGTTTTGCGCCACGCTCACACTGCGCGAAGCATCGGGCACATAGACCACCGGGCCTTCGTAGTGCGGGGCAATTTTCACGGCGGTGTGGACCCGGCTGGTGGTCGCACCACCAATCAGCAGCGGAATTTTTTGATCGCGGAAATGCGGGTCTTTTTGCATTTCGGCGGCCACGTATTGCATTTCTTCCAGGCTCGGTGTGATGAGGCCTGAGAGGCCCACGATGTCAGCGCCTTCGGCCTTGGCCAACGCCAGAATTTCGTGACAAGGCACCATCACGCCCATGTTGACGACTTCAAAGTTGTTGCACTGGAGCACCACGGTGACGATGTTTTTGCCAATGTCGTGCACATCGCCTTTGACGGTGGCGATGATGATCTTGCCCTTGGCCTTCACATCCTGCCCCGCCAAGGATTGCTGGCGTTTTTCTTCTTCAATGTAGGGCACCAATTTGGCCACGGCCTGTTTCATGACACGCGCACTTTTGACCACCTGAGGCAAGAACATCTTGCCCTGACCAAACAAATCACCGACCACGTTCATGCCGTCCATGAGCGGGCCTTCAATGACGTGCAAAGGTCGGCCGCCTTTGGCCAAAATGGCTTGGTACGCTTCTTCGGTGTCGTCGTCGATGAACTCGGTGATGCCATTCACCAAGGCATGGCTCAAGCGTTGTTCCACCGTGCCCGAACGCCATTCGTTCTTTTTGCTGTCGTCTTTGGCCGCGCCTTTGGCCGACTCGGCGACTTCAATCAGGCGTTCGCTGGCGCTCAGTTCTGGCTCGCCCGGTCGGTAATTAGGGCGGCGGTTCAACACCACATCTTCGACACGCTCGCGCAACACCGGCTCCAGTCGGTCGTAGACGCCGACCATGCCCGCATTGACGATGCCCATGTCCATGCCCGCTTGAATCGCGTGGTACAAAAAGACGGTGTGGATGGCCTCGCGCACCGGGTCGTTGCCCCGAAAGCTGAAGCTCACATTCGAGACCCCGCCCGAGACCTTGGCCCCCGGCAGGTTTTGCTTGATCCAGCGCGTGGCGTTGATGAAGTCGACCGCGTAATTGTCGTGTTCTTCAATGCCTGTTGCGATGGCGAAGATGTTGGGGTCAAAAATGATGTCTTCGCAAGGAAACCCCACGTCATTGACCAAGAGCTTGTAGGCGCGTTGGCAAATTTCGATTTTGCGGGCATAGGTGTCGGCCTGGCCTTTTTCATCAAAGGCCATGACGACGGCCGCCGCGCCATAACGGCGCAACAATTTGGCTTGCCGTATGAACTCGGCCTCGCCTTCTTTCATGCTGATCGAGTTGACGATGCCCTTGCCCTGCACACAGCGCAAGCCCGCCTCAATCACACTCCATTTGCTGGAGTCGATCATGATGGGCACGCGGGCAATGTCGGGCTCACCGGCCACCAAATTCAAGAAGCGCACCATGGCGGCCTGGCTGTCGAGCATGGCTTCGTCCATGTTGATGTCGATGACTTGCGCCCCGTTTTCAACCTGCTGGCGGGCCACGGCGAGGGCCTCTTCAAACTGCCCGTTCAAGATCATGCGGGCAAAGGCCTTGGAGCCCGTCACGTTGGTGCGCTCGCCGATGTTGACAAACAACGTGTCGGCACCAATGCGCACGGGCTCAAGACCCGACAACAACATGGGCGAAACAGAAACGGCGGAATTTTCGGGCATGGGGCTCACCTGGTAGGACGGCTGAAATCAGGTGAGCGTCGTTGAATCACGGAAAGCCTCAAGCCTGACAAGCCCTGGCGGACTCGCTGCAACGCTCCTTGAGATGGGCGAGATTTTAGCCGCTGTGTTGGCCGTGGCGCTCAAGGGGCGGCTGCCGCAGGCAGGCCGAACAAACGGTCAAAAGCCCAATTGAACCCAAAGGTGTAAATAAGAAAAAAAACCAGCAAGCCCAAATCCATGAGAAAGGATTGCCACAGGCTGACCTCAAACCACCAGGCAAACAAGGGCACAAAAGTCAGTAGCAAACCGCCTTCAAAACCCACCGCATGGGCCACCCGCCGGGCGAAGCCACGTCCGCGCCGGGTTTGCCGGGCCTCCCAGCGCTCGAACAAGGCGTTGAATGCGAGATTCCAAATCACCGCTATGGCCGAGGACGCCAGACCCATGACGCCCGCGTGGCCCAAACCATCGCCCGACATCTGTGCCAGGCCGATGCTGGTGCAAACAATCGCCAAGCCTTCGTAGCAAGACACATAAACCACCCGCCGCCGCCAGCCCTGTAAAGGGGTCAACCAAGCTGGAGCGGTCGTCACGGTTGCCCGGCGCTCAGGCCGCCTCGCGGTATGCGCCAAAACGCCCCGCCTGCGGCAACACGCGCGCAGCCAGAGGTTGCACGGCTTGGGCGATGGCGCCAATGTGCTCGGGCGTGGTGCCGCAACAACCGCCCACGATGTTGACCAAGCCCTCGGCCGCAAATTCATGAACCAGGCGGCTGGTGACCTCGGGGGTTTCATCAAACCCGGTGTCGCTCATGGGGTTGGGCAAGCCCGCATTGGGGTAGCAACTGATGAAGGTGTCGGGTGCCACCCGGTTGAGTTCCTGGATGTAGGGGCGCATCAAAGCCGCGCCCAACGCACAGTTCAGGCCCACCGCCAACGGCTTGGCGTGTCGCACGCTGTACCAGAACGCGGTCACCGTCTGTCCGCTCAAGATGCGGCCCGAGGCATCGGTCACGGTGCCGCTGATGATCAGGGGCAGGCGTTCGCCGCTGGCCTCAAAAAACTCATCGATGGCAAACAGGGCCGCCTTGGCATTCAAGGTATCAAAAATGGTTTCGACCAACAACACATCGGCCCCCCCCTCCACCAGGGCTTCGACCTGCTCGTAATAGGCCGCTCGCAATTGCTCAAAATCGACATTGCGGGCGGCGGGATCATTCACGTCCGGGCTGATGCTGGCGGTTTTGGGTGTGGGGCCCAGGGCGCCCGCCACATAACGGGGATGCTCGGGGGTGCTGAACTTGTCGCAGGCCGCACGCGCCAGCCGAGCCGAGGCCAGGTTCATTTCACGTGCCAGGTGGGCCATGTCGTAGTCAGCCTGGGCGATGGTGGTGGCGCCAAATGTGTTGGTTTCGATCAAGTCAGCCCCTGCCGCCAGATAGCGCTCGTGGATGTCTTGAATGATGTCGGGGCGGGTCAGGCTCAGCAACTCATTGTTGCCCTTGACGTCTTTGGGGAAATCAGCGAAGCGCTCACCCCGGTACTGCGCCTCATTCAGCTTGAAGCGCTGAATCATGGTGCCCATGGCGCCGTCCAAAATAACGATGCGTTGGGCCAAAGTGTCGGCTAAGCCGGCTGCGCGGGTGTAGGCTATCGGGTTCATCCTTTGAATTTTAAGACTTCCCTTGCTTCGCCTCGCCGATTCCCCCGCCCATTCTGCTGCAGCCCCCCCCACCGCCCATGCGGTGTTGCAAAGCATTTTTGGCTACGACCAGTTCAGAGGCCCCCAAGAAGCCATCATCCAACGGGTCGTCAACGGCCACGACGCCTTGGTGCTGATGCCCACCGGCGGCGGCAAGTCCCTGTGCTACCAAGTGCCTGCGATTGTTCGACAACGGGCGGGCCTGGGCACGACCATCGTGGTCTCCCCCCTGATCGCCCTGATGCACGACCAGGTGGGGGCTTTGGACGAGTTGGGCGTGGCCGCCGCCTATCTGAACTCCAGCTTGTCTTGGGAAGCCGCCCAGGCGGTTGAAAAACGCCTGTTGGCCGGAGCCTTGACCCTGTTGTATGCCGCACCCGAGCGCTTGACCACCCCCCGGTTCCTGGCGCAAATGGGTTCGCTGGCCGAGCGGGGGCTTTTGAGCCTTTTTGCCATTGACGAGGCCCATTGCGTCAGCCAGTGGGGTCACGACTTCCGACCCGAATACCGCGGCCTGACGGTGTTGCACGAGCGCTTTCCCCAAGTGCCACGGATTGCGCTGACCGCGACCGCCGACGCCATCACCCGTGCCGACATTGTGGAGCGGCTGCAGTTGGAAGATGCCGAGCCTTTCATCAGCAGCTTTGACCGACCCAATATCCGCTACACCATCGTGGAAAAGCGCGAAGCCAGCCAACAACTGCTGCGTTTTTTGGAGCGCGAGCACAGCGGCGCAAACGGCCGTCACGATTGTGGTGTGGTGTATTGCCAATCCCGCAAACGGGTCGAGCAAATGGCCCAAACCCTGTGCGACGCCGGTTTCAACGCCTTGCCCTACCACGCGGGCCTGGAGGGTGCCGTGCGGCAAGCGCACCAAGACCGCTTTTTGCGGGAAGAAAGCATCATCATGGTGGCAACGATTGCCTTTGGCATGGGCATCGACAAACCCGATGTGCGCTTTGTTGCCCACCTGGACATGCCCAAGAACATCGAGGGCTACTACCAGGAAACCGGCCGCGCCGGTCGCGATGGGGCACCCGCCAACGCCTGGATGGCTTACGGGTTGAATGATGTGGTGAACCAACGCCGCATGATCGACGAAAGCCCCGCTGGGGAAGAATTCAAACAAGTGATGCGCGGCAAACTGGACGCCTTGCTGGGCCTGGCCGAGGCCATGGATTGCCGACGGGTGCGCCTGCTGCGCTACTTTGGCGAAGCCAGCGCGCCTTGCCAGAATTGCGACAACTGCCTCAAACCCCCCGCCCTGTGGGACGGAACCGACGCCGCACGCAAACTGCTGTCCACCGTTTACCGGCTGCATCAGGCGGGCAGTCCCGCCTTTGGTGCAGGGCATTTGAGCGACATTGTGCGCGGCAAAGTCACCGAAAAAGTCAAGCAATTCGGTCACCAACACTTGAGCACCTTTGGCTTGGGGGCTCAATACACCGATACCCGCTTGCGCAGCGTGCTGCGCCAATTGCTGGCCATGGGGGCCTTGCGCATTGACGCCGATGGCTACAACACCCTGCATTTGCAAAGCGAAGCGCGGCCCATCCTGCGGGGTGAACAATCCCTCTGGGTGCGCCAAGGGGAAACCCCGCTGACACCGCCCCCTCGTCGGGCGGCGACCCAGCCTGCAGAAAATTTGTCGGGTGCGGACCGCGCTTGTTTTGACGCACTCAAAGCCTGGCGGGCCGAAGTCGCCAGCGCCCACAACCTGCCGGCCTATGTGATTTTTCACGACGCCACCCTGGCGGCCATCGCCACGCTGCGCCCCGCCGACCTGGCCGCACTGGCCACGGTCAGTGGCATCGGTCAACGCAAACTCAGCGCCTATGGCGAGGAGGTACTGAGGGTTTGCCAGCTCTTTCCCAAGCCCGGGCTTGATTAAAATCGAGCCTTGTGTCTTTTGTTTGAGCGAGGAATCCCCATGTCGAACGCCCACCACGCCGATGCCAGCCCTGAGCAAACGGTTGATCCTGTCGAAGCCATCGTGGCCCTCATCCCCCTGGTCTTGCCTTTGGCGGGGGCGGTTTTGATGTTCTTGCTGGCCTTCATCGCCATCACCATGGCCTGAGCCACACTTTTGACCCAAGGCCTCTGTCATGCGCAGGGGCTTTTTTCCGAGACCAGGTTACGAACTGGTTACGAATCTGATTGACTGTTTCGTTAAGTCCTTCCTAAAATCAGCCCCCAGCCGACGCTTCGCCGACTGACCCCAACGCCGTTTTTTCAAAAACGACGGCCAAAATTCAAGCGCAACCGTCTGCTGCTGCGCCCCCGAGGCCGTCCATTTTGAAAAAACCGTTTTCAACTTTGGAGCCTTTTCATGAATGCACCCACCTTGCAGGGCCTGCCCCTCAACCCCCCCGCCTACGTCAAAAACCCCAAGCTGATCGCCTGGGTGGCCGACATGGTGGCCCTGTGCCAACCGGCCGCCATCCACTGGTGCGACGGCAGCGTCGAAGAATACGATCGCCTGTGCCAGCAACTGGTCGACGCGGGCACCTTCAAACGCCTGAACCCCGCCAAACGCGCCAACAGCTACCTGGCCTGCTCCGACCCCAGCGACGTGGCCCGGGTTGAAGACCGCACCTTCATTTGTTCCGAAAAGAAAGAAGACGCCGGTCCCACCAACAATTGGAAAGCACCGGCCGAAATGCGCGCCACCCTGCAACCCTTGTTTGAGGGCTGCATGGCCGGGCGCACGATGTACGTGATTCCTTTCAGCATGGGCCCCTTGGGCTCCAACATTGCCCACATCGGCGTCGAGCTGTCTGACAGCGCTTATGTCGCCGTCAACCAGCGCCTGATGACGCGCATGGGCAAGGCGGTTTATGACGTGCTGGGCGTGGACGGCGAGTTCGTGCCCTGTCTGCACACCGTGGGGGCCCCTTTGGCCGCTGGCGAAAAAGACAACACCTCTTGGCCCTGCAACCCCACCACCAAGTACATCGTTCACTACCCCGAAACCCGCGAAATCTGGTCTTATGGCTCCGGCTACGGCGGCAACGCCCTGCTGGGCAAAAAATGCCTGGCGTTGCGCATCGCTTCGACCATGGGCAAAGCCGAAGCCACCGCCACCGGCGGCACCGGCTGGCTGGCCGAGCACATGTTGATTTTGGGCGTGACCAACCCGCAAGGTAAAAAATACCACGTGGCAGCGGCCTTTCCCAGCGCCTGCGGCAAAACCAACTTCTCCATGCTCGTGCCGCCCGCTGGGTTTGACGGCTGGAAAGTCACCACCATTGGCGACGACATCGCCTGGATCAAACCCCAAGCCGATGGCAGCCTGCGGGCCATCAACCCCGAGGCTGGCTACTTTGGCGTGGCCCCCGGCACCAACCAAGTCACCAACCCCAACTGCATGGCGAGCTTGAACCAGGATGTCATCTTCACCAATGTGGCCCTGACCGACGACGGCGATGTGTGGTGGGAAGGCCTGGAAAAAGACACGGGTCATTTGCCCGCTCACCTGATCGACTGGCAAGGCAAGGACTGGACGCCTGCCATCGCCAAGGAAACCGGCGCCAAAGCGGCCCACCCCAACGCCCGCTTCACGGTGGCCGCCACCAACAACCCCGCGCTCGACAGCGCCTGGGACGACCCGGCGGGCGTGGCGATTGATGCCTTCATTTTTGGCGGCCGCCGCTCGACCACCGTGCCTTTGGTGACCGAAGCCCGCAACTGGGTCGAGGGCGTCTACATGGCCGCCACCATGGGCTCCGAAACCACCGCCGCCGCCTTTGGCCAACAAGGCGTGGTGCGCCGTGACCCGTTTGCCATGCTGCCATTCTGCGGCTACAACATGAGCGACTATTTCCAGCACTGGCTGGATTTGGGCACCAAGCTCACCGCCGCTGGAGCCAAACTGCCCAAGATTTACACCACCAACTGGTTCCGCAAAGGCGACGACGGCAAGTTCGTCTGGCCCGGTTATGGCGAAAACATGCGCGTACTGAAGTGGATGATCGACCGCCTGGAAGGCCAAGTCCAGGGCCGTGACACCCTGTTCGGGATCACCCCGAACTACAGCGAAATCAACTGGACGGGTTTGAACTTCTCAGAAAGCCAATTCCAAACCGTGACCGAGTTGAACAAGGCGGCTTGGCTGGACGAATTGAAGCTGCACAGCGAGCACTTTGACAAGTTGGCCTACCACCTGCCCAAGGCCTTGAGCGCCACCAAAGAAGCTTTGGCCGAGCGTTTGAACGCAATGGCTTGAGGCTGGCGCGATCGGCCACAAAAAAGCCCCTTTAAAGGGGCTTTTTTCTTGGTGTTGGAAACCGCGACTCAATAGTAACCGCGCACATCCCGGCTGGCGTCGGCCGACATGGCACGGCTCAAGTCGTTCATGACCCGCGCATCGGACAAGGCCACCGCCCAAAACTGGCGGTCTTCTTCGGCTTGCTTGCGCGCGATGCGCCAGGCGGCCACGTCTGCCATCAGGTCCTGCACCAACAGGGTAAAGGGGGTCGCCAAGACGGACAACACGGCAAACACCACCGTCCAAACGGCCAACCACACCATCAGCAAATGATCATCGCCGCCCCCTTCGATCAACTCAGCGGGCACCAGCATGGCGGTCGCCACCAGCACCGCCGCCGCAAACACCACCGGGGTCTTGGGCAAGCGCAACACGGGATAAGCCGAGCGGGCAGAAGTGGGCGTGGCGCTCACGCCGGGATTGGCCACATAAGCAGCGGTATTGGACAAACCGGCTGGGGATTGGGTGATCGATGTCATGTCAAAGCCTTTCAATCGAAATACGCTGTCATCAGCGCGAATGACCGAATGATAGGGTTTTTACTGATATTTAAATAATTTATATTAGTGATACTAATGATTCGCAATGTAAATGAATTGAATGTTCAACCGACTCGACCTCAATCTTTTGCGCATTTTCGATGCCGTCATGGCCGAACAAAGCCTGACCCGTGCCGCCCAAGCCCTGGCCTTGACACAGCCCGCCGTCAGCAATGCCTTGCGCCGACTCAAAGGGGTTTTACAGGACGAGTTGTTTGTTCGCCGGGGTCAAGGCGTGACTGCCACACCCTACGCCCAGCGCATCTGGCCCCAAGTTCGGCTCACGCTGCAACAGCTGGAGGCCACCTTGATGCCGGTGGGCTTTGACGCCGCCAGCGCCAACCAGGCCTTCACCTTGAGCATGGCCGACGCCACCGCCACCGCCTTGATGCCCCAATTGCTGCGCATTGTGGAGCAAGAAGCGCCCGGCGTCAGCCTGCGGGTACTGCCCCTGACCACACGCGACCCGCGCCGATTGTTGGAAGAAGCCGTGACGGACATGGCCATCGGTTATTTTCCTGCCGTGATGACCGATTTGACCGCCCGCACCCAGGCCGGCATGGGCCTGGCGTTTGAACACCAGCGCCTGTACGACAGCAATTACCTGTGCGTGATGCGGCGCGACCACCCCTTGGCTCAGGGGCCGTTGACGCTGGAGGCCTATTGCGCAGCACGCCATTTGCTGGTGAGCTTCTCGGGGCGGCCTTTCGGCTTTGTGGACGAAGCCCTGGGCAATCTGGGCCGCCAACGGCGGGTGGTCCTGACGGTTAACCAGTTTTTCACCGCCGGCCAGGTGGTGGCGGCGTCGGACCTGCTGACCGTCTTGCCCCAGCATTTCATCCAATCCACCGGCATTGCCGAACAACTGGTGGGGCGCGCCTTGCCTTTTGCGATGGCCCCCGTTCATGTCGACCTGCTGTGGTCGCGCCGGCCCCAACAAACCGCCGCGCTGGAGTGGTTGCGCCAAGCCTTGCTGCGTTCAGCCCAGCCCGCACCCACGTCCATGTCAAACCCTCTGCCCTGAAAGCCCAACGGCCATGCACACTGACCTGACCTCGCCCCCATTTCAGCCCCAAATCCGCCTTTACCAAGACTGGCTGGCCCGCGAGCGGGGGCTGCGCTTTGACAGCTACGACGCGCTGTGGCGTTGGTCGACCACGGAGCTGGATGCTTTTTGGCAAAGCTGCTGGGATTATTTTGATTTGCAGTCCCCCACGCCCCACAGCCAGGCCTTGAGCCGCAATGCCATGCCGGGCGCCGTCTGGTTTGCAGGCGCACAGGTGAATTACGCGCAGCAGGTTTTTCGGCACACCGGGCCCGCGCATGCGGCCGGCTTTCCCGCCCTCATCAGCACCAATGAAAAGGGCCAAACCCGTGAACTCTCTTGGCCCGAATTGCAACGCCAAGCCGCCTCGCTGGCGCTGCGCCTGCGCGCCTTGGGCGTCGAGCGGGGAGACCGGGTCGCGGCTTACCTGCCCAACATCCCCGAGGCCATGGTCGCCTTCCTGGCCACCGCGAGCCTGGGTGCGATTTGGAGCATTTGCGCCCCCGACATGGGCACCGCTGCTGTGCTGGACCGCTTCCGACAAATCGAGCCCAAAATCCTGTTGGCCTGTGACGGGGTGACCTACGCTGGCAAAGACCACGATCGCCTGTCGGTGGTGCAGGCCCTGCAAGCCGCTCTGCCCAGCGTGCAACACACCTTGTTGTGCGGCAACTTGCAGCCCGATGCGACCTTGCCCAACAGCCACTCGTTCCACGCGGCCTGCGCCTTGAGCGGCCCCGAGGTGGCGGCCTTTGCGCCCGAGTGGTTGCCCTTTGACCACCCGCTGTGGATTGTTTATTCAAGCGGCACCACGGGCATGCCCAAGCCCATCGTGCACAGCCATGGTGGCACGGTGCTGGTGGCCCTGACGCTCAAAACCCTGCACAACGATGTGGGTTGCAGCTACGCGCCCAACTCCTGGGGCGAGCGATATCACTGGTACAGCTCCACCGGCTGGGTCATGTGGAACGCGCAAATGAGCGGCTTGTTGAGTGGCACCACCTGTGTGATTTTCGATGGCAACCCCGGAGGCACCAAAGACGCGCCCGACTGGGGCACATTGTGGCGTTTTGCTGCGGAACACCGGGTCACCTTCTTTGGCGCGGGCGCGGCCTTTTTCGCCAACTGCATGAAGGCGGGTGTGGACTTGCAAGCCTGCGGCGATTTGTCCTCGGTACGTGCGCTGGGCACCACCGGCTCGCCCCTGTCGGCCGAGACCCAAGTCTGGGGCAGTGAGCAGTTCAAACGCCTGGGGACGCCCGACATTTGGTGGTGCAACATCTCGGGCGGCACCGACTTTGCAGGGGCCTTCATTGGCGGCAACCGAGAGCTGGCGCAAACCCCGGGGCGCATGCAATGCCGTTTGCTGGGTTGCGCCGTGGAGGCCTGGAACGAGCAGGGCCAGCCGGTGCTGGACGAGGTGGGCGAACTCATTTGCAGCCAACCGCTGCCGTCGATGCCGCTTTATTTTTGGGGAGACACCCAAAACGCGCGCTATGTGTCGAGCTATTTCGACATGTACCCGCCAGGGCTGGGGCGCCGCCCCGGGGGCGGCGATCTGCCCGCCGAAGCGGGTGGGGTCTGGCGTCACGGCGACTGGTTGCGCATTTATCCCGACGGCAGTTGCGTGATCTATGGCCGCTCCGACGCCACCATCAACCGCCACGGCCTGCGCATGGGCACCAGCGAGTTGTACCGCGCCGTCGAGGCCCTGCCCGAGGTGCTGGACTCGATGGTCGTTGACCTGGAATACCTGGGCCGCGACAGCTACATGCCTTTGTTCGTCGCGCTGCGCCCCGGTTTGCAACTCGATGAGCCCCTGCGCCAACGCCTGAACCAGGCCATCAAAGACGCCTTATCGCCCCGCTTTGTGCCCAACGGGGTTTTTCAAGTGGCCGAAATTCCACGCACCCTCACGGGCAAAAAACAAGAGCTGCCCATCAAAAAACTCTTGCTCGGTCAACCCCTGGACAAGGTCATCAACCCCGACGCCATGGCCAACCCCGCTTGCCTGACTTGGTATGTGGCCTTTGCAAAAGCCCATCTGGCCCGCACTTCATCGAGCACCGACGCAAGTTACACTAAAGCCTCTTAAAAACCCCCTTTCCACGACACCCACCATGCCCACAACCGGTGCGCCCTCCAGCCAAGCCCGCGCCCACTTTGACTTCAAAAGTGCCACCTTGACCTTGGTGGCCTTGCTGCTCAAAACCACCGATCAGGCTTTGCTGATGCGTGAGCTGGGCAGCAAGCTCGACGACTCTCCCGATTTTTTCGCCAACGACCCCTTGGTGCTCGACCTGAGTGCCATCGCCAACAGCAGCGAAAGCCTGGACTTCAAAGCCCTGGTCAAGTTGCTCAAGCAACACCAAGTCCTGCCAATCGCCGTGCGGGGTGGCAACGAAGTACAAACCGCTGACGCGCTGCGCGCAGGCCTGGTGCACACGCCCGATGCACAAATTGCCAGTGCCGAATCACGCAAAACCGCGCACAAAGCCGTGCGTGAGGTGATCCGTGAGGTCGCCGTGGCCGTGCCGGTGGAGGTTCAGGTTGAAGTGCCCGTGCCCGCGACGGGCACCTTGGTCGTGGACAAGCCGCTGCGCTCGGGTCAACGGGTGTATGCCAAAGGCGGCGACATCATTGTGCTGGGCATGGTCAGCCACGGCGCTGAGGTGATTGCCGACGGGCATGTCCACGTCTACGCCCCGCTGCGGGGCCGCGCCGTGGCCGGTGCCCGAGGCAACACCGAGGCCCGCATTTTTACCACCTGCATGGAAGCCGAGCTGGTTTCCATTGCGGGCAACTACCGTGCTTTCGACACGGCCCTGCCGGCCGAGATGGCCAGCAAGGCCACCCAAATCAAATTGGTCGGCGAGAAGTTGCTGATCACCCCTGTTTAATTTTCAAAGGACTCAACAGACATGGCCAAAATCGTTGTCGTGACTTCGGGCAAAGGTGGCGTGGGCAAAACCACCACCAGCGCCAGCTTTGCCTCAGGCCTCGCCCTGCGCGGCTTCAAAACTGCCGTGATCGACTTTGACGTCGGCCTGCGCAACCTGGACCTGATCATGGGCTGCGAACGCCGCGTGGTGTATGACCTGATCAACGTGATTCAAAACGAAGCCAACTTGCACCAGGCGCTCATCAAGGACAAGCAGTGCGACAACCTGTTTGTCTTGGCCGCCTCGCAAACCCGCGACAAAGAGGCCTTGACGCAAGAAGGGGTCGAGCGCGTCTTGAAAGACCTGGGCGACATGGGCTTTGACTACATTGTCTGCGACTCCCCAGCCGGCATCGAGACCGGGGCCTTGATGGCCATGCACTATGCCGATGAAGCGCTGTTGGTGACCAACCCCGAGGTGTCTTCGGTGCGCGACTCGGACCGCATTTTGGGCATGCTGGGCTCCAAGACCAAACGCGCGATTGAGGGCCTGGAACCCATCAAAGAGCATTTGCTGATCACCCGCTACAACCCGAACCGCGTGGAAGACGGTCAAATGCTGTCGCTGGACGACATCAAAGACATCTTGCGAATTGACCTGATTGGCGTGATTCCTGAGTCTGAAACCGTGCTGCAGTCCAGCAACCAGGGGATGCCGGCCATTCACTTGCAAGACAGCGATGTGTCCGAGGCCTACAAAGACGTGATCGCGCGTTTCCTGGGTGAAGACAAGCCCTTGCGCTTTACCGAGCCCGTCAAGCCCGGCTTTTTCAAACGCATGTTTGGAGGCCGTTGAACCATGTCATTTTTGTCTTTTCTGCTGGGCGAGAAAAAAAAGACGGCCAGTGTGGCCAAAGAGCGGCTGCAAATCATCCTGGCCCACGAGCGCAGCGGCCGCAACGCGGGCAGTCCGGACTATTTGCCCGACCTGCAACGTGAGCTGATTGCCGTGATTTCCAAGTATGTGTCGATCAACCCCAACGACATCAAAGTGAACCTGGAGCGCCAGGACAATTTTGATGTGCTTGAGGTCAAGATCGAATTGCCTGAGCCGCGCTGAGTTCGCGCCGAGGGCGCGTTTTGACGTTTTGATTCAGTCCTTGTCAACCGCCTTCAGTTTCTTCCCGCCAAAGGTATACGTCAGACCAACCCAGGCCGCCACCGGCGGCGCTGGGGTCAAGAACATTTGATCGGTGTTGCCGTTGGTGTAAACATTTTGACTGACCACACCATAGGTGACGTACCTTTTGTTGAACAGGTTGCTGACGATTCCTGTCAGCAACAACTGGTCATTGATTTGGTAATGCAGGTCCAAATTCACCGTCGCATAGCCCGGCACTCGGGCCATTTGGTTGCCCTCGTCGCCATGCGCATACTGGCCGCTGACCGCCAGCAAATTGACCCCGGCCATCACCTCGGGTGAGAACTCATAGGCCCCCCGCAGCTTGAGGGATTCGCGTGGAATGCCCGGAATCACATTGCCACTGACCACCGTCTCGCCTTGTGTGTTGGTCCAAGTCGATCGGTAAATGGCGTCCACAAAGCCGTAATTGGCCGACAGGAGCAAAGGCCCGGTTTTTTTGCTGATGCCCAAATCCAACCCCCTGCGCTCGGTGGTGCCCACATTGGCAAAATACCCTTGGCTGGCATTGGTCGAGACAAACTGGATGTCGTTTTGAATTCGGGTGTCGTAGAGGGCAACATTCCAGGCCAAGCCATCGTCTGACCGGCTGCGCGCGCCGAGTTCATAGGTCGTGGCCACCACGGCCTTCAAATCGGGGTCCCCTTGAAAGCCGGTGGGCAAGGCACAGGGGCTGTCCGGGTTGGCGCAGGTCATCTCAATCGCCGTGGGCGCTCGCATGGATTGGCTCACACCACCAAACACATTGGTGTTTTTGGCAGCCAAGTAGCTGAAGCCCAACGCTGGGTTGAACCGTTGAAAATGGTGGTCGCCATTCAGGCTTTGCGAGTCGGGCCCCGCCGCATAAACCGTGGTGCCTTTGGTGTAGGTATTGGCACCCGGTTGATAGGTATAGGAGGCATACCCAGGCTGCCCGACACCAGAAAAGCGCGTCACGTATTGGTTGCCGCTGGCCATCAGATAAGCGGGGTTGATGTAGCGCGTGCCGGTGCTGTCGTCTTTCCAGGTGTAGCCGCCATCGTCATTCAAATACTGGTTGTTGGCGCCCGACATATTCAACCAGCTGGCGTTGAAACTGCCCGAGGCGGTCAGCTTCAAGCGCTCCGTGACTTCGAGCTGATCGGTCAAGAAAATGCTGAAGTTTTGACTGTTTGACGAGACGTTGACCGCATCTTGCAAAGCACTGAATTGGGCGCACTGGGTCGCACCAGGGGCACAGTATTTCAGGTTGTTGGGCTGAACCACCGTCTGGTAATTGATCAGTTGGGCCAAATCGGTGTTCTGGTTGTAGCTGACCCTGGAGGCGTCCAAGGACAGGCCCAAACTCAAGGTGTTGTTTCGATCCCACAACTTGTCGTCGGCATTGGTCCACATCAAATTGGCACCCACGGTGTCCTGGTGGGTTCTGGCATAGACCATGGTGGTGTTGGCATTGTCGGTGTAAGAGTAGCCCGGGTATTGGGTGGAGGTCCGCCCAGCGGCCGTGCCGGCGCTGATCCAGGTATTCACGCTGTTGGTGCCAGGCGTCCCACTGGGACCATACAGGGCACAATGGCCGACCTGGTTGGCACAGCCATCGTCGTCTTGCACATTGCTGTTGGCAGCCGACTGATTGGCGCGGCGGTAATAGAAGTTGCCGCTGAGGAGGTCGCCATCCTGCAACTCATGGTCAAATTTGCCATTCAGCAAAAACAGGTTGTTCACCGTGTTGTCAGGCCAGGTATAGGCCTGGCTGGGTGTGGACAACATGTCGGGGGGCAATGCGCCCGTGCCATACAAAATGTTGTCGGCCAAGGCCACCGAAACCTCGGCTTTGGTGTTGTCATCGTGCCAGCGGGCCTTCCCATACAGCTGCTGCACCTTGGTGAAGGAGTATTGCCTGAACCCGTCCTGGACATCTTCATTGCCCGCGATAAAGAAGTCGCTGTTCCGATCCAGATCGGCCCACCCTGTTTCAAAATTCAGGGCCCGCCGATGAAATGAGCCCCCCAAAATACCGATGGCCGTCCCTGGGTTGTCTTTGCCATTTTTGGTGTTCAGGACCAAGGCCCCGCCCAGGGTGTTCAGGCCAAACATGGGGTTGGAGCCAGGCATGACTTCGATTTCGGAAAGGGCATTCATCGGAATCAAGTCCCAATTGACATTCGCACCAAAGGGCTCATTCATCCGCACGCCATCAAAGTAAACCGACAAGCCCGTGGGTGCCCCCAACAAAGAGGTCGCCTGAAACCCCCGGTAGGCCACATCGTTTTGGTAGGCATTGCCCGTGCCATTGCTGACCGTCACGGAACCCAGGTTGTTGTTCAACAGGTCTGCCAAATTGGCACTGCCCTGGTCCACGATGACCGAGGATTTGATGACCTGAACATTCGCGGGCGCATCTGCCAGCCGCACCCCCGAGCCGCCAAGGATGGTGTTGCCCACAATTTCGACCACGGGCAATTCTGGTTCGGCGGCAAGGGCCGAGCCGCACAAGCACTCGGCGACCAGCAAGGTGCTCGCCAGGGCCAGGGCCATGGGCGTGGTTTTCAGCGGTTTTTTGTTCTTGAACACAGCCGGTGTCTCCTTGATTCATGCAGCCACCGCAAAAGGGGCTGGTTTGTTTTTCAGAGGGACTGTAAAAAAGAGGCCTTCAATGACCTAGGGAAAAATTCCCGTCACCACAAATTCAAGGGTAAGTCCCTGGTTTTTCGACCCGCTCAAACAAAGTCGCCCGGCCACAAAGCATGCTTTATAGCCAGGTGCACCAGCGCCGCCGTGGTTTCGACTTGCAGCTTTTCCTTGATGGTGGTTTGGTGATTGGACACGGTTTTGGCGCTGAGGCCCAGTTTTTTGGCGCTGGCAGCGACCGACAGGCCTTGGACCAAACAACGGAAAACCTCCAGCTCTCTGGGGCTCAGGCTGGCCAGCAAGGCCTCACCGGGATCGGCGTTCAGGCGAATGCGCTGTGCCAAGTCGTGGCTGAGGTAGCACTCCCCTCGGTGCACGGCCAGGACCGCCGCCACCAAACTGTCTGGCGGGGCCTGCTTGCTGACAAAACCGGCCGCCCCCAAGCTCAAGGCCCGCTTCACCAAGGTGGGGGCGTCGTGCATGCTGAACAGCAAGACCTTGATTTGTGGCTGCGCGAGCAGCAGCTCGGTCAAGCAATCCAAGCCATGAACAGGTCCCAAGGACAGGTCCAGGACCACCACCTGCGGCGACTGCTGACGACAAGCCAGCAAAGCCGCTTCAGACGTCCCATAATCACCCACCACTTGGATCTGGCCCGTCTGCTCCAACAGGCGTTTGGCGCCATCGCGGACCACCGGGTGGTCATCGAGCAACAAAACGCGAATCATGCGGGCGCCTTTTTCAAGGGCAATGTCACTCGCACCAAACAGCCACAGGCGTCGCCCGACTGAAAGCGGTTTTCAGGCTCGTTGCGGCTCAACAAAGTCAGCTCACCCCCCAACGCTGCGGCCCGCTCTTGCATGCCCAACAAACCAAAGCCCGTGCCCCCTCCCGCCTCCAGCCCCCGGCTGAAACGCGCCAGACCCACCCCGTCGTCTTGAATTTCCAACCGCAGGACGGCTGGGGCATCCGACACCACCATGCGGACCTTCACTTGACTGGCCCGGGCGTGACGCGCCACATTCGTCAAGGCTTCTTGAACGATGCGGTAAACCGCCACCTGAAAGGCGTCTCCCTGTTGCTGCAACAGCTGGTTCTGCATGCTGGGCGAAGGCGGGAAAAAAACACAAGAAACGCCGGCTTGCATCTCCCATTGCTCACACATCTCCTGAACCGCGGCAAACAAGCCCAGCCCCTCCAGGTCTTGCGGACGCAGTTGCTTCAAGCGGTTTTGCACCAATGCATAAAGGCCATGGGCGGCCCCGTCGATGCGGCGGGCACTCTCACACAAAGCCGCCTGATTGGTGGTGCCCTGACTCAGGCCTTGCACGCATTGGGCCTCCAGGCGAATGGCGGTACAGCCTTGGCCAAATTCATCGTGCAATTCGCGGGCAATGGCCCGCCGCTCATCCTCCTGCACCGTGATCAGGCGTTGTGCAAGCTCGTGGTTTTGTGTCAGCAAGGCATGGAGCTCGCTCATCCTGCGCCAGATAAACCAGCACAGGCCCAAGGCCAAAAACAACAAGCCCAAGGGCCATTCATCCAGCTGCCAAGCCTCATACCGTTGGGCAAAACGCGTCACCCACTCCGACCCATTGCCGACCACGGCGGCACCAAACCCCCCGGCCACCCACAAAATCAGCCCAACCAGGTCGCGGCGCCATCGGCTCAATGCGGATGCGGGCATGGCGAAACCAGCCTGACGTTAAGCCGCCCTGAGGCGCTCAATCAGGCCGTTCAACTCATCCAGGGTGCTGAACTGCACCGTCAGCTCCCCCATCTCTTCAACCCGGCCCGCACGTTTGACGCGCTTTTTGATCCGAACCTCGACCTCGGCCGTGAAAAGGTCTGACAACTCCTCTTCGATGCGCTTCAAGTCGCGTGATTTTTCTTTGCTTTTGCTACTGGCTTTGGGTGACACCAAATGAAATTCAGCGCCCACTTTTTTGACCAAGGCCTCGGCCTCGCGAACCGACATCTTTTTGGCAACGATCTGGTGCGCCGCCGTGATTTGGGAAGCACGGTCCAAAGCCAGCAAGGCCCGCGCATGGCCCATGTCCACATCGCCCGCCATGAGCATGGTTTGCACCGGATCGGCCAGGTTCAGCAAACGCAACAGATTGGAGGCCGCACTGCGCGAACGTCCCACCGCCTGGGCGGCCTCTTCGTGGCTCAGGCCAAACTCTTTGACCAGCCGTTGCAAGCCTTGTGCTTCTTCCAGCGGGTTCAGGTCTTCGCGCTGAATATTCTCAATCAAGGCCATGGCGGCCGTGGCTTGGTCTGGCACCTCACGCACCAACACCGGGACGCGGTCCAAACCGGCCAATTTGGCCGCACGAAAGCGCCGCTCGCCCGCGATGATTTCATAACGGGCGGGCGCATCGGGCTGGTCAACAGGGGCCGCCAAAGGCCGGACCAAAATGGGCTGCATGATGCCCTGCGCCTTGATGCTTTCGGCCAGCTCATACAAGGCGCCCTCGTCCATGCGGGTGCGCGGCTGGTAGACACCAGGCACCATTTCGGTCAACAACAAGCTGCTGGGCAACTGGTCTGTCTGGGCGGGCCGCAACGGGTCCGAGTTCATGGCGTGTGGGCCCAACAAGGCTTCCAAACCGCGTCCGAGTCCTTTCAGTTTTTTGGTGACCATTTTCTTCGCTTTACTGATGAAGGGTTTTGAGGCGCGCCACCATTTCGGCGGCAAACTCGACAAAGGCTTGGCTGCCTTTGGCAGCGGGGTCAAACACCACGCCGGGCAAGCCATAGCTGGGGGCCTCTGCCAAACGAACATTGCGTGGAATCACGGTATTGAACACCTTGTCGCCAAAATGGGTCTTGAGCTGGGCGCTGACCTGTTGCTGCAACGTGACGCGCGGGTCAAACATGACCCGCAACAAGCCAATGATCTGCAAGGCCGGGTTCATATTGGCATGGACTTGCTTGATGGTATTGACCAGGTCGGTCAGGCCCTCCAGCGCAAAGTATTCGCACTGCATGGGCACGATCACCCCGTGCGCGCTGCAAAGGCCGTTGAGGGTCAGCATGGACAACGACGGCGGGCAGTCGATGAGGATGAAATCGTATTCATCCAGGACCGGGGCCAATGCCGTTTTCAGGCGCTTTTCGCGCCGCTCGACCGACACCAGCTCCACCTCTGCGCCAGCCAGTTCGCGGTTGGCGCCCAACACATCGTAGGCGCAGGCCTCGGCCCGAACCCGGGCTTCGGCCACACTGGCCGACTCCAGCAAAACATCATAAACATTGAGCGTCATGGCCCGTTTATCGATGCCCGAACCCATGGTGGCATTGCCTTGGGGGTCCAAATCAATCATCAAAACGCGTTGGCCAATTTTTGCCAAACCGGCGGATAAATTGACGGTGGTCGTGGTTTTGCCGACCCCGCCCTTTTGGTTGGCAATGCAAAAAATATGGGCCATAAACAGCGAAAGGGGTTTACCCAAGCAAAGACAAAGACAGGAGTTTACGTGATGGCCACTTGCGGCCCGGCTTTTGGCTTTAACCAAACCAAACAACGCTCGGCGTCCAGGCCCGGTACGGTCAACGGTTCCACGTGAAACACGGCCGTCTGCTGCGGGTCCAACGCGGCTAGTTCATCGTCCGGGCGCTTGCCTTTCATGGCCATCCACACCCCCTCAGGCGCCAAGGCCTGCCGGGTCCATTGGGTGAAATCGGTCAAGCTGGCAAAGGCTCGGCTGGTGACCACCTCAAATGGGTCGGTCAAGGTTTCCACCCGCGCATGCCGGGCTTTCAGGTTGGTCAACTTCAGGGCCAACGCCGCCTGTTGAATAAAGGCCGTTTTTTTAGCCACCGCGTCCACGCAAACCACCTGAATCTCTGGCAAGGTCACCGCCAGCACCACCCCCGGCAAGCCAGCCCCCGAGCCCACATCCATGACCTTGAAGGGCCGGGCCAACCCCCCCTGGCACATCTGCCGGTCTTGCCGCTCTTTCCACTCAACCAGATGGCGCTGCAAGGCAGGCACCACCGCCAAACTGTCGAGCAGGTGATGCGTCAGCATTTCCCCAGGCTCACGCACAGCGGTCAGGTTGTAGACCTTGCCCCATTTTTGCAACAAGTCCAAATAGGCCATTAATTGTCCGGTTTGTGCGGCCGACAGGCTCAAGCCCAGCTGCTGCAAACCGTGCGACAGAACCGGGTCCACGGCCACCTTGTTCATGCGCCGTGCTCCTGGGGTTTGGCGGGTGGGTCAACACGGACCAGCCCCTTGAAACCCCGTTTTTTCAAATGGATCATCAGCAATGAAATGGCGGCCGGGGTCACCCCCGAAATGCGCGAAGCCATGCCCAAGGTTTCGGGCTTGTGACGATTCAATTTCTGCCGAACCTCAATCGACAAGGCGCTGACCTGTCCATAGTCAAAGTCTTGCGGCAATTTGAGGTTTTCAAAATGGGCGGCTCGCTCCACTTCTTCCTGTTGTCGATGGATGTAGCCTGAATACTTGGCCACGATATCGATTTGCTCAAGCACCTCAGGCACCAAGGCAGCTTGCATCTCTGCGTCAGGCTGGTAACGCCCTGCCTCCAAAGACATCAAGCCCGCATAGCTGATCCCGGGGCGACGCAACAAATCGGCCAGGTTGTATTCCCGCTCAATGGGCTTGCCCAACACCCGTTGGGCCTCCGCCGCCGACAAGGAATTGGGATTGACCCAAATAGACCGCAGCCTTTCTGTTTCACGTGAAACAGCCTCTTGCTTGCGGCAAAACGCCTCCCACCGGGCGTCGTCCACCAAACCCAGGCGACGGCCCTCTTCGGTCAAGCGCGCGTCGGCATTGTCTTCGCGCAGCTGCAACCTGAACTCGGCCCGGCTGGTAAACATGCGGTAGGGCTCGGTCACCCCCTGCGAAATCAAGTCGTCCACCAACACACCCAGGTACGCCTGATCCCGACGAGGCAACCACGGGGCCTCCTCCCGGCAACGCAGCGCCGCGTTGATGCCGGCAAACAAGCCTTGGGCTGCGGCCTCTTCATAGCCGGTCGTGCCATTGATTTGACCAGCAAAAAACAGGCCCTGGATTTGCCGCGTTTCAAAGTTTGACTTGAGGGAACGGGGATCAAAATAATCGTATTCAATGGCATAGCCAGGTCGCAAAATATGGGCGTTTTCCAGACCGGGCATGCTGCGCACCAACGCATATTGAATGTCGAAAGGCAAACTGGTGCTGATCCCATTGGGGTAATACTCATGGGTCGTCAAACCCTCTGGCTCCAGAAAAATTTGGTGGCTGTCTTTGTCTGCAAAGCGGTTGATTTTGTCTTCCACGCTGGGGCAATACCGTGGCCCTACCCCTTCAATTTTTCCGGTGAACATCGGGCTTCTGTCAAAGCCGCTGCGAATGATGTCATGGGTTTTGGCATTGGTGTGGGTGATCCAGCAGGAGACTTGTTGGGGGTGCTTGTGCGTCTGGCCCATGAAGCTGAAAACCGGCACCGGCCCGGGCAGGCCGCCTGGCATGCCGTCACCGGCTTGTTCGGTGCACTTCGAAAAATCGATGCTGCGGCCATCGATTCGAGGCGGGGTTCCGGTTTTTAAACGGCCCTGGGGCAAGCGCATTTCTTTCAGCCGCGCAGACAAACTGACGGCGGGTGGATCCCCTGCTCGCCCGGCCGCGTAGTTTTGCAGACCCACATGGATCTTCCCATCCAGAAAAGTCCCGGCGGTCAGCACCACGGCACGCGCTCGAAATTGAATGCCCACCTTAGTCACAGCGCCCACCACGCGCTCACCTTCCAGCATCAAGTCATCCACCGCTTGCTGGAACAAATAAAGGTTTGGCTGGTTTTCCAGGCGATAGCGAATCGCGGCCTTGTACAAAATTCGGTCGGCCTGGGCGCGGGTGGCACGCACGGCAGGCCCTTTTGAACTGTTCAAGATGCGAAATTGAATGCCCGCCTCATCGGTGGCCAAAGCCATGGCCCCGCCCAAAGCGTCCACTTCCTTGACCAAATGGCCTTTGCCAATGCCGCCAATCGACGGGTTGCAACTCATTTGGCCGAGGGTCTCAATATTGTGGGTGAGCAACAAGGTTTCGCAACCCATGCGGGCCGCGGCCAGGGCGGCTTCGGTCCCGGCATGACCACCGCCCACCACAATGACATCAAATTCTTTTGGATACAGCATCTGTGAATTTTAACGACGTGCACAATGCAGGCATGTTTGCCCCTGTTCCTGTTTCACGTGAAACCCCGTCCTGCCGATCCGATTGCGGCGCTTGCTGCATTGCCCCTTCCATCAACAGCCCTATTCCTGGCATGCCCCAGGGAAAACCTGCAGGCGTTCGCTGTGTTCAATTGGGGCCCCATCATGAGTGCCTGTTGTTTGGCAAACCGGAAAGACCAAGCTTTTGCGTGGGCCTGCAACCCTCAACCGAAATGTGTGGTCAGGATCGAACCGACGCCTTGGGCTGGTTGGCTGTGTTGGAACTGAATACTCAACCATCTATCGCGATGACAAAGTAAAATCGAAGGTTCTCCCACGAATGCTTCTTTCCTTTGTTGCCACTAGAAAAATGTGCGGTTGTTTTGTTGCATGGTTTGTACAGCACACCCGATGAATTACTGAGCTTAAAGAACCCCCTTCGCCGACAAGGCGCGACCGTGATTTCATTTGAGATCAAAGGCTACACCTTTGATGCAGCAGAAAAAAAACCCAAAAGCCCACCTTTTGAGGAATGGGTGCAGGCCGTCAAAAGCAAACTTCAAGCCTTAAAAAAAGAAGGGTTTGAAAAGGTTTTTTTGATGGGCATTTCTACTGGTGCGGCTTTGTCCTTGGCCAGCGCCATCGAAGACACACCGAATTGCGATGGTTTGGTTTTGATGTCCACTTCATTGGTGCAAGATGGGTGGTCCATTCCCTTTTGGCATTTTTTACTGCCCTTGGCGCTCTACACCCCCTTGGGTGTTTTCTGGCGTTATCGGGAAAAACCGCCTTATGGGGTTAAAAATGAGCGCATTCGGCAATGGATTGCACGCGAGCTGGAACAACGCAAAATTTCACGCGCTGGGGTGGCCAACCTGAGCCTTTCGCATCTCAAAGAGAACGACAGACTGAATCGTTATGTCAAGAAAAACCTATCGAAAGTCAGTTGCCCAGAAATTTTGGCCTTGCACGCGCAAGAAGACGAAGTGGCAAGTACACAAAATTTAACAATACTGGCTTCTGGTTTATCATTAAGCCAAACGCATCTTCAAACTGTCACATTGGACAACAGCTATCACATGATCAGCATTGACAACGATAGACAACGAGTGATCGAAGAAACCTTGAATTTTTTAAAAACCTTGACTCGTAAAAACACAGTCAACACGACCCCATGACGCCAGTGCCTGTCTTCGAAACCATTGCTGATCTGTTGATCAAAAAATTTGAGGTAGCCCCGGAACAAGTCAAGGAAGACGCATTGCTGGAAGACCTTGGATTGGACTCGTTGGGTTTGATGGAGTTTGTTTTCGCTCTGGAAGATGCGTTCAATTTGCGCATTCCCGAAGACAAACTCGACCCCACCCAAAGCGGAATCAGCCTGCAACAACTGAGCAGCATTGTCCAAGAAGCCTTGCCCAAAAACCCCACATGAACTCGCGGCAAGTTGGCATTGCCGGTATGGGGGTCATCAGCCCCTTGGGCCATTCAGCAGAAGCCTTGTTTGATGGCTGCCTGAGAAGTCAATCCGCCATTCATCCATTTGAAATCAATTTAAGTGGCTTGGACCCGGCCACCGTCCCGGTGGCCAGCTGCGACTTTGACGACAAGGCCATCAAAACACCCTCCAAAATTACCCCTGATCGGGGCACGGCCATGGCGCTGGCAGCTGCCAAACAGGCTTTTCAAAACAGCGGCCTGGACATGGACCAACTCGACCCCGACCGAACGGGTCTGTTTTGGGGCAGTGGCATGTCGGGCGCACACAGTTTTGAAACCATTTGTCGACAGATTTATAACGACCATCAAAGACTGCGGCCCACCAGTGTCCTGACCACCATGCCCAACGCCGCTGTCGCAGAGATCGCTTTGGCACTGAAGGTCAAAGGACACGCCTTGGCTTATGCCTGTGCTTGCGCGTCTTCCGCTGTGGCCATTGGTGAAGCCATGCGCGCCATTCAAGGGGGTTGGTTGGACGTGGCGATTGTTGGGGGGCATGAATCCATGCTCATGCCCGGCATTTTGTCCAGTTGGCAGGCCATGCGGGTCTTGGCCCCCCTGTCACATGACCTGACCCAGGCGCACCAGGTTTGTCGACCTTTTGCTGAAGATCGTCACGGCTTTGCCATGGGTGAGGGCGCCGGAGCACTGGTCTTGGAATCTGTTGAACATGCTCAAAAAAGAGCCCACGATCACTCTCTGTACATGACGGGGTATGCCACCAATTGCGACAGCCAGCACATCACGCACCCTGATCCCGCAGGACAAGTGAAAGCCATGAAAAATGCGCTCAAAAATGCACAGTTGAATGCCAAAGACATTGCTTATGTGAATGCGCATGGCACCGGCACACAAAGCGGAGACGCAGCAGAAGCCGCTTCTTTGGCAGAGGTATTCGGCCCCTATGGTGTGCCTGTGAGTGCCACCAAGGCCGTTCACGGCCATTTGATTGGGGCTGGTGGGGTGGTCGAACTGATCATTGCTTTGAAGGCCCTCCAAACGCAACAGCTGCCCGCCACAGCCCATGTGCAAGCGGTGGACCGCAATTTCCAGATTGATTTGATACGAGGCAGTGCCCGATCACTTCAACAAGGACGCCACGTGATGTCCAATTCCTTTGCTTTTGGCGGGACCAATGCTGTGCTCATTGCCAGCCTGGCATAAGCCTGTGCACATCTTTTGAACAAGCCTCGTGTTATCCACAGGCCTGGCATAAAACGGGAAGTTGTGCACAATCGCCCGCCACACCAATGGCCCTTAAACCACAGACCTATTTTTTCTATAAGTCATTGATCTTAAATAAGATACATGGCTTTTCCACGCAACAGGGTTGCCCTTACTATGACTACTATTTTTAATTAATGAATACAAAGAGATAAGAAAGAAAAAGTCGATTGTGGTACATTGAGGGGCTATGGCGAAAGAAGAATTGATTGAAATGATGGGGGTCGTCAACGAGGTATTGCCCGATACCCGTTTTCGCGTGACGCTGGAAAACGGCCACCAATTGATTGCCTACTCCGCTGGCAAAATGCGCAAAAACCACATCCGCATCCTGGCGGGTGACAAGGTGTCCTTGGAGCTCTCTCCCTACGATTTGAGCAAAGGCCGCATCAAATTCCGGCACATTGAAGGTCGGGCACCTTCAGCCCCCCCAAGAAGGCCTCAAACGCCCCGCTAAGGCGTTTGATGGAGGGTAGGCTAGCTACCCCTTGGTTTTAGAACCCGTGTTGGTTCAAGGCCCTAAAAGCCATGCTGCCGACGATGCCGATGGCAGCGATCACAATCATCAATTGGATCAAGGTCAAACCCAAATCGGTTTTCTGCGTGGGGGTTGGGTGCTTTGTCGTTTTCATAGCGGTATTTTGGATTCGTTGGTTTTAAAGAAATTGGTTTTGCCCAAAACCATGACCAGCACAGCACCGATGGCAGCCGCCAAGATGGGAACGGGCAAGGCATTGGGCAGATGGGCTTGCCATTGGGCCATGAGCGGGCTCAAAGAGGCATCGGTGGCAATGGTTTCACCCCCCACCCAACCAATCAGACCGGCGCCCAAGGTCACGATAATGGGGTAACGGCCCATGATGTTGATCATCAGATTGCTGCCCAGAATGACCACCGGCACGCTGGTGGCCAGACCGAAAATCAACAGCAAGGTGCTGCCTTTGGCGGCGGCGGCAACGGCAATCACATTGTCCAGACTCATCACCAAGTCGGCGATGAAGATGGTGCGAACAGCGGACCAGGTGCTTTGAGCGGTTTGGGTCTCGTCAAGCGGGTCGCTTTCCTCATTCATGAGTTGAACGCCAATCCATAACAAGGCCAAACCGCCCAGAATTTGAACATAAGGCAGGCTGAGCAGCTCAACGGCAACAAAGGTCAGTGCGATGCGCAAAATGACGGCAAAAGCCGCACCCAGCCAAACGGCTTTTTGACGTTCTGCTTCGGGCAGGCCACGGGCAGCCAAGGCGATCAAGACCGCATTGTCACCCGACATCAACAAATTGACGCCCAGGATTTTGGCCAAACCAAACCAGAAGTCAGCGTTTTGAAACGTTGACTCCCAGTCGGAGTTGAAAAAATTCAGAAGATCAAAGCTGATTTTTTAGCCTGTAAATGGATTACTTCAATTGTGCTTTGAGCAATTTGCCCAATTCGGAAGGGTTGCGGGTCACAATGAAACCGCACTCTTCCATGATAGCCAGCTTGGCGTCGGCTGTGTCAGCGCCGCCAGAAATCAAAGCACCAGCGTGGCCCATTCGCTTGCCAGGAGGCGCGGTCACGCCTGCAATGAAGCCGACGATGGGTTTTTTCATGTTGGCTTTGCACCATTGGGCCGCTTCGGCTTCGTCTGGACCGCCAATTTCGCCAATCATGATGACCGCATCGGTGTCTGGATCGTCGTTGAAGGCCTTCATCACATCGATGTGTTTCAAGCCATTAATGGGGTCACCACCAATGCCCACAGCGGTCGATTGACCCAAGCCGACTTCGGTCAACATGGCCACGGCTTCATAAGTCAAGGTGCCGGAACGGCTGACCACGCCAATGCGGCCTTTGCGGTGAATGTGACCGGGCATGATGCCAATTTTGATTTCATCGGGTGTGATGATGCCGGGGCAGTTGGGGCCCAACAGCAAGGTCTTTTTGCCACCAGCGGCTTCTTTGGCCTTCATCTTGTTGCGCACTTCGAGCATGTCGCGAACGGGGATGCCTTCGGTGATGCAGATGGCCATGTCCAGATCGGCTTCAACGGCTTCCCAGATGGCCGCTGCTGCACCGGCGGGGGGCACGTAGATCACCGAAACAGTGGCGCCGGTTTGGCTGGCGGCTTCTTTGACCGAAGCGTAGATGGGGATGTTGAAAATCGATTCGCCAGCCTTTTTGGGGTTCACGCCAGCGACAAAAGCGTTTTTGCCATTGGCGTATTCCTGGCATTTTTCAGTGTGAAACTGGCCCGTTTTACCGGTAATGCCTTGGGTGATGACTTTGGTGTCTTTGTTGATGTAGATCGACATGTTGGTTCTCCGGGCTTACTTAACGGCAGCGACAATTTTGGTGGCCGCTTCGGCCATGGTGTCGGCCGCAATGATGGGCAGACCCGACTCGGCAAGCAGTTTCTTGCCCAGCTCTTCGTTGGTGCCCTTCATGCGCACCACCAGCGGCACCGACAGGTTCACGGCCTTGCAAGCCGTGATCACGCCCGTGGCAATGGTGTCGCACTTCATGATGCCGCCAAAGATGTTGACCAAAATGCCCTTGACGTTGGGGTTGCCCAACATGATCTTGAAGGCTTCGGTGACTTTTTCAGCCGTTGCGCCGCCGCCCACGTCCAAGAAGTTGGCAGGCTCGCCGCCAAACAACTTGATGGTGTCCATGGTCGCCATGGCCAGGCCAGCGCCGTTCACCAAGCAACCGATGTTGCCATCGAGCGAGATGTAGGCCAGGTCGAACTTGGAAGCCTCGACTTCAGCGGGATCTTCTTCGTCCAAATCGCGGTAAGCCACGATTTCGGGGTGACGGAACAGGGCGTTGGCGTCAAAGTTGAACTTGGCGTCCAAGGCCATCACTTGGCCCTTGGAGTCGCGGTTCAGGGGGTTGATTTCGACCAAGGAAGCGTCCGTGGCCATGTAGCACTGGTACAGCTTCTGGAAAATGTCAGCGGCCTGGGCCACCGAATCGGCGGGCATGCCGATCGACTCGGCAATTTTGCGGGCCTGGGCCTCGCCCAAACCGGTCAGCGGATCGATGAACTCGGTGATGATTTTTTCAGGCGTGGAATGGGCCACTTCTTCGATGTCCATGCCGCCTTCGCTGGACGCGATGAACGCCACTTTTTGTGAGGCACGGTCGGTCACCACCGAAGCGTAATATTCTTTTTGAATGTCGGCGCCGTCTTCGATGTAGAGGCGACGCACTTTTTGACCTTCAGGGCCGGTTTGGTGGGTTTTGAGCTGCATGCCCAAAATTTCTGTGGCCAGGCGTTTGACATCGTCAATGGTTTTGGCCACTTTCACGCCGCCGCCCTTGCCACGGCCACCGGCGTGGATTTGGGCCTTGACGACCCAAACGGGGCCGCCGAGTTTTTGAGCAGCTTCAACCGCTTCTTGAAC
>CAIUTG010000004.1 GCA_903902035.1 uncultured Curvibacter sp. | reverse complement strand
TCATGGCAAAGAGGCTTTCATATTAGGTACGTTTTTTGCAAGACTTTTGCAAGTCAGTGTCAAAAATTCAACACTCAGGACCTTCTCTATGCAAATGCTGTGCCGTATCGACAAACACTTCTTCAGATCCAGCCTCTTGGCGGGATTCGCGGCCTTGCTCTGGATGAGCAGCCCCAGCAGCTGGTCTGCCGGCGCATCCACCTCCGAGCAGCTGTACAGCCAAATTCGCCAATGGGAAGCCCAAGAGCGCCACATGAGGCCCGAACAAATTGAGGTTGGGGAGCTGGATTACCGGGTTCAGGTTCTGCCCTGTGCCTACCCCCTCAGCATGGACCACCCCTTCGCCTCACAAGAAACCGTGCGAGTGCGCTGCTTGGGTGCTCACGCTTCATCCCCGCAATGGCAGCTGTACTTGCAAGTCAGTGCCGCCAAGCCGCCCAGCGCCCCTGCCAACATCGAACCCACCACCGTCACTCGCCAGGTGCTGGTGGCCAAACAACTGATTCCGCACGGCGTCAAACTGGACGCCTCGATGCTGCAAGAGGTCACGCAAACGGTCAGTCGTCAAGACAATCAATTGTTGAAAAGCGCCAAAGATGTTGAATTGGCCGAGGTCGTGCGCGACATCAGCCCAGGATCCGTTTTGCACAGTTATGACGTGCGCCGCTCGGTTTTGGTCAAACAAGGTCAATCCGCGATGCTGAGCATTGGCAGCAGCAACACCTTTCAGGTCACCGTCCAGGCTGAAGCCCAACAAGACGGGTTCATGGGCGATCAAATTCGCTTGAAAAATGCCGAGTCGGGTCGAATCCTTTATGGTGTGGTCACGGGCCCCAATGCGCTGCGTGGACTTTGAATGAATTTTTAAATAATTTCTCAAAATTCCGCTCAAGTTCTAAAATTTGAGGCCGATACAGAGGATGTACGGTTGTCATTTGACAGCCCCGACAGGAAAGTGAGTAAACCATGACCGATGCCATTTCACAGTACGGAAGTTCAGCTTCAATGAACAGCCCTGTGCAAAGCACGCAGGGCAAAAATCAAAACACAAGCACCGCCGCCTCTGACACCAACGCCCCCTCGGCGACGGCGGTCGCCGCCAACAATGCCAGTGTTGCCAATATGGTCAAGGCAGAAAATGCGGCCACCACGGCGGCAATGAATGCCACAGTGAACACCGACCCCACCAGTCAACCCGGTGCCGATACGGTGAGCTTGAGCCCTGTGGCCCAAAAAGCCAGCGACACCACCGACAGCAGTGCCGTCTTTGACCGAAACAAGGTGGATGCCATCAAAACGGCCATCAAGAACGGGCAGTACCCCTTGAACGCCAACACCATTGCTCAAAGCTTCCTGTCGATTGAGCAAATGATTCACGGTTAAACTGGCTTCATGGTTGAACTAGCGCCTCACAATCCAGCTGCCCTGCCCTTGGCTCAAGAGCTGGAAGTCGTGCTGGAAAATGAGTACCAGGCCTTGCAAAAACAGGATTTACCTGCCTTTGAGGCCCTGCAAGTGGGCAAGAACCAGCTTCTGACACAGCTCACGCAGCTCTGCCCCGAGCCCGAAGCCCTCAAAAACAACCCGCACTGGGTTGATTTCATCGACTGCATGCGACGTTGTCGGGATGCGCATCAGCGCAATGCCATCATCATTGATCGAAAACTCAACGCCATTCGGGGTGCCATCCAAAGCTTGCGAGGCGGCACGATCACCAACAGTGTCGAAGTTTATGACCGCCTCGGGAAGTTGGCCCGCACAGCCCGAGGCCGAAGCTACCGCGATGCCTGAGCCGGCGCCAAGCCCTTGAGCCAATAAGCCCAAGACAACACAATCGCCACTGCTGTGTAGAGCTCGGGTGGGATTTCCTGATCCACCTGCAGTCGACTCAACAAAGCCAACAACTGCGGATCCTCACTCACAAAGACGCCGTGCTTGTGAGCCTCTTGGATCATGCAATCGGCCAAATCATCGTCGCCTTTGGCCACCACCACGGGGGCCTCTTCAGTCCCATAGGCCAGCGCAATGGCTTGTTTGAGGTGTTTCATGCCCATGTCTCAGACAGCCACATCGACCACCAGGCCGCGCCCGCTGGGAACAAAATCGGCCCCCTCCTCGGGTCTGGGGCCTTCCACAATCTCAAATGACCCCACATGGAGCCCCGCTTGGCCCAGCTGCTGGCGCAGGGTTTCTGAACTGGCTTGAGCCCACGAGACCACTTGGGTGTTGCGCGCCCACATGGTCAAATTAACCCGGTCATTACCCAACAAAACGGTTTTTAACCACAACTCCCCCAAACGTTCGGAGCGCGAGTGAAGATTGACCGTGAAAGGTGCCGGCTCCCCCCATTGACCCTTGCGACGTCGAAACGTCAGGGTCATGGGTTCAGCATCCTTGAATGGCAAGACCAAACTGAACAAGACTTCCTGTTGTGCCTGGGCCTGAACGGCCTGAACTTGGCTGGACTCCAGATCATCCAAGGCCCCTTGCACCAAGGGCAGACGCGCCAGGGTGTCGGCGGACAATCGACCACTGCGCTCGCCCTGTTGCAAAGCACTCAACAAACGGCGCAGCAACTGTTTGGGATCCATCGGCACAGCGCCCTGGCCACGCAAAAGCCCCGATTCCGAACCCAAGGCGCCGGCCACGGCCATGGCCAGATCCGGCGGCCGCAGCTCAGCCAACGACAATTGCAGGCCCTCCCACAAGGCCTGTAAATCAGGGCGGGCCAAGGCCTCGAACAGGTCCGTCAGCAGGCCAGGTTGAAACAGCTGCAGCAATTCGCCCAGGCCGCTGGGGCGGTACAACAAATTGGCAATGTGGGAGACCCCTGCTGCTGGCAAATGGCCGCTCAAAGGGGGAAGGTCCAAGGGCGGGGCGAGGGCCAAAGCGGCAGGGGCCGATGTCGGGGCTTGCGCCGCCCCTTGTGCGACGGGTTGGAGCGTCCAACGCCCATCCGCTTGGGCGCTTGCGCGCAGCAAAACCGACTGACCCGCCACCCAGTTTTGCCCCGGCGCTGTCCCTCCACTGCCTTTGGGCAAGTTCACCGTTTGACCACGAATCGACAGGGCCCAGTTGCCCCCCGGCAAAGACTCCACCAGGGCCTGCACCACCTCGGACTCGCTCAGGTTCAAGCCCAGGGCCTGTTCCGACAACAAGTTGATGGGACTGAGCGCCATTGAACTCAACGACGCCGCCGAGGCCGCCGAAGGCACGCCGCCGAGTGCGAGCTGAGCCGTTTCAGAACTGAGTATCAAGGGTAACGAACCCAATGCCGCTGGGCGTCTTGATCGCGGGCATTTCGATCGCCTCGGCCATGGGCTTCATCCCATGGCTGCAAAATGGGGTCCACCACCGAATGGAGCAGTTCGGCCGAGTTGGGCAAATGCAGCACCGCACCCGCACGCAAGCGATAGTCCCCTGGCCGAGGAAACGCTTCGGGGTTGGCCTTCGCAATGGCTTGGCGCAACAAGGGCAATTTCAGCGGACTGTCGGGCATGTTTTTTTGAATGATGCGGTCCAGGGTATCGCCGCGCTTGACCACATACACCGGTCCGACATGGACCGCGTGTTCAGAGGGACCTTCCAATTCTGGCGCCATCTCATGAACTTTTTCCAGGTGGGATGCCGGTTCGGTCGCTTCTGATCCTTCAGGCCCTTCGTGTGCCAAAACGGCCAACGGCCAAAGCAGCGCCACCAGAAAAACCGTTCCTGTTCCCGTTTTCTTCATTTTTGTTCTCCAGATGTTTCGGATGCTGTGGGGGGAATCGCTTCATTCAAGGCATCGGCTGGCCAGGCCTTCCAGTTTTTTTGCACCTCATTGGCCCGCCCCGCCAGCACATGCAGCTTGGCCAGATAGGGCGTTACCTGAGTGACTTCGGCCAGCACCGTGCGCGAGACCACCCCAGGCTCCAAAGTGTGCAGGGCGATGCGGGGGATATCGGCCACCAACCACTCATCCCCCACCTTCACGCCGGTCAAAGCTCCGGCATTGATGGTCAGATCCTGGCCTTGAACTTGGGTGATGTCGGCCGTGAGCAATTCACAGCCCAAACGCGCCTTCATGTCCTGTGCCCAGCCCGTTAACAAGCCCTGGACACGGTCTTGGGACAGGTTGTCGGCCACGAAGGGCTCCCAATCCGCTTTGAATACCAACACATCCACCACCCCGGACGCTTGAAACAGGGGTTGATCCGTGCTGCCTTTGCTGACACGCCATTGCCACTGAACCTGAATCGTGGGGTGCTCAATCAGGGGAACATTTTGGGATGCAGGTACCGGCATGCCCCAGGGGCCCCGAGCGGGCTCAGCGGCTTGTTCGACGTCGGCGTTGTCTGCCAGCAAGGTGGTCCCATGAGACAACGGTGTCAAGGTCAACCGCGCACGCCATGGCACTTGGTCCAAGGGCGTGCTGGTCAGCGCTTTTTCGTAGGCCGATCCTGCCAAGGGGGGGCGGCGCACCAAGCGCCAAGGGGCATCAACAGGGCCCAAGGCTTTGAAGGACCAGGGAATCAAGGACTTGGCCACGCCGATGTCAGTGGCCAACCAGCGATCACTCAAAACCACATCGACGCCGATCAGGTGGTGCACGCCGGCCACATTTTTGGGGCAGGTATTGGCCGCTGCAGTTTGCACCGATGGGGTCGCACGCTTGACCAGGTCTTCGTGGCCCGAGGGTTGGGCCTGCACGGCCAATCGAGCTTCTGGCTCGCCCGCTTCATCGCGGGTGTAGGCCAAGACCTGAACGCCGCGCACTTTCATGTCCGAACGAAAACTGGCGCTGTCACGAAGGACCCCGTTTTCATCAATCCAAGACACGGCTTGGACCTGGGTGGCCCCCTCCAAAGAGGCCTTCACCAAAGCCCGACGAATCGCTTCCAGCCGCTCTTCAGCACTCAAAGATGAGCGGCTGCTCAGTTCTGCCGAGCCTGGCTCGGGCACTGAGACATGCGTCACGGCCCCCCCCTGATGCAACTCTTCTGACACTTCGGCAGCCCACAGCACAGGCGTTGCCATGAGCAGGAGACACGACCCCGTGAGGTTGGCACAAAGGGAGGAAGCGAGCCGGAAGCGCCGAAAAAATTGCATGTCAAATCATCTCTAAATCAATGCCCTCTGGACAAAACCTGCGTCATGTACAAGCGACGCAAATCCTGCATGACCTCGCGGTCAAGGCTCAAGGTGGTTTCGTAAGTGTCGTCCCCTGTGGGGGTGATGCTCACCAAGGTCGCGCCGTAAATGACCCCTTGCACCTTGGTGCGAAAAGTATCGTTTTGAACGGTCATGTCCGCCACCGTGGTGCTGGCATCCAGATGTTGTCCGTACACCTGCTCGGTCAAAGAGCGGTAAGCGTCCAGCTTGGCGGCCCGAATGGCCAACAAACGTTGCTGTGCCGGGTTGCGGCTGTTCTGAACGCTGATGACGGCATAGCCCGTGGCGGTCAAGGCTTCGCCACGCTGCACCACCGGCCCGACCACGGTTTCATGGCGCGCCTCTTGATGGGCATGCTGTGCATGTTCAGCTTCTTGAGCCAAGGCACCAGACTCGGGTTCGGACTCGCTGTGCAAGCTCAAGGAGCTACAGCCCCCCAATAAAAGAGCGGCGGAGCAAAAAGAGGTAAGAAAGAGTCGGTTCATGGTGTGTCCTTATCAACGAAGGGGCGCAAATGGTTAAAAAAAGCGCCTGACCTCCTTTATTTCGACAGCAAACCCGGAACCTTGAGTCGAAATTCACCCAAAGAATCCACCGTTTTTAGGGCAGAATTGTCACTATATGTAAAAATCGTAGCACGAGACTCAAAGAAAAAACAAGCTCAACCCATTCTCTTCCAACTTGACGCCTCCATCCTCTCTTTCAACGCACCCCTTCATAGGAAACAGCGAAGCCGCCCAGGCCATCCGCGAGCTCATTGCTCGGGTGGCCAACTCGCCTGCGACCGTGCTGATCACAGGTGAGAGTGGCACGGGCAAGGAATTGGTCGCACGCGCCCTGCACGATCAGTCGCAGCGCGCCTCGGCTCATTTCGTGCCCATCAACTGTGCCGCCATTCCAAAGGATTTGCTGGAAAGCGAACTGTTTGGGCATCGCAAGGGGGCTTTCACCGGGGCGGTGGCCGACCGAATTGGTCGATTTGAGCTGGCCCATGGCGGCACCCTCTTTCTGGATGAAATCGGGGACCTGCCTCTGGACATGCAGGTCAAACTGTTGCGCGTGCTGCAAGAGCGCATGGTCGATCCCGTGGGGAGCAGCCGCCCCGTCCCCGTGGATGTTCGGGTGGTCGCGGCCACCCACCGGGATTTGGAAAATGAAATCGCCGAGGGGCGTTTCCGGGAAGACTTGTACTACCGGCTGAATGTGTTGCCCCTCAAAACCCCTTCCTTGCGGGATCGCACCGCCGATTTGGACGAATTGCTGCCCCATTTGGCACGTCGCTTCGCCCACAAAGAGGCCTCGCCCATCAGCTTTCAAGCCGATTTCTTGGCTGCCCTGAAAAGCTATTCTTGGCCGGGCAATGTGCGCGAGCTGTCTAACCTGATGGACCGTTTCAGCACCTTGTTTGCCGGCCAATGTTTGGGGCTGAACCAAGTGCCCGCCAATTTGCTGCCCAAGGGTCTGGCGACGATTCAAGCCGAGCGCTGTAGCACCCCGCCGCCCTTGACCTTGCAATCGCTGCCTCTCCAGGCCGAAGACCCCCTGGTCGCCCTGCTGGAGCCCGAGGCTTCGGGCTTGGCATTTGGCAACAGCGACAATGAAGTTGAAAACATCATCATGTTGGCCCAAGGCCTGAGTACCCTGCCCGCACAAGGCATCTCGCTCAAAGAGCGCTTGGCCGACATCGAAAAAGACCTGATCTG
>CAIUTG010000003.1 GCA_903902035.1 uncultured Curvibacter sp. | reverse complement strand
TGAGGTTGGGGCTGTCGGTGGAGAGGATGGTGTAGTCGTTGCCGCGGCGAAGTTCGATTGTGACTGTGCCGGTTACAGGTTTGGCGACCCAGCGGGCGGCGGCTTCGCGGAGCATGATGGCCTGGGGGTCGAACCAGCGGCCCTGGTAGAGGAGGCGGCCGAGTTTGCGGCCGTTGTCGCGGTACTGTTCGATGGTGTCTTCGTTGTGAATGCCGGTGACCAAACGCTCATAGGCGATGAACAACAAGGCCAAGCCCGGGGCTTCGTAGATGCCGCGGCTCTTGGCTTCGATGATGCGGTTCTCGATCTGGTCGCTCATGCCCAGACCATGGCGGCCACCGATGCGGTTGGCCTCCAAAATCAGGGCCACCGGGTCGTCAAAACCCACGCCATTCAGGGCCACGGGTTGACCTTCTTCGAAGCGCACCGAGACGGTCTCGGCCTTGACTTCCACATCGTCTTTCCAAAACGCCACGCCCATGATGGGGTTGACGATTTTCATGCCGCTGCTGAGGTGCTCCAGGTCCTTGGCCTCATGGGTGGCCCCCAACATATTGGAGTCGGTGGAGTAGGCCTTTTCGGCCGACATCTTGTAGCCAAAGCCGTGCTGGGTCATGAAGGCCGACATTTCGGCCCGGCCACCCAGCTCCTCAATGAATTGTGGGTCCAACCAGGGTTTGTAGATTTTGAGGGCCGGGTTGGTCAACAGACCATAGCGGTAAAAGCGCTCAATGTCGTTGCCCTTGAAGGTGCTGCCGTCGCCCCAGATGTTGACGTCGTCTTGCTTCATGGCGGCCACCAGCATGGTGCCCGTCACCGCGCGGCCCAAAGGGGTGGTATTGAAGTAAGTCACGCCAGCCGTGCTGATGTGGAAAGCCCCGGCCTGCAGGGCAGCAATGCCCTCGTGGGCCAATTGTGTGCGGCAGTCAATCAGGCGGGCATTTTCCGCACCATAGGCCAGGGCCTTGCGTGGAATTTCATCGTAATCGGGTTCGTCGGGTTGGCCCAGATTGGCCGTGTAGGCATAGGGGATGGCCCCCTTTTGACGCATCCACAACAGGGCGGCGCTGGTGTCCAAGCCACCAGAGAAAGCGATACCGACTTTTTGATTCAGGGGCAGGTTTTGAAGAATGGTGGCCATGAGATTCAACCGAAATGGCAAATGTAGTGGTAGCCCTGTGCGTCGCTGACGCGAATCTCAAAGGACGATTGCCCTGGCACCTGGAAGGATTCACCGGCGCTGGAGGGCACCCAGGAGTCGCTGCCGGCCAATTTGTATTCGCACGAACCGGCCACGCACTCCATGATTTCGGGTGCGCCGGTTTTGAAAGTCAAGGTGGCTGGTAGCACCACCCCCACGCTTTTGGAACTGCCATCGGGCAGGGTGAAGCTGTGGCTCACGCATTTGCCATCAAAGTAAACATTGGCTTTGGTGGTGAGGGAAACCGCAGGAACGGTGGTTTTGACGGGGTTGGTGTGGGCGGGGGGCTGGGACATGTGGTGAGAGAACGGGTCAATACCCTGATTGGTCATCGTAAAACCGCATTTTAGCCCCCCGCAGGGCCGCGCCTCAGCGGGGCTTATTTGGCGGGGTTGTCAGCGCCGTAAGAGCAATCGGTTTCGGTGATTTTCAGGTATTGCGCGATGGCGGCGTCAGAAGCCGCCTTGATTTGTATTTGTGCTTCTGCCAGGGTTTCGGTGGATTTGATTTTGTTGACCTCTGCATCAAATCGCTTGCTGGTGGCCGACAGGGCCTTGCCTTCTGATTTGTCCAGGGTTTTGGCTGCGCGGTCCAAAGCGTCGCCGGTTTTGTTGACCACGGATTGCAGTTTGTTGTAGTCGGCGACGGTGGCGGTGGCGGTCAGGCTATTGAGGTTGTTGACGGCGGCCGCGTATTGGTTGAGGGCGCTGCAATAGTTGGCCTTGGCGACGTCGACTTTTGGGGTGCAGGCACCCAGGGTCAAGGTGGCCAAAGCGCAAGCGATGAGTGTGAGTTGGGTTTTTTTCATGAAGATTTTCCTGGTTTAAAAACGAAAAACAAAAAAACAGTCAGTGAACTGACTATTGGGCGGGGGGATGGGTGGGTTGGGCTGACTTGGCCGGGGTGGCCTGGGTCTTTTTGTTGGTGGACTTGTTGCTCGCTTCACCGGCTGCATCGGTGTAGGCGGTCCCGCCCACGGTCATGCCTTGTTCGGAAAAGCGTTTGGCCGCTGAAGGGCCCATGCCTTTGGTGCGGTTGATGAAATCGGTCCAGTCTTTGAAGGGCGCTTTTTGGCGTTCCGCCATGATTTTTCCCGACAGGGCGGGGCCCACGCCTTTGATGCTGTCGAGCTCGGCCTCCGTGGCTTGGTTGACGTCGACCGAGGCGGCCATGGCCGCACCGGCGCAAACCATGGCGCTCAGCAAGAGCAGGCGGGCAAGAATTTTTTTGAGCACGATCAATCCCTTGGTAGAGATCCGCAGTTTGCGGATGGGACGCATCATCCCGTACCGTGAAGCGATTGCGCTCGCAGCTCAACCGACGAGGTCTACCGTCGGTAAAGTTGCCTCGACAAGAGTCAGAGTTCTTCGATGCGCTGGGGCGGGAAGCTGTCCCAGGATTGACAACCTGGGCAATGCCAAAAATAGGTTTTGGCTTCAAAGCCGCAGGCCGCGCAGCGGTAGCGGCTGAGCGGTAAAGTGGCCCGGTCCAAAGCGCGCTGCAAGGTCTTGGGCAAGTCGTCTCCCTCGCCCTTGGCCGGTGCGATTTGCGCGTGGGCTTTGAGCCAGCCTGCCGCTGCCACCAGGGAGGGCTCCTGGTTCAGGTGCTCTTCATACAAGGCCAAGGTGTCATGCAGGGCTTGCAAGGGTTCCCGGGCGTTTAGCAAGGCGATGCGGGCTTCCAGCAAATCCAGACTGGGGCGCTCGGCGTAAAGCTTTTGCAAACAGAGATCCAGCGCCGCTTGGCGTTGAATTTTTTGGGCGGCGTTGGCCCACATCAGAACCCCCAAAGGCACGTAGCCAGGGCAGTCGCGGGCCAATTGGGCGAGGCAGAGGTCAACGGCTTCAAATTGTTGCTGGCGGTCCAGGATTTTGGCTTTTTCCAGGTAGGCGCGTGGTGCTTGGGGGGCTTTTTGAATCGCCAGGTCCAGTTGGTCGAGGGCCCATTCGGGATTGGTTGCGGCGGCTTGCAAAGCCTGTTCGCACAGGTAGTGGGCCTCACGGTTGGCGAACTGCCCCTGTTTTGCCTGGCTCATGCGTTGGGCAATTTCAGCGGCTTGGGCCCAGTCGCGCGAGCGCTCATAAATGGCCAGCAGGGCCAGGCGGGCCGCGCCCTCAAAGGCCGTGCCTTCCAGCCTTTGCAATGCAACCTCGGCGCGGTCGAGCAAGCCGGCTTTCAAAAAGTCCAGCGCCAAAGCGTGTTGGGCGCGGTCTCGGTCGGCTGCAGAGAGGTCGGCGCGGCTCAGCAGGTGTTCGTGCACACGCACGGCGCGTTCAAATTCGCCTCGGCGACGAAACAGATTGCCCAAAGCAAAGTGCAACTCGGAGGTGTCCGGGTCGCTTTGCACCGCCTCAATGAAAGCGTCGATGGCTTGGTCCTGCTGCTCGTTGAGCAGGTAGTTCAGGCCCTTGAAGTAGGACCTGGGGGCTTGCTTGTTTTCCAGCCGCCATTGGCGCAAATCAAAGCGGGAGGCCCCCCAGCCGAGCACAAAGGCCATCGGCAGGCCCAGCAGCAACCAGCTCAGGTCAAATTCCATGTTGACTTTCCTCAGGCACCGCGTGGTTGGGTGGCGGCGCGGTGGTCGCCGCTGGGGTCACTGGGGTGTCTGGGTTTTGGGGCTTGCTGCGACGTTTGGGCAGCATGCCCAAAACCCCCACCATGGCACCCAGGGCGAAGATGGTCAGGACAATCAGGACCATGGGCGCGCGCCAGACGGTCCCGAACCACAAATGGATGCGGCCCTCTTGCTGGTTGTTCAAAGCAAAAGCAAACAGGGTAAAAAAAATGGCCGCTTTCAGCAGCCACAGCAGGTATTTCATAGGGGCCGAATTACTGTGCAGAGGTGGACTTGTCCACCGATTCTCGCAGGCCTTTGCCTGGTTTGAAATGGGGAACTCGTTTTTCCGGAATGGCCACGCTTTCGCCGCTGCGGGGGTTGCGACCCAAGCGCGGGGGGCGACGGTTCACAGAGAAGCTGCCAAAGCCGCGGATTTCAACCCGGTGGCCACGCACCAAGGCCTGGCTCAAGGCGTCCAAAATGGTCTTGACCGCTTGCTCAGCATCGCGCTGTGTGAGTTGTTTGAACCGGTTGGCCAATTCTTCAACAAGATCGGATCGAGTCATGGCTGCAAAGCAATAGAAAAATAAAAAGCGGATGGCATGAAAAAAGCTGGCCCCGCTTGGTTCGCAGAGCCAGCTTGATGTCACCCCGACCAGGGGGGTTAGTTGCTGCCGTTGTCCAGTTTGGCGCGCAACAAAGCGCCCAGGCTGGTGGTGCCGGCGTTGTCACGGGCCGATTGCTGGCTCAAAGAGGCCATGGCTTCTTGTTGGTCAGCCTGGTCCTTGGCCTTGATCGACAACTGGATGTTGCGGGTCTTGCGATCCACATTGACCACCACAGCGGTGACTTCGTCGCCTTCCTTCAGCACATTGCGGGCGTCTTCCACGCGGTCACGCGAAATTTCGCTGGCACGCAGATAACCCACGATGTCTTCACCCAGGTCGATTTCAGCGCCACGAGCGTCCACCGTCTTGACCTTGCCAGTCACGGTTTGGCCCTTGTCGTTCAAGGTCGCAAAGGTGGTGAAAGGATCGGAGTCAAGTTGCTTGATGCCCAGGGAGATGCGTTCGCGTTCGACGTCGACCGCCAACACGATGGCTTC
>CAIUTG010000002.1 GCA_903902035.1 uncultured Curvibacter sp. | reverse complement strand
GTGGCAATTGGCACGCCACAGCAGTCAGCGCCTGTTTTCCTTTGCCCTGGCCTGCGTGCTGGGCGGGGCGGTGGGCAACCTGATCGACCGCCTTTGGCTGGGCTATGTGGTGGACTTTTTGCAGTTCCACTGGGCTTGGCTGTCCCCCCTGTTTGCCGGGGGCTACTTCCCCGCCTTTAATCTTGCAGACAGCGCCATCACGCTGGGCGCCGTCTGCCTGATGGTGGACGAGTTGCTGCGGGTCAAGCAAACCGCCTGATCGACCTCCAGGGGCTTTGAGCCTCACAAGGTCAGAATGGTGCAACCCGTGGTCTTGCGCGCTTCCAGGTCACGGTGGGCCTGCGCCACCTGTTCCAGGGGATAGCGTTGGTCGATGTGAATTTTGACCTTCCCGCTCAGCACCACTTCGAACAAATCGTCGGCCATGGCCTGTGTGCTTTCCCGCGTGGCAATGTGGGTGAACAAGGTCTGGCGGGTCAAATACAAAGAGCCCTTGGGGCCCAAAGCCCCCGGCGCCACCGGGGCCACGGGGCCGGAGGCATTGCCAAAGCTGGCCATCAACCCAAACGGGCGCAGGCAGTTGAGGGATTTGTCGAAGGTGTCTTTGCCGACCGAGTCGTACACCACCTTCACGCCTTTGCCACCCGTGATTTCTTTCACGCGGGCCTCAAAGTCTTCGGTGTTGTAGTTGATGGCAAAGGCCGCGCCATTTTGCAAAGCCAGCTGGCATTTGGCATCTGAACCTGCGGTGCCAATCAGCTGCAAACCCAAGGCCTTGGCCCATTGGCAAGCAATCAAACCCACGCCCCCCGCAGCGGCATGAAACAAGATGTGATCGCCCGCTTGCAGGCCCTCGACCGGCAGGGTTTTCTTGAGCAGATACTGGGCCGTCAGGCCTTTGAGCATCATGGCGGCACCGGTTTCAAAGGAGATGCCATCGGGCAGCTTGCAAACGGCCTGGGCCGGCATGACCCGCTCTTCGCAGTACGCACCGGGCGGGTTGCTGGCGTAGGCGGCGCGGTCGCCCACCTTCAAGTGCGTGACGCCTTCGCCCACCGCTTCCACCACCCCAGCCGCCTCCATGCCCAAGGTCAAGGGCATGGCAAACGGGTACAGGCCGGTGCGTTGGTACACGTCGATGTAGTTCAAACCACAGGCGTGGTGACGGATGCGGATTTGACCCGGACCAGGCTGACCGACGGGCACCTCCACCAGTTTCATTTGTTCAGGACCACCGACTTGATCGATTTGAATGGCACGGCTCATGGGAACATCTCCAAAGTTGAAAATCAATGGGCGCCATGTTGCCATGAAATCGTCCGCCGGGTTGTCAACTTCGTTATCCACCCGGATGGGCAGGCCCGCGTGGCGGCGCCAAGCCAAATCAGTCAAAGCTGTACAGCAACGCCAACAAACCATCGTCCAGAACCCGGCTGTGCACCAAGGGGCTTTGGGCAATTGCCGCATCGGCCCACTTGCGCCGCCACTCCATCAGCAGCGACCAGGCCGGGTGCCCCTGGGCCGTCCAACCCAGGGGCGCCATGGGCACCGAGAGCGGCATTTGAAGCGCCAAAGCCAGCACCGGGGTGGTGGCCGCGTCCGGTGAGTCAGCGGGCCAGGGGCTGCGCAAGGCCTCTGGGGCGGACACCCCCAGCAGGTGGTTCACATAGCGCGCGCTGCGCCACTGCGCCCCCAATTGGGGGTAGATGTCCACGCCGTGCCAGCTGAATTCTGCGGCGTAGTTGAAGTCAAGCAACTGCCCGCCCGACACCGGGTCATGAAAGGCATTGAAAAAAAACCCGCCCACGGGGGTTTCCTGAAAAGTGCCCACCCCCAGCGGCAACGGGTTGCGCCTCGGCACCAAGCCCGGCAGGGTTTGGCCCTCAAAACTGAGGCGCCCCGCCAACTCCAAATGCCCCCACCCAATGGGCAAGGTCTTGATGCCAAAGGTGTCAACACGGGCAAACAAGGCCCCTGAAAAATCACGCGCTCCCTGCACCGATGCGCTTGGCAACAGGGCATCGGTTTGTCCAAACAAATAAGGCAGCACGGTGGATTTTCGGGCCGGGCCCGAAGCATTGGCCCAGTTGGCAGTCGAGTAGTCGGCCAGGCCCACGTCGCCGTGCCAGTGCATCCAGCCCGAGCTGCCTGCCTCGGCGGGCGGCGCATTGGCTTGGGGCTCTGCCTGGGCGCCAACGCAGCTCAAGCCCATGGCAACACCCAAAAGCCAGCCCGCTATCTTCAGCACGCCTTCAGCCCCAGGCTCATGGGTTTGAAGACCCGCAGCCACTTGCGCGCGGGCAAGCCCCAGGTGCTCTCAATCCAATCGGCACGGGCCGCCAAGACCTCGCGCTTGGGCCGCGACGGCTTGCGTTGGGCCAGCACCACGGTGTTGCCTTCGCGGGTGGCTTTGAAGGACCACATCGCGTCTTCGCCAAAGGCCTGGGCCATTTTCGCCACGCTGTGATCGAAACTCGAAGCCCGGCCAAAGAGGTTGACGGTCATGCAGGCCTCTTCGCTCAAAAGGGCACGGCAATCTGCATAAAAATCGGCGCTGTCGAGCACGGGGGCAGCGGCTTGGTCGTCGTACAAATCCACCTGCAAGGCATCGACCACGCCCGCCCACTGCGGGGCCTTGATCTCTTGTGCCGCGTCGGCCACGATGACGCGCAGCTTGCTGTCGTCTGCGGGCAATTTGAACCACCCCCGGCAGGCATGGAGCACCTGCGGATTGAGTTCAATGGCGGTGGTGGTGACGCGCAGTTTTTTGCGACAGAACTTGGTGAGGCTGCCCGCCCCCAAGCCCAGCTGCATGGCATGAAAACGCTTGAGTTGCTCGGGCTGCACAAACAACAACCAAGCCATCATGCGCTGCACATATTCGAGGTCGATGTCGTAGGGCTGGTCCATCCGCATGGTGCCCTGAATCCAGGGGGTGCCCAGGTGCAAGGCCCGCACGTCACCATAGTCAGAAAAATTGACTTCGGGGAGGTCCATTTTGGGGGCGCGGGCTTTGGCCACCGCGCGGGGGGGTTTGGCCGATTTGTCAGGAGAAGCAGCAGTCATGAGATCAAGGGGTCATGCCATCCAGGCAGCCAATTTGGGCAAAGCCGATACCGCATTGTCGCTGGTGGCCTGTGCCAACTCGGGCAAGCTCAAACCACGCAGCTCCGCCAAGCAAGCCGCAATGCGGGGCAGCTCGGCGGGACTGTTGCGGCCTTGGGGCACGCCCGTGGCACGCTCTTGGGCAGGGCGGTACAGCCACTGCGGGGGGATGTCGGGGGCATCGGTTTCCAGCACCAGGGCCGTCAGGGGCAAGTCACGGGCCAAGCGCCGGATTTGCGTGGCCCGCTCATAGGTCAAGCTGCCACCAAAGCCCAATTTGAAGCCCAGCTCCAGGAAGCGCTGAGCCTGTTGCGCGCTGCCATTGAAAGCGTGGGCAATGCCGCGCCAGGCCGAACGCCCACCGATGGCCCGCAAGCCCGCCAGCAAGGCGTCGGCGCTGCGCCGCACATGCAGGATGACGGGCAACTCAAATTCACGCGCCAGTTTCAACTGCTCGCGATAGAACCAGGTTTGACGCGCCCAATCCAGGCCCGGCACAAAACCATCCAGCCCGATCTCGCCCAACGCCACCAGGCGTGGATCGTCGCGTTGTTCGCGCAAGGCTTGTTGCAGGGCGGGCAGGTCGGCCTCATCGGCCTGGGGGGTGTAGAGCGGGTGAATCCCCAACGCGTAAAAATCCCCCGCCGCATCGCTGAGCGGCGCTTCATGGGCCAAGGCCCGCACCCGGGCCCAATTGTGGCGAGCCACCGCTGGAATCACACAATGCGCCACGCCCGCGCTGCGGGCCGCAGCGCGCAGCGCGACCCGATCGGGCTCGAACTCGGCCGCGTCCCAATGACAGTGGGTATCAAGCCAAAGCATTCGTTGAATTCAGGCCAACACCAAGGCACCTGCCGACAAACGCGCCCGCCGCGTGCAGCGCTGCGCCAAGGCCTCGTCATGGGTCACCAACACCAGGGCCGTGCCCTGCGCCTGGGCCAAACCCAACATCAAATCAAACACCTGATTGGCGGTGTGGCGATCCAGGTTGCCGGTGGGCTCATCGGCCAGCACGCAAGCCGGTTGGGTCACCAAGGCCCGTGCAATGGCCACGCGCTGGCGCTCGCCGCCCGACAGCTCCGATGGCCGATGTTGCAAGCGCTGCCCCAGGCCCACCGCTTCAAGCATGTCGGCCGCGCGCGCCTGCGCCTGGGCCACGGGCAGGCGGCCGATGCGCAAGGGCATGGCGACGTTTTCCAAAGCACTCAACTCCCCCAACAAATGGTGGAACTGGTAAACAAAGCCCAGGTACTGGTTGCGCCAGCGGCCCTGTTCGGCCAAGTCCAGCTCCATCAAAGGCTTTCCCGCCCACAGCACTTGGCCGTCACTGGGGGTTTCCAGCCCCCCCAACACATGGAGCAGGGTGCTTTTGCCAGAACCCGAGGCCCCGACGATGGCCAGGGTATCGCCCGCAAGAACGGTCAAGTCAAGGTCATGCCAGACCTCCACATCCAGCGGGCCTTCTTTGAAACGCTTGCTCAGGCCCTGGGCCTGCAACACCACCGCTCGGGGTTCAGTCATAACGCAATGCCTCCGCCGGATTGACCCGACTGGCGCGCCAGCTCGGGTAGAGGGTCGCCACAAAAGACAGCAGCAAAGACAGCAGCACCACCGGCACGATGTCCGCGCTTTGCGGGTCACTGGGCATGGCGCTGATCAGGTAAACATCCTTGGGCAAGAAACTGGCATGGAACAGGCTTTCCAAGGCCGGTACGATGGTGTCGATGTGAAAGGCCACCAGCAAGCCCAACACCGTGCCCCCCAAGGTGCCCAGCACGCCCACCAAGGCCCCTTGCACCATGAAGATGCCCATGATGCTGGCCGGGCTGGCACCCAGGGTTCGCAAAATGGCGATGTCGGCCTGTTTGTCGGTGACCGACATGACCAGGGTGCTGACCAGGTTGAAGGCGGCCACCGCCACGATCAGGGTGAGGATGATGAACATCATGCGTTTTTCCAGCTGCACCGCCGAAAACCAATGCTTGTTTTGGTGTGTCCAGTCGCTGATCAGCAAATCGCCCGAGAGGGTTTTGGCCAACTGCTGCGACACCTCGCGCGCTTGGTGCAAATCGCGGATCTTGAGGCGCACGCCCGTGGGACCCGTCAGACGAAAAATGCGCTCGGCGTCTTGCTCATGAACCATGACCAGGGTCGAATCAAATTCATAGTGGCCCGAGTCAAAAGTGCCCACCACCTCCATTTGCTTCAAACTCGGCACGATGCCAGCGGGCGTGACCTGCCCATTGGGGGCAATCAAAGTCACCGGGTCGCCCACACGCACACCCAGCTGGTGCGCCAGCTCACCCCCCAGCACCGCGCCAAACCGGCCGGGCACCAGGCGCTGGAGCACCGCAGAGTCAAAACCCAAATCGGTCACCTGCAACTCTTGGGCCGGGTCAATCCCCCGCACCAAGGCCCCGCGCAACACCTCGCCCCGGCCCAGCAAAGCCTGGGTGGAGGAGAACGGTGCGGCCCCCACCACATTCGGGTTTTGCCTGGCCTCGGCCAAGGTGCGCTCAGGGTCGGGCAGCGCGTCCTCGGCCGGGGTGAAGATTTCAATGTGGGCAACCACACTCAACATGCGGTCGCGCACCTCTTTTTGAAACCCGTTCATGACCGACAGCACAATGATCAGGGCCGCCACGCCCAAGCCAATGCCCAGCATGGACACCCCGGAAATAAAGGAAATGAACCCATTGCGCCGAGTGGCCCGCCCGGCCCGGGTGTAGCGCCAGCCCAAAGCCCATTCATAGGGCCATTCGCCGCTCAGCTTGGAGAAAATCGGAAATGACATGGCGAGAGTTTAGTGGCCCCGAAGCCCGCACCGATCCGTCGGCCTGCATCGGACCGACAATAGAACCATGTCAGAACTCATCATTGCCTACGCCGCCCCACCCGAAGCGGCCACCCACGCAGCGCTGGGCGCGGCCCTGGCCAGCTTGGCCGCCAAGCCAGACAACCCCTTGCCGCATCTGCGCCAGGCCCTGAGCCGGCGGCAAGCGCAAGCCCTGCAGGCCGATGAAGACGGTGAATTCAGCTTCAGCATGCCCCATGAAAGGGCCTGGGCCCGTGCCATGGGCTGGCCCGAGGCCCAGGCCGGGCAATTGCCGCTGGCCGCTTGGGAGGCCCGGCAACGGGGGCTGTCCACCGGGTCGGCCTGGGCCTGGGTCAGTCCCTGTCATTGGGCGGTGGGGACCCAGCAAGTGGTGCTGGAAACACCCGAGCAACTGGAGCTGAGCGCGGCCGAATCGCAGCAACTGCTGGCCTCGGTCAGGACCTTGTTGGCGGACGTTGGGATTCAACTGCATTTTGTCCATGCCCACGGCTGGCTGGCCGAGGGCGACCTGTTTCGCCAGGTCCGCACCGCCGCGATGGAGCGCGCCGCTGGCCGGGATGTGGCAATTTGGCTGCCTGCGGGTGAAGCGGGCAGGCCTTTGCGCCGACTCCAAAGCGAGCTGCAAATGTTTCTCTACAACGACCCCGCCACCGAGGCCATGACCGAAGCACGGCGGGCCCAAGGACAGCGCAGCGTGAACAGTTTCTGGTTCAGCGGCACCGGGGCCTTGCCCGCACAGCCCGAGGCCGTGGACGACGCTCCGACCCAGCCGCCTGCTTCGCCCCCCGAACTGCACCAGGATTGGCGCGAGGCCGCCCTGAGCAACGACCTTCAGGCATGGGCACGTGGCTGGCTGCGCCTGGACGATGAGATCGGCCAAGGCCGGTTGCCCGAGCACGCGGTGCTGACCCTGTGCGGCGAGCGCGCCTACCGGCGCTGGCATCCCGCCACCCAGACCCCCAAGGCCACTGGCCGCTGGTCACAGCGCATCGGCCAAGGCTTGCAAACCCTGTTTTCTCAACGCCCCAAGACCGACTCGCTGGCTTGGTCGACCGTGACCCAAGACCTATGAAAATTCTGGTTCGTGATGTCCCGCCCCGTTCGACCTGGGCCTTGGAACAAGCGGGTCTGCACCCCTTGCTGGCCCGCCTTTACGCCGCGCGTGGCGTGCAATCCGCGGCCGAGCTGGACGATGGCCTGGCCCATTTGCTGTCGCCCAACACCTTGTTGGGCGCTCAGGCCGCAGCGGCTTTGTTGGCCGACGCCATCGCCCAACAAAAACGCCTTTGCATCGTCGCTGATTACGACTGCGATGGGGCCACCGCCTGCGCCGTCGCCGTGCGCGGCCTGCGCCTGCTGGGGGCCCAAAACGTCAGCTACCTGGTGCCCGACCGGGTGGTGGATGGCTATGGCCTGACGGCGGCCATTGCCAGCCGGGTCAAGGCCAGCGGTGCCGAAGTCTTGATCACGGTGGACAACGGCATTGCCAGCGTTGAAGGCGTGGCCCAGGCACGGGCACTGGGCCTGCAGGTGCTGGTCACCGACCACCACCTGCCTGGCACGGCCCTGCCCGAGGCCGACGTGACCGTCAACCCCAACCAGCCGGGCTGCGACTTTGCCAGCAAGTCGATGGCGGGGGTCGGGGTGGTGTTTTATGTGCTGCTGGCGTTGCGGGCCGAATTGCGCGCACGCGGCGTTTTCCCCAGCCGGGAACTGGAACCCAAGCTCGACGGCCTCTTGCCCTTGGTGGCATTGGGCACGGTGGCCGATGTGGTGAAACTCGACGCCAACAACCGCCGCTTGGTGGCGCAAGGCCTCAAACGCATCCGTGCCGGTGCCCTGCCAGCGGGGCTGGCCGCGTTGTTTCAAGTGGCAGGGCGCGAAGCGCGCAAGGCCACCACCTTTGACTTTGGCTTCGCCTTGGGCCCGCGCATCAACGCGGCCGGACGCCTGTCCGACATGACCCTGGGCATTGAGTGCCTGCTCAGCGACGACGCATCTCGCGCCACGGAGTTGGCCACGGCCTTGGACCGCATCAACCGCGAACGCCGCGAAATTGAAGGCGGCATGCGCGACCAGGCGTTGACGCTGGCCGAAGGCCTGCTGGACGCCCAGGCCGCCCCCCCCGCCGCGCTGTGTGTGTACCACCCCGAATTTCATGAAGGCGTGGTGGGCATCGTGGCTTCGCGTTTGAAAGAAAAATTTCACCGCCCCACCTTTGTTTTTGCCGCCAGTGCCGCCCCCGGCAAAGCACACGAACTCAAAGGCTCGGGCCGCTCGATTCCGGGCTTTCATTTGCGCGACGCACTGGACCTGCTGGCCAAACGCCACCCCGAGGTGCTGATCAAATTTGGCGGCCACGCCATGGCCGCCGGCTGCAGCGTGGCGCAGCAGCACCTGGGCCTGTTTGAACAAGGCTTGGCGCAAATTGCCCAAGAATGGCTGGACAGCGCCACCTTGACACGCCAGCTTGAAACCGATGGCTCCCTGGCCCCCGAATACCGCCGCGTTGATTTGGTCGAGACCCTGAACCAGGCCGTTTGGGGCCAGGGCTTTGCCGCCCCGGTGTTCAGCGACGAAGTGGAAGTGCTGTCGCAGCGATTGATTGCCGATAAACATTTGAAACTGCAACTCAAACACCAAGGCCACCCCATCGAGGCCATGTGGTTTGGCCACACCGAAGCCCTGCCACCCCGGCTGCGAATGGCCTTTCGCTTGGACATCGACGAATGGCAAGGCGCTCGCAAAGTGCGTTTTCTGGTGGAAGCCGCGCAATCGATTTGAAGGGGATCGGGGCCCGTAAAATACGCGGTTTCCCCAGAACGCCTGCCATGTCTGAACCCATCACGCCCGAAATCGCCCAAGACGACAACCAACTCATGGCCGAGCGCCGTGAAAAGCTCAAAGCGCTGCGCGAAGCGCAGGCGCGCGGCGAAGGCGTGGCCTTCCCCAACGACTTCAAGCCCAGCCACCACGCGCAAAGCCTGCACACCCACCACGGCTCGGCCAGCGCCGAGGCTTTGGAAGCCCAACACCACGGCGTCAAGGTGGCCGGTCGCATGATGCTCAAGCGCGTCATGGGCAAGGCCAGCTTTGCCACGGTGCAAGATGAAAGCGGCCGCATTCAGCTGTATGTGCAGCGCGAAACCATTGGCGAAGCGGCCTACAACGCCTTCAAACATTGGGACCTGGGTGACATCATTGGCGCCGAAGGCACGCTCTTCAAAACCAAGACCGGCGAGCTGTCCATCAAGGTCACGGCCCTGCGCTTGCTCACCAAGAGCCTGCGCCCCTTGCCCGACAAGTTCCACGGCATGGCCGACCAGGAACAAAAATACCGCCAACGCTATGTGGACCTGATCAGCGATGAAGCGGCGCGCACGCGCTTCAAGGCGCGCTCCAAAGCGGTCAGCGGGATTCGCCAATTCATGGTGGAGCACGGCTTCCTGGAAGTCGAAACGCCCATGCTGCACCCCATCCCCGGCGGGGCGAATGCGCGGCCTTTTGTGACGCACCACAACGCGCTCGATCAAGAGATGTACCTGCGCATCGCACCGGAGCTTTACCTCAAGCGCCTGATCGTCGGTGGCTTTGAGCGGGTGTTCGAGATCAACCGCAACTTCCGCAACGAAGGCATTTCGGTGCGCCACAACCCCGAATTCACCATGATGGAGTTCTACGCGGCGTATTGGAACTACCGGGATTTGATGGGCTTCACCGAGTCGCTGATCCGCGACGCCGCGATGAAGGCCGTCGGCACCCTGGCCCTGACTTATGGCGGTCAGGCCGTGGATTTGGCCGCACCGTTTGAGCGCCTGACCATCCGCGAAGCAATTCTGAAATACACCGACGACGCCCAAGTGGACGATGCCGCCTGGCTGATTCAAAGGCTGAAGAAGCTCGGCATGAACGAGGAGAAAGACAAGCTTTCGACCCGCAGTTTGGCGAGTTTGCAGGTGCTGTTCTTTGAAGAAACCGTGGAAGAAAAGCTCTGGCAGCCGACCTTCATCATGGAGCACCCCACCGAAATTTCACCCCTGGCCCGAGCCAACGACGAGCGCCCCGAAGTGACCGAGCGCTTTGAGCTCTACATCACCGGACGCGAATTCGGCAATGGGTTCTCGGAGTTGAACGACGCGCAAGAACAAGCGGCGCGCTTCCAAGCCCAGGTCGAAGCCAAAGACAGCGGCGACGACGAAGCCATGTTCTTTGACCACGACTTCGTGCGCGCCCTCGAATACGGCCTGCCTCCCACCGGCGGCTGCGGCATTGGCATCGACCGCTTCATGATGCTGCTGACCGACAGCCCCAGCATCCGCGATGTGATTTTGTTCCCCGCCTTGCGCCGGGAAGCCTGAGCTTTCAGGCTGCTTTAAGGCAGCATCTCCAACGCCTGCACATAAGGCGGGTGGAACATCAGGTCGTCCCAGGCATAGGGCAGGGTTTCGGGCAACAAGGCCAAGCGGCGCGATTCGCTGTCGGGGTTGGGACGCCATTGCGCCAGGTTTTGCGCGTGCGACAGGCCTTCAATCAGTTCATCGACTGCCGCGCCCTCGCCCAGGCTCTGGTTGCAGAGCAAGACCAGATCGCAACCCGCATTCAAAGCGGCCACAGCGGCTTCGGTGTAGCTGACCGTGCGGCCACCCGGCTGCAGTTGACGCGCGCCTTCCATGCTCAGGTCGTCGCTGAAAATGGCGCCATCAAACCCCATTTGACCGCGCAAAATGTCTTGCAACCAGCGCGCCGAAAAACCGGCCGGGCGGTCGTCCACCTTGGGGTAAATCACATGCGCGGGCATGACGCTGGACAGGCAGCTGGTGAGCCAGGGATAGGGCGCGGCGTCGTCGGCCAAAATGGCTTTGAGGGAACGCGTGTCCACCGGCACGTCGGTGTGCGAGTCGGCTTTGACGAAGCCGTGGCCCGGGAAGTGTTTGCCGCAGTTGGCCATGCCGGCTTTGAGCAAGCCCTGCATCAGACTTTTGGCCAGCAGCGTCACCACGCGCGGGTCGCGCGCAAAAGCGCGGTCGCCAATCACGCCGCTCTCGCCCCAATCCAAATCGAGCACGGGTGTGAAGCTGAAATCCACGCCACAAGCGCGCAGCTCGGAGGCCAACACAAAACCCGTGGCGGTGGCGGCATTGAGGGCCTTCATGGCCCCTGAACCGGGCTGGCCTTTGGCGTCTTTGAACCACAGCTTGCCCAAGGATTTCATGGGCGGCAGGGGGGTGAAGCCATCGGTTTTGAAGCGCTGAACGCGGCCCCCTTCGTGGTCCACGCAAATCAACAGGTCATCTCGGATGGCCTTGATCTGGCTGGTCAAATCGACCAGTTGCTCGCGGTTTTGCCAATTGCGGGCAAACAAAATCACGCCACCCACCAGGGGGTGAGCAAGTCGGCGTTCATCGCTGCGGTTCAAGGCCGTGCCGGCCACATCGATGATCAAGGGTGCATGTTCGGTCATAGTTAAATCTTTCTTTCAACGCGGTGGTGAAACCGTTTCCACGATCACCTGGCTGATAGCGTAATCGGTTTCATCGGACAAAGTGACATGGGCACGCCAGCCCTGGGCTTCAAACCAGGTTTTTAGTTCGCCGTGCAAAACCAGCCGGGGTTGGCCCGAGGGCGCATTGGCCACTTCGCAATGCCGCCAGGTCATGGGCAGTCGCATGCCCAGACCGATGGCTTTGCTGAAGGATTCTTTGACCGAAAAACGGGTCGCCACATAGCGCACGCCCCGCTCGGGCCAGCGCTCTGAACGCTGGCGCCAAATGCGCATTTCTGCGTTGGACAAAATGCGTGCCGCAAAACGCTCGCCGTGGCGCTCCAGGCTGGCTCGGATGCGTCGCACATCGCAAATGTCGTTGCCAATGCCGACGATCACAGAGGCTCCAAACACCGCAGGTAGGCCTTCACAGCCGCTGCGTAGCCCATTTCCAGGGCATCCCCGATCAGGGCGTGCCCAATCGACACCTCCAGCAGACCCGGCACCCCGCGCGCGAACGCCGTCAGGTTGAGCAAGGACAAATCGTGACCCGCGTTGATGCCCAGCCCTTGGTCCAGCGCGGCCTGGGCCGTCTGGGCAAATTGGCCGAGGACTTGGCGCATGCGCTCAGGGTCGCCTTGCGCCACCGCCTGCGCCCAAGGCTCGGTGTAGAGCTCCACGCGCTCAGCCCCCAAGGCCCGCACGGCCGTCATGGCGCTGACGTTCACCTGAGGATCGGGATCGGCATCCATGAACAGACTGACCCGCACCCCCAAAGCCCGGGCCTCGGCCACCCACGGTTTCAAGCGCTCGGCATCTTGCGGAAATTGCCAACCGTGATCGCTGGTGAACTGGCCCTCGCTGTCGGGCACAAAGGTCACTTGGTGCGGCCGATGGGTGCGCACAAAGTCCATCAGGTTGTGCAGGGGATTGCCTTCGATGTTGAACTCGGCCTGTGGCCAATTCTGGAGCAACGCCGCCAAATCGGTCACATCATCGGCACGGATGTGGCGCGCGTCGGGACGCGGGTGCACCGTGATGCCCGCGGCACCGGCTTGCAAACAAAGTTCAGCCGCACGCACCACACTGGGAATGCCCAGGTGTCGGGTGTTGCGCACCAAGGCCACCTTGTTCAAATTCACCGACAAGGCGGTCTGCGACTGCTGGTGCTTCAAGGGGGGGGCTGGCAAAGACATGGCGTTCAACAATTCAATTCAAAACGGGTCAAAGATTCTGCAAGTCCATCATCAGCTGACGGGTGCGCAAGGTGCGGCCCCCGCAATGGTAGTGGACAAGTCCACGCAACTGTAATTTCAACTCGGAGGCCACCTCGGCACTGGCCGACAAGACCCGGCTTAAAAGGGGCAGGACTGGGGGCGTGGTAACGCTTGCCTCGGCCGACGGGTCGGGCGCAAGGCCATGAAAGACCGCATGCAATTGCTGCCACCAACGGCCCGGCAAGCCGCCCCGATCGGGCTCCCCTGCAGCGCGCAAACCCGCTTCGGGGGTCAGCACATACAGCCGATCGGCATGGAGCGGGGCCAGGTTGACGGTTTCATGGTCCAACGCAGGCAGCAGGCCCGCCTCAAACAAGAGCACCCATTCAAAAGCCCGCAACAGGGGCTGCAAGGCCTCCCCATGCTCAGAGGCCAGGACCCGCACCGCGCCCGCATAAGCGTCAAACAAGGCGGGGTGCGCGTCTTCACGGGCCACCAAGCGCATCAACAACTCATTGAGGTAATAACCCGAGAGCAAGGCGTCACCTGTGGGCATGATGTGCCCCCCCACCCATTCCGCCCCTTTGAGGGTGTGAATTTCAGCGTTTTCGTCCGGCGACAGGCTGTAACTCAAACTCAAGGGCTGCAAAGGGAGCAGCACCGGTCGAAATTGCGAGCTGGGCTTTTTGGCCCCCTTGGCGACCAAGGCCAAGCGCCCGTGGTGGCGGGTGAAGACATCCAAAATCAAACTGGACTCACTCCAGTCGTAGTGGTGCAAGACAAAGGCTGGCTCGTCCGTCACCCGCTGGATTTTGGCGCGCGAAGGCTTGCTGGCCATGGTCCTTATTCGTAACCGAAGCTGCGCACCCGGGCCTCGTCATCGGCCCAGCCCGAGCGGACCTTGACCCAGATTTCCAAGAAAACCTTGGCATCCATCAGCTTTTCGAGTTCTTGACGGGCTTCGGTGCCAATGCGTTTCAGGCGCTCGCCCTTGTCGCCAATCACCATGGCTTTGTGGCCCTCGCGCTCGACCACAATGGTGGCGGAAATGCGCACCATGCGTTTGAAGTTTTTGCTGGCTTCTTCCTCAAACTTGTCAATCACCACGGTGGAGGTGTAGGGCAGCTCGTCGCCCGTGAAGCGAAACAGCTTTTCACGCACCGTCTCCGAGGCCAGAAACTTCTCGCTGCGGTCGGTCAATTCATCGGCGGGATAAAACCAAGGCTGCTGCGGCAGGTATTTGGCGCAAATGCTCAAAAGTCGAAGCACATCGGCTTTGTGGGTGGCCGACATGGGCACAAACTCCGCAAAGGGATGGCGCGCCTGCATGGTCTGCAACCAGGGTGCCAATTCGGCGCGGCTGTGGACCTCGTCCAGCTTGTTGGCCACCAACAAGCAGGGCACGCCCGGCTTCAACAGCTTCAAGACGGTTTCGTCGGCTTGATTGAAGCGGCCCGCTTCGACCACAAACAGCACCAGGTCCACGTCTTCCACCGCGCCCAGCACGGTTTTGTTGAGCGATTTGTTGAGCGCGGCATTGTGGCGGGTCTGGAACCCCGGGGTGTCCACAAACACGAATTGGTGGTCGCCATCGGTCAAGATGCCGGTGATGCGGTGGCGCGTGGTTTGGGCCTTGCGCGAGGTGATGCTGATTTTTTGGCCCACCAAAGCATTCATCAAGGTGGATTTGCCCACATTGGGCTTGCCCACGATGGCGATGGTGCCGCAGTGCTGTTTTTCAGGGTCGGTGTTCGAGTTCAATCGGAAATGTCTTTCAGTTGCTGCAACATGGCTTGCGCTGCCGCTTGCTCTGCGGCCCGGCGCGAACCGCCAATGCCACGTTCAGCCCTTTGCAAGGCCGGGATTTCGCACTCGACATCAAAAGTCTGGCGATGTGCTGCGCCGGTGGTGCCCACCACCCGGTAAATTGGCAAGGCCAGCTTGCGCGCCTGCATCCATTCCTGCAGTTCGGTTTTGGGGTCTTTGCCCACCGCCGGCATGCTGGGGTTGACGTCCACCGAGTCAAACATGCGCTGAACAAGGGCATTGGCTGAGGCAAACCCGGCATCGAGGTAGACGGCGCCAATCAAGGATTCAACCACGTCCGCCAGGATCGAGGGCCGTTTGAAGCCCCCGGATTTGACTTCGCCTTCGCCCAAGCGCAAGCACGACGCCAGCTCCAGCCGCAGCGCCATTTGGTGCAAGGTGTCTTGTTTGACCAGATTGGCCCGGATGCGCGACAAATCGCCTTCGGTGTTTTGACCCAAACGCCGGTACAACAAATCCGAGATGGCCAAATTCAACACCGAGTCGCCCAGAAACTCCAGGCGCTCATAATGATCGGCAGAAAAACTCCGGTGCGTGAGCGCACGCTCCAGCAAGCGCGGGTCGGCAAAGACATGCTGCAAGCGTTGCTGCAATTGGGCGAGGGCCGGGCTCAAGACAGACCCATCTCAGTCAAAAGAGCCAATGCGTTTGGGGTGGCTGAAATTCATCCAGACCATGAACGCCTTGCCAACAATATTGGCATCGGGCACAAAGCCCCAATAACGGGAATCGAGCGAGTTGTCGCGGTTGTCGCCCATCATGAAGTAATGGCCTTCGGGCACTTTGCAGGTCAGGCCCTCGATGGTGTACTGGCAGTTCTCGCGGAACTTGAACTGATCCACCCCGGCAATGAAAGCCGGGCGTTCAGGGTCATTCAAAATGGCGTGCGAGTGGGCCCCGAGGTCTTCATGGTATTGCTTGAAATAGCGCACCATGTCTTCGTCAAAAAAGTCGGGCAAGGCTTCTTTGGAAACCGGCTGGCCGTTCACGCTCAGTTGTTTGTTCATGTAGGTGATGGTGTCACCGGGCAAGCCCACCACCCGCTTGATGTAGTCCAAACTGGGCTTGGGGGGGTAGCGAAACACCATCACATCGCCGCGTTGTGGAGGCGTGCCTTCCGTGATCTTGAAATTGAACACCGGCATGCGCAGACCATAGGTGAATTTGTTGACCAGAATCAGGTCGCCCACCAGCAAGGTCGGGATCATGGAGCCAGAGGGAATTTTGAAAGGCTCGAACAAAAACGAGCGCAACACAAACACGGCCAAAATGACGGGAAACAGGCCCGCAGTCCAATCCAGCCACCAAGGTTGCGTCAGCAGGGTCGCTTGCGCGGCTTGCAAATCGGCATCGCTCTGGGCCTGCTCGGGGGCTGCAATGCCCATTTGCGCCAATTCCTCGCGCCGTTTGGCCGTGGCACTCGCCAAGGCGTCTGCCGCTTTTTGGCGTTGCGGGGCAAACCAGAAACGGTCGGCCAACCAATAAACCCCCGTGACCAGAGTGGCGAGCATCAACAAAAGGGCCATATTGCCCTCGACACCGCCGATCCCCAAATACCAGGCGGCCAAATAAGCCACCAAGGCCCCCAGAATCAAGCCTGTTAACGCACCCATGTGTATCCCTTGTTCAATCTTCAACTTGCAAAATGGCCAGAAAGGCTTCTTGAGGCACTTCGACCGAGCCAATTTGCTTCATGCGCTTTTTACCGGCTTTTTGCTTTTCCAGCAATTTGCGCTTGCGCGTGATGTCGCCGCCGTAGCATTTGGCCAGCACATTCTTGCGCAAGGCCTTGATGGTTTCACGCGCAATGATGTTGGCCCCGATCGCGGCCTGGATGGCCACATCGAACATTTGCCGGCTGATGATCTCACGCATCTTGGCCGCCACGGCCCGTCCACGGTAAGTGGCCTGGCTGCGGTGCACGATGATGGACAGGGCATCGACTTTCTCGCCGTTCAACAAAATATCGACCTTGACCACGTCCGAGGCCCGGTATTCCTTGAATTCATAGTCCATCGAAGCATAGCCCCGGCTGACCGATTTGAGTTTGTCAAAGAAATCCAGCACGATCTCACCCAAGGGCATGTCGTAGGTCAACATCACCTGGCGACCGTGGTAGGCCATGTTTTGCTGCACGCCGCGTTTTTGATTCGCCAGGGTCATGACCGCGCCCACATATTCCTGCGGCATGTACAAATGCACGGTCACGATGGGCTCGCGAATTTCCTGCATGCGGCCCTGGTCGGGCATCTTGGCGGGGTTCTCCACCATGATGACTTCGCCGTCGCCCCGGACCACCTCATAGACCACGCTGGGCGCGGTGGTGATCAGGTCTTGGTCAAACTCACGCTCCAGGCGCTCTTGCACAATTTCCATGTGCAACAGGCCCAAAAAGCCGCAGCGAAAGCCAAAGCCCAAAGCCTGTGAGACTTCAGGCTCAAATTGCAAGGAAGCGTCGTTGAGTTTGAGCTTTTCCAGACTGTCGCGCAGCGAGTCGTACTGATTGGCTTCGGTGGGGTACAAACCGGCAAACACCTGGGGCTGAATTTCCTTGAAACCCGGCAGGGCTTCCGTGGCCGGACCGAGGTTGTTGGGCAGCTTTTTTTCCAAGGTGATGGTGTCACCTACTTTGGCCGCTTGCAGCTCTTTGATGCCGGCAATGATGTAACCCACCTCGCCCGCTTCCAAGGCCGGGCGCGGCTCATTGGCGGGGGTGAAGACGCCCAGGTTGTCGGCGTTGTACACCGTCTCCGTGGCCATCATCTTGAAGCGCTCACCTTTGGCCAGACGGCCATCGACCACGCGCACCAACACCACCACGCCGACGTAGCTGTCAAACCAGCTGTCCACAATCATGGCCCGCAAAGGCGCGTCGGGGTTGCCCTTGGGGGCGGAAATGCGCGCCACGATGGCTTCCAAAATCTCATCCACGCCCATGCCCGTTTTGGCCGAACAGGGAATGGCGTCGGTGGCGTCAATGCCAATCACGTCTTCGATTTCGGCCTTGGCGTTTTCAGGATCGGCATTGGGCAAGTCCATCTTGTTCAGGACCGGAACCACCTCCACCCCCAGGTCCAAAGCGGTGTAGCAATTGGCCACGGTTTGCGCTTCGACGCCTTGGGATGCGTCCACCACCAGCAGCCCACCTTCGCAGGCCGATAAGGAGCGGCTGACCTCGTAGGAAAAGTCCACATGGCCAGGGGTGTCGATCAGGTTCAGGTTGTACACCTGACCATCCTTGGCCTTGTATTGCAGCGCGGCGGTTTGGGCCTTGATGGTGATGCCCCGTTCTTTTTCAATGTCCATGGAGTCCAGCACCTGGGCCTCCATGTCGCGGTCGGCCAAGCCGCCACAACGTTGAATCAAACGATCGGCCAGCGTGGATTTGCCATGGTCGATGTGGGCAATGATGGAAAAATTTCTGATGTGATTCATCAATGAACGAACGTTAAGAAACCAGGTAAGACCCAATTAAAAAAGGGCGCGTCTGAAGTTGACGCGCCCTAAAACCAACAATCAATAGCAACTGCGATAGTTGGGACTTCATTGTAGGCAAAAAGCACCAAAAGCCAAGGCCCCGCGTCGCCGGGCACAGGTTGTTGCAGTGCAACAACAGGCTATTTTTACACAGGTTATTCACAATTTAAAAGAAGAAGCTTGGGATAACTTGTGCAAGATCGGTGGATGGCCATGGGACAACTCAGAGCCAGCCCGACAATATACCACCATGTGAATTATCAAGGTTTCATTCTATCCAAAAGAAGGATGAAACCCTTCTCATGGCGTCGACGAGGCATATCAAAAGGGCTGGCAACAGGGTCAAAAATACTGCGGATCGGGTCCAATTCCCCTGTTGAACTCAAGGGTTTACCATTATTTTGTGGCTTTGAGCACGGCGTAATTGGTCCATTCGCCACGCCGGTAAAGCACCGACAGGCCTTTGCCTGCGGGCACTTTGCTCAACACGGCGTCCAGGTCTTTCAGATTGGCCACCTCCACATTGGCGACCGCAATCAAGACATCGCCCTCGCGCAAACCGGCACGGGCTGCGGCATCGCTGACGCCCGCCACCAGCAGGCCGCCCTTGAGTTTCAGATCGCGCTTTTGCGCTGGGCTCAACTCGGTCAACGCCAGGCCCCATTTTTCGGCCAGATTGGTGCTGGGTTTGCCAGGCTCGGCGCGACCGCCAGCGCCCGACGAAGCGGTTTTTTCCTCTTCGATCTCGGCCACCAAGATGCTCAAGTCCTTGTGGGCGCCGCGACGGAAAACGCTGACGGTGCTGCGGGTTCCTGGTTTCGTGTTGCCAACAATCCGTGGCAAGTCAATGCTCTTGTTGATTTCCTTGCCATCAAATTTCAAAATGATGTCTCCGGCTTCGATGCCCGCTTTGTCGGCGGGTGAGTCCGTCTCGACGCCACGCACCAAGGCACCTTGGGCTTTGGGCAAACCCAGCGATTCGGCCACTTCTTTGGTCACCTGGTCGATTTGAACGCCAATCCGACCCCGCGAAACCCGGCCGTGCGCACGCAATTGATCGCTGACCCGAACCGCCTCGTCGATGGGGATCGAAAAAGCAATCCCCATGTACCCCCCCGAGCGCGAATAAATTTGGCTGTTGATGCCCACCACTTCACCGCGCATATTGATCAATGGGCCACCAGAGTTACCCGGGTTGATCGCCACATCGGTTTGAATGAAGGGCAGGTAATCGCCCGTGTCGCGGCCTTTGGCACTGACAATGCCCGCCGTGACCGAGTTTTCCAAACCGAAGGGAGAACCAATCGCAATCACCCACTCGCCGACGCGCAATTTGCTGACATCGCCCACCTTGACGGCAGGCAGCCCAGTGGCCTCGATTTTGACCACGGCCACGTCGGAGCGTTTGTCGGCGCCAATCAATTTGGCTTTGAATTCGCGCTGATCGGGCAAGGTCACCAGCAACTCATCCGCGCCATCGACCACATGGGCATTGGTCAAGACATACCCGTCGGAGGTCAAGATGAAGCCCGATCCAACACCTTTGGTTTGGGGCTCGTCATCGGCATCCGGCACGGGTTGGCGCGGACCCCTCTTGGGCATTTTGGGCACAGGAATGCCAAAACGACGGAAAAATTCCTCCATGTCAGCGTCGGGGACATCGCCCTGTGCCATGGGGTGGGACGACGCTTTTTCGAGGTTGCGAATGTTGACCACCGAGGGGCCGACCTGCTCCACCAAGTCGGTGAAGTCGGGCAGGCCACGCCCATTGTTGGCCTGAACCGCCGGTGCTGCGTGAGCGAAGTCAGGCAGTGCCAAAGTCGCCGTCGCCAGCAAGCCACCAGCCGCCAGCATCAAACCAGCGAGTCTGCTGGTCCACTTTTTCTGCAGCAAAGGGCGCTGAGAGAACGCCAAACCATCCAAAGTAGAAGTCACTGTTCGCATAGAAACCTTCGAAAATGAGCTGAAAGAAATCAACAAAACCCTCAAGCGCGGGAATATACCGCACACCGAAAATCATGCCAACGATCAGGGGCGTGGGCCCGGCAAACAAGGCGCCAGCGGGTGTGATGGCCGAGTGGATGGCCCAGCCACGCCCAAGGGCCTGGAGTGGGCTCTGAACCAGCCCGCAAGAGCAGGCTGTGTTGTAGGTCGAAAACCACTTCAAGGCGCTTGACGAGCACCGCCAGCGATCCCGCCGACAGGGGCTGAAAATGCCACTGGGTTCGGTCCCAAAACCACTCGCCCGGAACCTGCGAGTACCAACCCCAGCCCGCCCAACCACCCAAGGCGCTGGTGAGCAAGGCACTCAAGCCCATGGCGAGCCAACGGTGGGCCCCCTCCCATTGCAAACAGGCCCAGGCCAGCGCGGTCAATGACAGCAGCCACCAAGCCGCCAGGGCCCAAACCACCCACACCACCCGTCGAACTGGAAATCCAAGCGCGGGGGCGGCGTGGTGCGAGTTCAAGTCAGTCGCTTAAAGACCAGGGTTCCGTTGGTGCCGCCAAAACCGAAGTTGTTTTTCACGGCAACATCGATCTTCACATCCCGCGCCGTGTTGGCACAGTAGTCCAGGTCGCACTCAGGGTCTTGGTTGAAAAGGTTGATGGTGGGCGGGCTCTTTTGATGGTGCACCGCCAAGGTGGTGAACACACTTTCAATGCCACCGGCACCGCCCAACAAGTGGCCGGTCATGGATTTGGTGGAGTTCACCAACGTCTTGTACGCATGGTCCCCCAAAGCCGCTTTGATGGCGTTGGTTTCGTTCAAATCTCCCAGGGGCGTGGAGGTGCCATGGGCATTGATGTAGTTGACTTGGTCGGCATTGACGCCCGCATTTTGCAAAGCCATCTGCATGGAGCGGCGGGGACCGTCCACATTGGGTGCGGTCATGTGGTAGGCGTCGCCCGACAAGCCAAAACCCGCCAATTCGGCGTAGATCTTGGCCCCACGGGCTTTGGCGTGTTCATATTCTTCGAGCACCAAGACGCCTGCCCCTTCGCCCAGCACAAAACCATCGCGGTCTTTGTCCCAAGGGCGGGAAGCGGTCTTGGGGTCGTCGTTGCGGGTCGACAGGGCGCGCGCCGAGGCAAAGCCACCGATGCCCAAGGGCGAGACGGTGGATTCAGCCCCACCCGCGATCATCACGTCGCAGTCGCCGTATTCGATCATCCGAGCGGACAAACCAATCGCGTGCAAACCCGTGGTGCAGGCGGTGACAACGGCCACATTGGGGCCTTTGAAACCGTATTGAATCGACAAATGGCCCGAGATCATGTTGATGATCGAAGCGGGCACAAAGAAAGGGGAAATGCGGCGCGGGCCTCGGGCCGTGTATTCCGCATGGGTGCGTTCAATCATGGGCAGGCCGCCGATGCCGGCGCCCACATTGCAACCGATGCGCACCGCTTGCTCTTCACTCAGGGCCTCGCCCGTGGGCAGGCCCGAATCCACCACGGCTTGCATGGCCGCAGCCATGCCGAGGTGAATGAAGCGATCCATGTGTCGCGCCTCTTTCTCAGGCAGGTATTGGGTGATGTCAAAGTTTTTGACTTCGCCAGCAAACTGGCACGCCAAAGACGAGGCATCAAAACTCTTGACAGTGTCAATACCAGACTGACCGGCCAGCAAAGCGGCCCAGGCTTGGGCAACGGTGTTGCCAACAGGAGTCACACAGCCCAAGCCGGTGACGACGACGCGACGACGAGACATGGAAAGTATTAAGCCTTGTGGTGGGTGTTGGCGTAATCGATGGCGTTTTGAACGGTGGTGATTTTTTCCGCGTCTTCGTCGGGAATTTCAATACCGAACTCGTCTTCCAGGGCCATCACCAATTCCACAGTGTCCAGCGAGTCAGCGCC
>CAIUTG010000001.1 GCA_903902035.1 uncultured Curvibacter sp. | reverse complement strand
CCCGTGCCATTTACCAACGTCAGCTGAACACCGCCATCAAGCGCGCTCGCTTCCTGGCTTTGGTGCCTTACAGCGACCAGCACAAAATCTAAGGAGAAACAACCATGCAAATCATTCTGCTCGACAAGGTTGTGAACCTGGGTAACCTGGGCGAAATCGTCAAGGTCAAAGACGGCTATGCCCGCAACTTCCTGATTCCTTCTGGCCGCGCCCGTCGCGCCACGGCTGCCGCCAAGGCCGAATTCGAAGCCAAGCGCGCCGAACTCGAAAAAGCCGCTGCCGCCAAATTGGCCGAAGCCCAAGCCCAAGGTGAAAAGCTGGGTGGCACGACCATCAAGTTGACCCAAAAATCAGGTGTGGACGGTCGCTTGTTTGGTTCCGTCACCAATCACGACATTGCGGATGAATTGGCCAAGGCCGGCTACCCCGTGCTGAAGTCCCAAATCCGTTTGCCCAATGGCCCTCTCAAGACCGTGGGCGACAGCACCATCAGCGTGGCGTTGCACACCGATGTGGTGGTTGAAGTGAACGTCTCGGTTTACGGCGAAACGGCCTAAAACCCGATTGCCCGCCCATTTCAATGGGAACGCAAAAGCCGCCGAAAGGCGGCTTTTTTATTGGTTTTTCCCCGTGATGTCCACGCCTTGTCCACAGCCTGCGCACAACCTTGTGCCGTGACGGATGGTGTGGGTCAGGCTAATATCCGGGGTTGTTGAGGAAGTCCATGTCTGCTGTTTTTCCGTCTTTAGACCCCCATCTTGCCCCGATGCGCGCCGAACGCGAGGAGCGTTCTGACCGCGAGGTGGCCAAGCTGCGTGTGCCCCCCCATTCGATCGAGGCCGAGTCCAGCGTTTTGGGCGGGGTGTTGATCGACAACGGGGCGTGGGAAAAGATCAGCGACGTGGTGGTGGAGGGCGACTTTTACCGTTATGAGCACCGGGTCATTTTTGGTGTTTTGAACTCACTCATCAACGCCTCCAAGCCCGCCGATGTGGTCACGGTTTATGAGCAGCTGCAAAACCTGGGCAAGTCCGAGGAAGCCGGGGGTTTGGGCTACCTGAACACCTTGGCCCAGTACGTGCCGAGTGCCAGCAACATTCGGCGCTACGCCGAGATCGTCCACGAGCGGGCGATTTTGCGCAAACTGGTGTCCGCCAGCGACGAAATTGCCACCAGCGCCTTCAACCCGCAAGGCCGAGCGGTGGACAAGATTTTGGACGAAGCCGAGCAAAAAATCTTCAACATCGGTGAAGAAGGCGCCAAGATGAAGCAGGGCTTCCAGTCCATGGACACCCTGGTGGTGGACCTGCTGGACCGGGTGCAGGAAATGGCCGACAACCCCAACGACATCACGGGCGTGCCCACCGGGTTTTATGACCTGGACCGCATGACCTCGGGCCTGCAGCCTGGCGACTTGGTGGTGCTGGCGGCGCGGCCTTCCATGGGCAAAACCGCCTTTGCCATCAACATTGCCGAACATGTGGCGCTGAATGAAGGGCTGCCCGTAGCGGTGTTCTCCATGGAAATGGGGGCGGCACAACTGGCGGTGCGGGTGGTCGGCTCGATTGGCCGCATCAACCAGGGCAATTTGCGCACCGACAAACTCGCAGACGAGGAATGGCCGCGCCTGACCGAAGCCATTGAGCGCCTGCGCACCGTGTCTTTGCACATCGATGAAAGCCCGGGCTTGAACTCCAGCCAATTGCGCACCAATGCCCGACGTTTGTCGCGCAGTTGCGGCAAGCTGGGCCTGATCGTGGTCGATTATTTGCAGCTCATGAGTGGCAACAGCGGCGACAGCGGGGACAACCGCTCCACCGAACTGGGCGAAATTTCGCGGGGTCTGAAAATGCTGGCCAAAGAGCTGCAATGCCCGGTGATTGCGCTTTCTCAGTTGAACCGAAGTGTGGAAACCCGCACCGACAAACGCCCCATGATGAGTGACTTGCGCGAATCGGGCGCGATTGAGCAAGATGCCGACATCATCATGTTCATCTACCGCGACGATTACTACAACAAGGAAAGCAAAGACCAGAACTTGGCCGAAATCATCATCGGCAAACAGCGCAATGGCCCCACCGGCACCGTCAAGCTGTTCTTCCACAAGAACCAGACCCGTTTTGAGAGTCTGGCTTATGGCACGAGCGATGATTTTTAAAGCGGGCGCCTGATCACAGCACGTCGCTGGCAAAGTCGGCCAGGCGAGAGCGCTCGCCTCGGGCCAGGGTGATGTGGCCGCCGTGTGGCCAGCCTTTGAAACGGTCCACCGCGTAGGTCAGGCCTGAAGAGCCTTCGGTCAAGTACGGTGTGTCGATCTGCGCCAAGTTGCCCATGCAGATGATCTTGGTGCCCGGGCCGGCCCGGGTGATCAGGGTTTTCATTTGCTTGGGTGTCAGGTTTTGCGCTTCGTCAATGATCACGTATTTGTTCATGAAAGTGCGCCCGCGCATGAAGTTCATGCTCTTGATCTTGATGCGGCTGCGGATCAATTCATTGGTGGCGGCACGGCCCCATTCACCGGCATTGCCGCCGTCGCCCTTGGCCAGGAACTCCAGGTTGTCGTCCAAAGCGCCCATCCAGGGGCCCATTTTTTCTTCTTCGGTGCCGGGCAAAAAGCCAATGTCTTCGCCCACGCTGACGGTGGCCCGGGTCATGATGATTTCGGTGTAGCGGCGCTCATCCAGCACCTGGGTCAGACCTGCGGCCAAGGCCATCAAGGTTTTGCCCGTACCGGCGGTGCCGGTCAGAGTGACGAAGTCCACCTCGGGGTCCAGCAGCAGGTTCATGGCGAAGTTTTGTTCGCGGTTGCGGGTGGTCACGCCCCAGACGGCGTTTTTGGCATGGCCGTAGTCTTTGAGGGTTTGCAAGACCGCCGTTTTGCCCCGAATCTCGGTGACGCGGGTGTACAGATTGCTCTCGCCCGGGGCCTCCAAATAAGCGAACTGGTTGATCATCAGCGCGGGCACGATGGGGCCGCTGATGCGGTAATAAGTGTGGCTGCCGCTTTGCCAGCTTTCCACCGACTTACCGTTCTTGCTCCAGAAGTCGGCGGGCAGGGCCAAGGACCCGGAATACAGCAAGTCGCCGTCTTCCAGGGTTTTGTCATTTTCGTAATCTTCGGCTTCCAGGCCCAGGGCGCGGGCTTTGACCCGCATATTGATGTCTTTGGACACCAAGACCACCTGCCGTGACACTTGGCCATCGGGGGTGCTGTCAATTTCGACTTGGCGCAGGGCTTGCACCACCCCCAGAATTTGGTTGTCGGCCTTGCCCTGGGGCAGGCTGGTGGGCAGGGTGTAGGGCAAGGGTTTGGTCTGAAAGAACAATTTGCCACCCGCCTCTTTGTGGCCGGTGCTGTCCAGTCGCAAGCCATGACCGATGTCAGCGCCTTGAGCGCCTGCCAAAGCATCCAGGGTCCGGCTGGTTTGGCGGGCATTGCGGGCCACCTCGGTCATGCCTTTTTTGTGCCCATCCAGCTCTTCCAGGACGATCATCGGTAAGAAGACATCGTGTTCTTCAAAGCGGTACAGACACATGGGGTCGTGCATCAGCACATTGGTGTCCAGGACAAACAATTTGTTGGGCCCAGTGCCCTTGGTTTTCTTGGGCTTGACGGGCATGCTCACAGCACGGACCACGGCTTTGGCCCGACTGGTTTCGGGGTTGGGGTTGGAGGCCACCAGGGTGGGGGCGCGCAAATGGGTGG